>PBZE01000027.1 GCA_002730095.1 Methanobacteriota archaeon | reverse complement strand
CTGGAAGGATTCCCATACTAGCGAAGTCAAATCTGATATCATTTCCTGCTCCTGATGTCGAGTCGAGATCGCCTTGCCCGATATATGTCCTAGAGTCGGGCAACATGCTCTCCGAGAAGTCCCTAACATGCCAAGCCAGATCGACATCAGGGCCGGAAGAGCTCTGATACCTCACATTGAGCACGAATAAATCATGCACGCCGCTGGAGTGGAACTCCCACTCTTCTATTCCCGTGGCCTCCGTGGATAAATCGTATGATTGGTTCGTCCAGCTCTCTCCCCCGTCCCATGAAAGTAAATGTGTAAGATTGGAATTGCTGGTAGTAACGCAATGTAATGCAGTTGAGGAGTCAAGGGCGCAATACTGTGAAGGGAGTGAGTTTCCATTTAATGTGACCCCAGTCCACCAATTGAGAGACGTATCGAGAAATGCATCCCTCCCATCGATGAAATAGTCTGGGAAATAAAGTCCGCCCGAAGGAACTGGAAATGCCCTCATTTCTTTGTGAGGCTTTGTGAAATCCCACTCTGGCCCTAGTTCCGAGGGATTCAAGTCTACTTCCATGATATCCAAATTAGAATCTCGATCTGGGAAACCGAAGTATTCGTAGTTCAAGCCGTCTGTTGATATCTGCCCTCCAACGTTCTGCACTTGATGCCAGAAATTGGAGATTACTAGGCTTGCCCACGGCCCATTCCCATAGAGCCCTCCATTGATTGGCCCAATCACCTCTACTTGCCATGACCTATCATAGAATGGCTCGGGAGTCCTATTGAAGCACCAACTCCATTCCCCTTCATCGGAGTCATAGAAAAATGCGTAGAACTGATCGGCCCCACTGGTACTGGGATATGGGAACCAACCCATGGAAATCAAATCGCCATTTGTAGCCTGAATGATGCTTCCCTCTCCAAGGCCCTCTTGTCCAGGGACAGTTGGCTTGGGCTCCATGCACCCAAATTGCGAGAATACCGATGGGCGATATTCTTGCCATGTGTGTCCTCTATCCTCTGACCATGTAGGGTATTCCCCTCCGAAATTCAGGATCCAGCCCTCTTTAGTGGCTGCTAGATAGTGCTCACAGCAGTTTCCGCCCTCAGCGTTTCCGAATACGGCCCAACCCACCTCGTCCCATGTCTCATTCAAGAACGGGTCCCCAATTGTGAAGTTCCTAACGCAAGGAGTACTGGAGCATGAATCTGAATGGCTCATTGGGTCTTCGATATACTGCATTTCCCCGTACCATTCTGGATACGGCTTTTCGAATGCTTCTTGGATTGCATCATGCAAACATCCTGACATCGATACGCTGGCCATCATGATAGCCAACATAATCGCTGCAGTAAACTTGGCCTCTGCCATATATCTCGGGGAAATAGAGTGCTATTTCGCACTTCGCCCTAGTTGGGCATGATAGTTGGGTTGAAGTCATATCATTGCATCGAGGTGACATGCGCGCCGGGGCCGTAGCAGTAGCTGCATTGATGGTACTGATTGTTTACTCTCCGATTATGACATCTTCTGCTCAGTCAAGTGGTGAATCCATCATCATCAACGAAATCTACGTATCTCCCAATAGTGAAGAATATGGGGGGATAGACTGGAATGGAGATGGTGAGATAGGAAGATTCTCCAATCAATTCGTCGAGCTACATAATCCAACGGAGCAATCTATCGATATCGGGGGGTGGCTGATAGACGACATAGAGAATGGTGGTTCGCCGATGTGTAGTATCGCGTGGGGAACTGTAATTGGGCCGGGGGCATATGTGGTATTCTACAGGGCCCAAACTCAGATTGAATTCAACTACTGGGAAGGAGATTCGGTCAGAATCAGCGATGTAGATGGCTCCGAGATAGACTCGGTTAGCTATGATGCAGAGGACTCTGACTATGGAATCCCTTACGGATATGCTAGCAATGGTAGTTGGTCCAAGCTTTCTGACTGGAGCCCTACCCCAGGTGGACCTAATGATCAGGAGTGGGTCGGTGTGAACCACTTGATGGGTAGCTGCTATCCTCAACAGCCAGAGGAAGATAACATCCACAGAGGGGAGTACATCTTAGAAGGCAGAATTGTTACCATGGAATCACAAACTGACGTCATTGATGATGGTAGGATTCTGATAGTAGATGGGATCATTCAAGAAATCTGGAGCTCGTCTGAGCCGGATCCAGAATCTGCGGAAGGTGTAGTTTCAATTCCCACAAGCGGCACCATTTACCCTGGTTTCATAGACCCTCACAATCATGCGAAATACAATCTTATTCCGCTTTGGGATCATGGAACTGATGGTTGGCAGAATAGGTATCAGTGGCAGTCTTATTCAGGATACAGTGATGCTAAGGATATTGGTTGCTCGATCGAAGATTCATCGGCCATGAGGTTTGCCGAATTAAGAGCCATAGCTGGGGGGAATACTGCCCTGCAAGGAAGCGCGAATCGTAATACGGATACATTCGAGACAATGCTTGCTAGAAACATAGAGCTCTACAACTTCGGAGGAGATGGAATTTGGACCAAAGTAACCGAATTGGAATCTGACTATGAAGGAAATCACATCAAGGATAGAAATTCATCTGGAAGTCTGAATGCATGGTTCATTCATCTCGCTGAGGGGATTGATGAATCCAGCAGGGCAGAATTTGATATTCTTGTTGAAAATAATCTCTTAGTAGGCGAGATAGTCATCATTCACGGAACTGGACTGACACAAACGGAATTCTCTGCCCTTGGATCTGTTGGAGGAAGTCTTGCTTGGTCTCCCACATCTAACCTTCTCCTATATGGGGAAACGACAGATATAGCAACAGCAAAGGCAGAAGGAGTCAACATAATGATCGGGCCTGATTGGTCTCCCTCTGGCTCTAAGAGTTCTATGCATGAGCTGAAGACTGCGGATTGGTGGGACAGGAACGTACTTGGCGATATATTCACTGATTATGAGCTAGTTCAGACGATTACCACTAACATAGTGGACGCCATTGGATGGTCTGATTATACGGGCAGAATTAGGGAGGGCCTTGCTGCTGACTTGGTCGTACTGGACACGTTTGAAGCGGACCCATACAGAAATGTGATTGAGGCAGTGGATCCCGATGTGAGGCTGGTTGTTGTAGGTGGACTTCCTGTTTTCGGGGACATTGACGTAATGCAGGCTTTGGATGATGAAGTTGAGATCATTCAAGGAGATGGTTTCTCCAAGGCAATTGACATAACTTACGAAGGAGTCCCTGAGGCGCAGCAGTCCTATTCTGAAATGATGGATTACCTCAGTGCGTGTAATGATGGAAAGGATGTACCCATAGAATATCTATTCACAATGGGGGATGATCGATACTTCGATGTTCTGAATAGAACTCCTTCATTCCAGAATGGGAGAAGTATAGATTTGTGGGCAGAATTCTATGATATAGAATTGGACGAGGATGGCCATAGAATCGGTGGAACGGTAGGGGGTGCTGATCCAATAGCAACGAATATCACCGATAGTGGCGGAACCGTTGTTACTGTTCGTCCAATTCTACCTGATTTTTTCAGTAGTTTTGGCCCTAGGGGGGGATATATCCCTCATGTAACAACTCTAGAGGACGGTGTTCATTTGGAGGAATGTCTGTCCAGTCATCCATCTTTAGTGGAGAGAGAGGGTGAGATACTCCTTTGCGGATCAATCTTAGTAGTCATGGAAGATACAGAGGATTGTATCGTATCAGGAGTTACAGCTTTCTGTCAGCTTGAGGTATCAAAATCATTCACAGTGCCTGGGCGGATATGCATGGATGCTGGGGACTATCCTGAAGAAGTGGAGTGTAGACACAACGTCGAGTATGTAGAAGATACATCATCTGTAGTCTCCGAACCAGGAGAGGATGGGAAAAATGGGAGTTCCAGTGATGATGGCTTTGTCATCCAAGGCATAATTGCGTTATTACTGATAGTGGGCTTCTTGGGAGTCGCATTTCGTGGCAATTTTAACTTACTAAAGAAAGAAGAGGAGTGATTAGAGCACACTCATTCAAAGAACATGCCATCTTGTTCCCTCTGGCCCGTCCTCTACGACGACACCCATTTCATGGAGCTCGTCCCTAATCTTGTCTGATTTTGACCAATCCTTTGATTCTCTAGCAACATCCCTCATCTCCAATAGCCTCTCAACCTCAGATTCAATTTCTGACCTTCTGGAGAGCTTGTTCTCATAAAATTCGGATGCACTTTTCCTAGGGGGTAAAATCCCCAAAACTCCGCCTGCAAATTCCTCTAGCCAAGTTACATATTCGCCAATACGAATTGGATCCCTATCATTTGACTGGAGTAGTGAAGCAAGCTCCTTGACGACTACCTGGATTTCAACTAGTGCCTTCCTGGTGTTGAAGTCGTCATTCATTCCGTTGATGAGCCTCTCTGAAGATATATTGAGAGATTCAATCTCATATTGGCCGATGTGACTTTCCTTTGAAACATGAAGAGCCTCGGAATAGGAAGACAGGAGTCGTCCATAGTGGGAACTTGAGTCTTCAATCATGACTGTATTGAAATCTACTGGCTGCCTATATGGGGCGTTAATCAGTGCGTATCTCAATACTAGAGGATCTACATTCTGCAAGGCTTCGCTTACGGTCCAGAAATTTCCCTCTGATTTACTCATTTTCTCACCATCTACGTTGATCATCCCATTGTGTAACCAGTATTGGACCACTGGGTCGTGCCCGAGGCAACATTCTGATTGGAATATCTCTGCCTCATGATGAGGAAATAGCAGATCCGTGCCCCCTCCATGTATGTCGAATCTCTCACCTAAGTGTTTCAATGACATTGCGGAGCACTCTATGTGCCAACCTGGCCTTCCATGGCCCCATGGGCTGTCCCAACTTGGCTCACCTTCTTTGGCTGACTTCCACAATGCGAAGTCTCGATGATCCCTCTTCCCTGATCCCGTCTCGGCCACCCTGCCACCAGCACCCTTTCTGACCATCTCTAGTGTCTGTCCGGTTAATTGGCCGTATTTTTCAGGTGCGGTATCTATCTCGAAGTAGACTCCGTCAGCTGAAACATAGGCGTGATTCTTTCTGATCAAATCCCCTATCATCTCGATTATCTCTGGGATAGTCTCAGTGACTCTCGGGTAAGAATTAGCCCTGATGACATTCAATTTATCCATCACGGTGAAATAATCTTCTATATTCCTATTGGCTACTTCCAAGAAATCGACTCCCTCTTCCTGTGAGACAGCAATTATCTTGTCATCAATATCGGTAAAATTGGAGATGTAATTAACTTCATAGCCGGTCTTTCTGAGCCATCTAACGATTATGTCAAACGCTATTGCTTGTCTCGCATGGCCTATATGACTAGGGGAATAGGGCGTTATCCCACATGCATAGATTCCAATCTTGCCTTCTTCTAGAGGGGTTAGAACCCTCTTCGAACGAGAACGGGTGTCGTATACCCTAAGCGTCATTGCCCCTTCTAGTGGGCCGCCCGTCATCAACCTCTCGCCGCTTCGACAAGTGCCGAGAACAGTTGGTCATGACCCTTGCGCTCCGGATGCCATTGAACTCCGATGCAGAATTTCTTGTCTGTTCTTTCGACCGCCTCGATTAAGCCATCATGCTGAGCTAAAGCCGATATGGATAACTCACCTGCATTTGCTACTCCTTGATGATGAGTTGAGTTGACGGTAAATGATCCCCCCATTATCTTCTCTAAGAGAGAGCCCTCTTTGACAGAGAGGGAGTGTTCGGTAGAGGCCCCATCGTATCCGCCGTGCCCCTCATGACCAGGAGTATCATCCAGATGCTGATGGAGACTCCCTCCGTGGACGATACTGAGGATCTGCATCCCCCTGCAGACTCCCAATAGAGGCATGTCTCTTTCTAACGCCTCAGAAATCAGGGCAATTTCTGTTTCGTCTTGTTCGGGGTAAAATTCCAACGTCATTGGACCTGGTTCTTGATTGTAAAGAGACGGAGAAACGTCAGGTCCGCCCGAGACAATCAAACCGTCGATTTTATCCAATAGAATCGTCATATCGCCTGCTGGAGGTATTATCAGAGGTATTCCTCCTGCCTTTTCGATCATAGAAACGTATGCAGATGGGAGGATAGCAGCATGCCTTTGCCAGTTGCCATAAACTGTTTCACGCATGAAACAAGTTATGCCGATTATTGGCTTCAATCAAACACCTGAAGATTCTCGAAGAATTCGAGCATGCCTGAATGATTTGATTCCGGCCACCATGAATGTAGATCCCAAAGACATGAGAATGATTAGTGAGACCAGAGTCAGGTCTGAGTCGGGACGGCCCATCATTGCAAACATCGATAGCGGGCTGAATACCATAATTAATGCTAAGACCATGCAAGCATGCATGTAGTGATGCCTATTTTTCTCATCTCTCAGAGATAAGATTCCCAAGAGGAGCATTGGAGCCCCCATGACAGTTGGAATTAAGGCAGTCTTAGCATCGAGGTCAAAATCTGCTAGAGCGAATGATATAATTCCCCAAATCACCAGTAGAGAACCAAAGTATCTAGCCAAATTAGGTACGGACATCCCGAGGAATGAGAACGTGTCATCCATGACTACGGCTCAGCGACCCCGCTTATGACATTCTCTATGGCTCATTCTAGAAATATAGGAAATTAAACCAAATCGGATAGTGATGACTTCCATATCCTAGCCTTTCCAGTCCTATTCTTTGATTTATCATGAATCTCCAAGTCCCTAGCTACGATCTGCTCCCATAGTAGTTCAGCAACGTCCAAAACCTCCATTTCAGCACCAACTGCATCTAGGCCGTCCTTCACCATGACAGAGCAGAATGGGCAACCTACAGCTACAGTATCGCACCCGGTCTCTGCTATCTCTGCAGCTCTGATCTCATTTACCCTCTTATCGGCGTCCTCCTCCATCCACATCTGAGCCCCTCCTGCCCCGCAACAGAATGATTCCTTGCCGTGCCTCTCAGTTTCTTTGTCGACCCCGCCAATCACCGACCTAGGAGCGTCCAAGATATCTCCTATCCTCCCCAAATAGCAGGGATCATGGAACGTGATCGACCTTCCGTTCTTCTCTGCCTCTGGAAGTTTTCCCTCCTGTTGCAACTTAGCTATAATCTCGGAATGATGGAATACTTCCAAGTCGTCTCCCCCGAAGTCCCCATACTCTTTTCCTAGTGTGTGGAAGCAATGGGGGCACGAGGCGACTATTCTTTTGACGCCTAGTTCTTCGAATGTAGACATATTTGTTTCTGCGAGCATTTGGAAAAGATACTCGTTTCCCGCTCTTCTAGCCGGATCTCCTGAGCATCCTTCTTGCATGCCGAGAATCCCCACATCTAGGCCTGCTTCCTTCAGGAGAGATATGGTAGACCTGGCTACCTTCTGATTCCTCTCATCGAAACTTGCTGCACAGCCAACGAAGTAGATGTACTCTGCTGGCTCCCCGATTTTCACTCCCAGGTCAGATGCCCAGTCTGCCCTCTCGTGGGCCCCGAATCCATAGGGGTTAGATGCAGATTCTATGTTGCCCATTGCAGTGTTGAGGACCTCTGGATATTCCATTGTCTCCATCATTGCATTCCTCCTGAGATCTGTGAGCTTTGGAACATGCTCAATGTAGAGGGGGCAGACATCGACACAGGCGTTACAAGTGGTGCATGCCCAGACGGCCTCTTCCGTAATCCTCTCGAGGATTGTTTCTTCGGGCTGATTCCCAGAGAGCAGTATAGGTGCGTGTTCATTGGCGTAGTTCCTCACATCATGTATGACTTGCATGGGGTTCAAGCCCTTGCCTGAGGCATATGCAGGACATACGTCCTGACATCTGGCGCAAGAGGTACATGACCATCCATCAATGAGCTGTCTCCATGAATACTGATTGTATGAGCTAACTCCAAAAGAGTCGATATCCAGATCTTCCAATGGTACCGCCTTACCGTCATCCCCAGTTGCTAATGGCCTCATTCTAGCCATTGGTCCTGCGTCATGAAAGAAGACGTTAGGAACGGCCATTACCAGATGCATGTGCTTCGATAGTGGAATCAAGAATAAGAAAACCGAGATTGCAAGCATGTGTGCCCAATATGACAAGATGACAGTCTGCTCTGAAAGCCCTTGTTCCGAAAACCAGTGCCCCACCGGCTCCCAAAAAGCACTGGGTGACTCAGCGGACTCGACCATGAATGAAGTAGTCGTAATTGTGAAGATTAGCAATAGAATTGCATTCCCCTCTAACTGGGACTTTCCCTTGAGTTTCTCAGGCGTGAAGACTACTCTCCTAATTAGGGCGCTAACGCATCCGATAAGTGCCATGAAGTATCCTAACTCCACTATCCCATTCCAAGGGCCAACTAAGATCTCTGGAAGAACTTTCTCGGAAAATGCATTTGCAGTTGCTAGATCGAACATGTCCGTGGATAGCATAAGGAACCCCCAGAACATCAGGACGTGCATAATCCCTGCAACCTTATCCCTGAGAACTTTCTTTTGGAACAACCATCCTGAGATGAATTCTCCAATTCTGGTGCTCCAAGAATCAAACCTATCGTCAGAAGATCCCAACATAACCAGTCTAGTTGCTTTCTGGACCTGATAGGTGAAGAAACCAATTGAGATTACTCCTATTGCCAGCAATATTTGCCAACCTTCCAATGGACCATATGACTGCAATAGTGGATGCTCCATAATTATCACATTCGGCAACTGCCTTCGACTGCTCCAAACGGTAGTTAGACTTGAAGCAACCGATGAAAGCACCCCATCCCAATACTAATTTCCTTTGACTACGGGCGGGATGTATGGTTACTGCGTTCGCGCCGGGCAAATGCATTCTTTTTGGGGAGCATGCAGTTGTCTATGGACAACCGGCTGTTGCAGTGTCAATAGACGCCGGAGTAGAGGTGACGATTAGCGAATCAAACAAATGGAG
>PBZE01000026.1 GCA_002730095.1 Methanobacteriota archaeon | reverse complement strand
AGGTACCAAAGATTAGACATAAGCAGTAAGGCAAGTATTCCTGCCCAGCCATGATAGTGGCCTGGCATTAACTGCTTTGATGCATCGGTCAGTTCATCACCACGTATAATTGAGTCAATTATCCTAGAAGCGAAAGCCACAGCAATAACCAGTAGGAGATATCCCATTATTCTGTTTCCAGTCTTCTCATGCTCTCGAATGGCGGCGGCCTTCTCGTTTTGTCTGAGATGTGTTTTCTCTCGTCTCCATGATCTCTGTCTCATGAATGCCCATATGAGCATGATTGACAGTATTGGATGAGCCATCAGAATGGCTATTCTGAGAAAATCCATGTATCGCCCGTACCGTGTCTACTTATTTCCTCTACTGACGCCTTGCATAGCAAGGCGATGTGTTGATGTATGGAGCGCATGGGCCGATAGGTAGGGTTGTACTGTGGAAGAGCGGCTTCTCGAATGCTTGGATGAGTTACGTAAGGCAGGAGACGACGTCCAAAGAAGGAGGAGCATGATGCAGAGATCGTCCCCCTTCAAGGGACTGAGTAAGGAATGGAAGGCCCTAGCCATGATTGGAGCAACTAGGGAAGAAATCGAGAGGCCTGATTCTGATAGCAACAAAGAGAGTGTGCTCAGGGCCAAAAGAGTCGGAAGGAGAGGGGGAAGAGGAAAGGTCAGAGGACTGGAGGATGCAATAGATTCCCCTAAGAGTGTGATCGATGGAAAGAGTATGCCCCCTGGATACAGATTGGCGGTTCTAATTGTTCAAAAAAATAGGATGAAGAATTCTTGGGATGATGGTTATGAGTCTGGAATGGAGTCGATTAGAAAGAAATGCGAGGAAGGGATTCATCCTGTTTGGGGAAGAATGGCCAGAGAGTCTCCGTTATTGGCAGAGCTTGGACTGTTCCCGGTATTGAAGAGGGAGGACTCCTCTGGTGATTACGATACATGGCTGGAAGGTTCGAAGATAGACTTCGAAAATCGAAGTAGCTTGAGAGAGTGGCTGGGACTAGATGTTCCGTTCCCTCTTTCTCTATCGCAAAAAGACACAATCGCCAAAATTAGGAAGGATCTTATTGGCAAACCTCGTTTTGAGAGGTGGGAGGAGTGGATGAGTCTCTCTCTTTCCGGACTAGAGAATGACGGCGCTCTGCTCGAAGGTATCCTTCTCGCAGCAGCGGGCTCAGAAAATGCTAGTATTGTGCTAGAGAATTTGAATGGGAGAGCTAAGGATATTGCTTCAGGAATTTGCATGCTTATCTCACTCAGGAATGGAGATGACTTAGACTGGGAGTTGGCCATACAAGGTGATCTAGATGACCAGTTATCTGTTTCGATTAAGACCGAGGGATGGCTCAGGGACGATCTATACCCAGAAGATATGTCTCTGGATATTATCATGGAGGGGGTTTCGATTGTAGAAGAATCGGGCAGGGTCGTTCCGAATAAGCTAGCTTGGCTAGCTTCAGAGGCACTCTATGAAAAGCAAGATTACTCCCTTGCTCTGAAATACATTGATGGGAGGTCAGTAATTGATTACAGGGGGCTTGATGTTTGTCTGAAGCTAATGGCAAAGGATTCGGCAAATACCTCATTTAACTCGATAATTATGGGGATAGAGGATTTTGATGAAGAGTGTCTTAGATTGGCTCTAACTCATGAAAATTCTCCTACTCAGATCAGGATGGAGGCGTCTAGATTACTAAAGAAAATAGATCAAATAAGATATACCGATGAGATTGTTTCCTCGTTCACGATGTCTGCGGAAATTAAGGGACTCACTGACTTCCTAATCGAAGAGGCCTCTCTACAGAGGGCGTATCCATTTCGTGTCATGATGGCTTGGCACTTGATAGCCGCAAAGGATTCAGTTGGAATTTCAACTGAATTGAATGAGGCTCGGAGGGTTGCTTTAGACTCAATAGATGAAGCTGACAAAGACGAAATTCTAACCGATGTGAGCGTTGGATTGATATCACTACTTGACGGGATAAGCAGCAACCTTGAAGCTGTTCACGATAAACTAGACTCTGATGGCCTGAAGACACTGAAAGAAGTGAGAATGGCACTTGGGCCAGATGGTGATGGAATTGTCAAGGAAGTCAGAATTGAGAAACTTATTACTTCAGTGAACGAGGCTGATTTGACCGTATTGGAGAGGCGTCTATTTGAGGCTGTAATTAATGCTCTAATATTAAACAGGGCTGCGATAAATCTCCAAAATGGAGATTCCGATAGGAGAGAAGAGGCAGTGACTTCGTTAGAAGAAATTGTCTCCAGGGAGGAAGTCTCGATGAGGACAATAAGATTCGCTTCAGACCTAGTTTTCGAACACTCAGTTGGCCTAGAGTCACTTGATTCTTGGTACAGAGAAAACGATAGGAATAGTGCTGAGTATCAGATTGTAAAGGCGGCTTTGCTAGAGAAGAGTGGTGATCTCGTAGGAGCTGCTTGGGCATACAAAGACGCAGCCACCAAACTTATTGACGATGATATAGAGAGGTCCGCAATTTTCCTCAGATGGTCTCTAATCTCCTTTGCCCACGCAGGGGGCTGGAAGGAAGCAGTTTCATTGATAGATGCATATCCAACACTCTCCGCCTCAGTGACAAATCGTTTCAAAATGTACCTAAGAACATGTAAGGACTATGCGGAAAACGATCGAGTTGGCGCCACATCCAGAATCATAGATCATGCAACTAATGAGGTCCGCGACGAGGAGGCTGATATGCCCGATGTGTCAATATTAGAAATTCTTGAGTCGATAAAATTGTACCCTGTTGAGCATGGCCTACCTCAGAGTCCGTTCCAGGGAAGGGTTCTTGCTGCTATAATGAAAATGAGTCATTCTTCTCAAACTAGAAGGTCCGATCTTGAGGGGAGGTTTGATTCAGAAATGAGGTCGAAGGTCAAGGATACATACTCAATTGTGACGATAATAGAACAAGTTGCTGAGTCGAGCCCGATACGTGCGCTTCGGATGTTTGAGAGGGCTTTGGCGTCGGGAGAGTTCGAAGGTAGGGAACAGAAAATCCTTCGGAGTAACCAGAGAAACTTATTCACCAGACAGTCCGGGAAAATATCTGTCCGAGAAAGGAAGACTCTGGGGAGTCTAGGGTTGAAGCCTCTAATCTTGGTAGATACAAATATACTAATTGACGCACTAAAGGATGACTTGCTGAGGGAGGTTTCGATAGACAGTCTTGGTAGCCTTGGATGGACGATGCAGCGAGCTTTCCATTGGAAGCTAAGAACTCTGGCTCAAGAAGGAAGGATTCTGCTCCATATTCCAAATGCTGCAATGAGTGAGTTCATGAATCGGGTAAAATCTCCAGATTCCGCTCTGGAATTATTCGAAAACGTGTACATAGATAGGGCGGCATGGGATGATTCTGTCTCTGCCGGTGTTTTGGATGAAAGGGTGTCTTCAATTCTTTCAATATTCAATAATTGGAAGCCGGAAAAGGGAGAAGAGGAAAGATCTGTCAACCTAGAAAAGTTCCTAACTCAACATAGAGATATTTTCAGAGTTGTTGATCAACATAAAAGGGAGCACAAGACAGAAATTCCTGCGAGAACTGAGATTGGTGGGGAGAGCATCTATCCCGAGAATGGTGACTGTGAAATCATGAAGAGTGCGGCCCGTGTTGCAAGCTCATTCACTCAGGGTGTCGGTAGTGTGGTAGTTGCTACCAGGGACTCGGATTTCAAACTGGTATCAAGGGCTCTTGAAGAAGAGTTTGGATTCGGTGTAGTTGGAGATGTACAACAACTAAACAAACTAGCCTACATAATTCAATGAAGGCTTGTGTTATTTTCAAGCGACTCCCCAAGTCTTCTCATGATCACTGTAGCGGATTCCACGCTATTTACGGTCTCCACGCTCTTACCCGCAGACCAGAGGTCCTTGGAAGACTTCTTCTTACCTTTGGCGAATGCCCTCATTCTCCAGAATGAAATACCGGTAATCAGTACTCTTACTCTGTGCTTAAATCTCCCTTTGAGAAGGCTTCTAATTAACCAATTGTTATGCTTATTCTTACCATCGGTACTGATTACTGCAATGGGCACCCCTGTGAGCTTAGTAGTCCACGTGATATCTTCCTCTTTAGCTAGGATGATCGCATCCTTGTAGTCCTCAGGAGTTGTGCATTCATCTGTTGCTATGAATCTAGTACCCATCTGAACTCCATCATAGCCCATCTCCAAAGCCTGGTTGAGTTCTATCTCACTTCCAATACCCCCGGCGCAGATAAGGGGCACCCCGAGATCGGCTAGATCACTGTACATCTCCTCCATGCTCATTTCCCCCAAGTGGCCTCCAGCCCTGTCATTCACGCAGATCAGCCCATCGACCCCACATTGGATGCCCTTCTCTGCATGGAACCTATTTGTTACGTCATGGTAGACGAAACCTCCTTTTTCATGGACTCTTTCGCATACCCAATCAGGTTTCCCCAATGAGGTCACAAAGAACCTGATCCCTTCTTCAAGGGCGATGTCTATCCAATCAGACATTCTTTGAATGTACTTATCGCTTCCTTTCTCTATGAGGGCATTGAAACCTAGAGGCTTATCGGTCATGGTCCTGATGTGTTGGATTGCAACCCTCAGGCCTTCCTTTGTATCGGGCTTATCATAGCCATGAACCATGGTTAGTGACACCGGTTGTATTATTGCAATACCTCCCCCTTCCGAGGCGGCGGCCAGTAGCTCTGGATTGGAACATGGATACATAGCACCACAAATTATTGGAAATTCCACTCCCGTATGCTCGGTCAGTCTTGTTTTCACCATCTGATCACTCCCTATCCATGACGAGAAGGTTCCACTTGAAGACCCATTCTGAAACAATATCCCCTGTGGAGTCCTTTCCATATGAGATTAGATCAACCTCGATCGCCTCGCCCGTCCTCAAGCTCTCTTCAATGGCGTCTCTAGCTTTACTAATATCATTACATGTGAATGTGATTCTCCCCCTAGCCCTTTTTACGAATTTGGCTTCTGTTCCAACAACAAACATCCTGAGTCTTTCACTCATTGACCTAGATATTGCGAAGGGGGCTGCGCCTGTCGTCAACTCTGCGCCCATTCCCTGAACCGCCCAATACATTGTCTTGAACGGGTTCTGAGTCCTCCACCCCCCTGGAAGTGAGGTAATACAGATTTCATGGTCTATCTTCTCCATCCGTAGTCCTGAAAACCATGCTGCGGGCATAGAGAGTGCCGTGAAGACTCTGAACCTCATACGCCCCGTTAATGACTTGTATTCAGCATCAAGTTTGGTGTCGTCGATAGGCACCAAATCACCTACAATCCGCTGAGCTGCTCCACAATGGAGCAGTACCTTTCCATGGCTTCGGATTCTGACATACCGGAAATAGCATTCCATGCTTTCCACTTCGCCCTCTCTTTCATTCCGCCACTTGCACGTCCTTGGCAATCTCCCTCAGTGGCCTGTTTGAATAGTGCATAAAGTTCCAAAAGCTGATTATTTGAGGGTTTTTCAGATAGTTCCCATACCTTCTTGGAAGCTCTTTTAAATTTAATTTTGAGCACTTGGCCCGCCCTGCCTGACATCAGAACATCTCCGTTGGAAATTCCATAACCGTCTTATGTCCTGATTGAATCTTCGCAGCTAAGCTAATTGTCTCTGGGAATATCCTCTTGAAAAAGTAACGGGCGCTAGCTAACTTGGCATCATAGAATGGATCTCCCTGCTTGGTCAATGCTATCTTGGCCATCTTTGCCCACATGTATGCCAGTAGAACATTTCCGAAGTACCTGCAGTAGTCGGTAGCGCCTGCTGCTAGGAAATGAGGGTTGGCCTGACCTTCTGCAATCAGGAGAAGTGTAAGTTGCTGGAGCCCCCTTACTCCTTGGTGCAGCGGCTTGTTGAACTCGGACATCTCGGGATTATCCCTGTTCTCTTCAATGAACTGAGTTAGGGGCCACATCAAGTGTCTGAGGTTTTTCCCCATATTCTGAGTAATTTTTCTTCCTGCCAAGTCCAATGCCTGAATCCCATTGGTTCCTTCCCAAATCTTTGATATCCTCACGTCCCTGTAGAATTGTTCAACGCCATATTCCGTGCAATAACCAGCCCCTCCCATGACTTGCATACAAGTACTAGCTGTTTCACAGGCTAGATCGGTGAAGTGGGCTTTTACTATTGGGGTAAAAAGAGCGACAAGGGATGTAGCATATTCGGCTTCCTCAGGATCTTCACTATGCATTTGATCTAGAAGAATACCAGTCCATGTTGCTAGAGCTCTACATCCTTCATTATTCACCTTGGCCTCCAAAAGCATCCTTCTGACGTCTGGATGGACGAGGATATTATCGGCTTCCTCATTGGGGTCTTGGGGCCCTCTTAGATCCCTTCCTTGACGTCTCTCTTTGGCCCATTCTAATGAGTTCTGGTATGCGATTTCTGCAAGTCCTAGTCCCATCATTCCAGTGGCTAGCCTCTCCTGATTCATCATCTGGAACATTAGTGCCATTCCCGTGTGTAAATCACCAACCCTCCAACCTACGCTGTCATCGAAATTCATTACACATGTCGGGGATGCGTGAATTCCCATCTTCTCTTCACTGCCGGCACATGTTACACCGTTATTGTGCGTGCTCAAATCATGTGAAATTCCTTGAAGAGATCCTGAACTCCAATCTGAAGGCAGATATTTGGGCACTAGGAACAAAGAGATTCCCTTTGTTCCCTCGGGTGCTCCGGGAGTCTTCGCAAGAACTAGATGTACAATGTTCTCAGTCATATCATGCTCGCCATATGTGATGAAAATCTTCGTACCAGTGACTCTGTAGGTACCATCATCCTGGGGTATTGCCTTGCTGGAAATTATTCCTAAGTCTGTACCAGCATGCGGCTCCGTTAGACACATTGTCCCGGACCATTCACCGGATGAAAGGTGATTAGAGAAATAGTCTATCAAATCCTGATCACCGTGTTCATTCAATACGTCATAAACGCCTAAAGTCAGAGCAGGCAGGACACTCATTGCCATGTTAGTAGATGTGGCTATTTCCCCCCAAATTACGGACTGGAAGAAGATTGGGGCGCCCATGCCACCATGTTCTGGTTTCGAGGATGTCGACATCCAGCCCCCCTCAATTCCCTGCCTGTATGCATCCTTGAACTCCTGAGGCATTGTGATTTTTCCATCCTCGAACTTGAGGCCCTTTTTGTCACCTATCTGATTAATGGGTAGCCAAACTTCCTTGGCATGATCTGCCCACCCCTCTGTAAGCATCGAAAGGAATTCAGAGTCGAAATCATATCCTAGTCTCTGGATGATAGGAATGGCTTCAAAGACTTCGTTAAACAGGAAATCGTACTCTCTAATGGGGGCTTCGTATTCTACCAATTCATCACCTCAGTTTCTCAATGGCTTGCCTGTCTCAAGCATGTGTTGCATTCTATCCAGCGTATCTTCATTTCTTCCCAAGTTAGCTATGGCTTCTTTCTCCATAGCAAGGATGTAATCTTCTTCTAGGGACTCAGTGATGTCTGTGCTACCTCCTGTGAGTATCTTAGCCAGAGATGTGGCCACGACAACATCGTGAGGAGTAG
The DNA here is from genome assembly GCA_002730095.1 of Methanobacteriota archaeon. Lineage (GTDB taxonomy): Archaea > Thermoplasmatota > Poseidoniia > Poseidoniales > Thalassarchaeaceae > MGIIb-O5. The sequence continues at coordinate 15,110 of PBZE01000026.1, read as the reverse complement.
CCTGTCCAGAAAGAGCTAGGTCGTTTAGAGCAAGATTGAGGGCGGAAAAACCGGCTGGGCCGGGGAGCCTGTATGTTCTGGGATCTGGCGGAGTGTAGTTTTCAGATAGTTCCAGAACTTTCCTTTTGGCATCGGCTAGAAGTCTGTCTCTATTCATTGTGATTCCGTCATTGGGCCCTATGAAACCCATGGATCTGGCTTGTTCGGCTGACTTTGCTACTTGGGCTGTACCAATGGTCTCGAATGCTTTCATCGCTGCCCCCATGGGCCCGTTGGTTACTAAACCGAAATCGACGAGCCTTCCGAGTAGCTCTTTGCATCCTCCCCAAGCTGGGATGATGCCTACCCCGACCTCAACTAATCCGACATATGACTCACTGTGTGCCTGTACTGCATCACAGTGCATTAGAACCTCGGCACCTCCTCCAAGACACAGCCCCGCTGAAGCGGCTACCACTGGAACATCGCAGTACTTCAGGGTCTGATATGTGTCTTGACCGAGGCCAATAAAGTCCTCGAGGTCTTTCCATGCAGCGAGGTTTGCGGCGAATAAAGCCAAGCCTAGGTTCGCTCCAGCGCAGAAATTTGTCGCGTCGTTGCCGATAACTATTCCTTTGTATTCATCAGATTCCGCCATATCTACAGCATCGAGCAGCATTTCCATATTCATTGGATCCATCGCATTCATCTTTGTGTGATACTCCACAAGCAGAACTCCGTCGCCAGTATCCCAGATACTTGCTGAGCCGTTTCTCTTCAGTGGCTTCCCTCTTCTTTTGAGATCAGCAACACTCAAAGTCTCCTCGGGGCGACTAACGATTACCATTTCACCTGATGGGGAGAGCCTGGTTATCTCTCCATCTTCAATACCATAGAAGGAGCCTCTCTCGGCCGCTAAAGATAGGAAGCTTGGAACATCTCTTCCCGATGATTCCAGCCTCTTTACCATGGATTTAACACCAATGGAATCCATCATTTCAAATGGTCCTTTCTTCCAGTTATAACCAACCTTCATGGCTCCATCAATTGAGTAGATGTCTTCACTAACTTCTGGAACTATGTATGCAGCATAAGACAACGAGTCCAAAAGAACGTCAGTTACGAATCTAGCACCTTCATCATCGCAATCCATCAATGAGGAAATCCCTCTCCTACCCATCTTTGCTGAAGGGAAGGCAGCTCTTCGATCCGCCTTTCGATACTCTCCTGTAGTGAGGTCTCTAGCCTCCTTTACCTTCTTGCCGTTGTCTCTATTCAACCTGTAAAATCCACCATTCCCCTTTCGACCGGTGTATCCACCTTCGATCATTTCAATGACTATTTCCTCTCCTGTTCCAGCTATTCTGTGGAATGGATCATCCTTGGGAAGGTGTTCCAGCAAGCTTCCTGTGACGTGCGGGATCAAGTCTATCCCAACTAAGTCCATGAGAGCAAATACGGCAGTCTTCGGAAGACCGATTGGCCTCCCTAGCATAGCATCTGCCTGCTCGACAGAAAGTCCATGATCCAAAGTAGCCTTGAATGCCCTCTGTATGAAATATACTCCGAGCCTGTTCCCAATGAAGCCCGGTCTGTCGTTACACATTGTAACTCTCTTGCCTAGCCTATGATCCGCGAATTCACAGAATCTTTGTAATATATTTTCATCTACTTCTGGAGAGGTTACGACTTCCAAGAGTGGGAGATATCTTGGGGGATTGAAGAAGTGTGTAATTAGAAATCTGGAGGCTATGTTTCCAGAGAGTTGCGAGACGAGTTCGGACCTTGGAAGTGTGGATGTATTTGAAGATATGATGGTGTTTGGGCCTATGTGTTTCGAGAGTTCGGAATACAGGTTTCTCTTGATATCGAGGTTCTCGATGATCACCTCTACAACCCAGTCAAAGTCCTTGAGTTGATGTAGGTCGTCCTCTATGTTTCCAGGGGTAATTCTCTTCGCATTCCTCTTGTGCATTAACATCTCAGGATTTGCCTTGTGCATCTTCTGTATCGCCGTTCGAGATAGTGCGCTCCTGTCATCCCCTTCATCCGGCACTATGTCAAGAAGTAGTACCTCGCATCCAGCATTGGCGCAATGGGCAGCTATTCCAGCCCCCATTACACCGCTGCCTATCACCGCCACTTTCTGGATTTTTTCAGACATTCAATCACCTATATTCTTTCCAACACGGTAGCAATTCCTTGCCCTCCGCCCACGCACATTGTTGCTAGTGCATACTTCGCGCCATTCCTTCTCAGGAGTTGGGCTGCTTTGCCTGTAATTCTAGCGCCACTAGCCCCCAGTGGGTGACCAAGCGCGATTGCGCCTCCTTCTATGTTGACCTTGGAAAGATCTAGGCCCATTTCCTCAACCACTGCTAGTGACTGAGCAGCGAAGGCCTCATTCAGTTCGATAATATCCATCTGTTCTATTGACAATCCCGCTCTGTCCAATGCCTTTTTGCTGGCTTCAACGGGCCCGATACCCATAATTTCTGGAGCACATCCCGTAACTGCTGAGCTTACTATTCTAGCCATTGGTTCGAGTCCGTTTTGATTAGCAAACTCTTCAGAGCAAACTAGTACAAATGCTGCCCCATCGGTCAGAGGAGAGGATGTGCCTGCGGTCACGGTTCCATCAGCAAGGAATGCGGGGCGGAGCCCAGCTAGAGCCTCGGAATTCGTCTCGGGACGGATGCAGCCATCTTCAGAAACTACTCCTTGACCGGTTGCAATGGGAACTATCTCGGATTCTAGCGCTCCACTTTTCTTGGCATTGGAAGCTCTGGTCTGGCTCTCGATTGCGAATATCTCTTGTTCTTCCCTACTAATCGTATACTTTTCTGCCAGATTCTCGGCGGTGATTCCCATTGAAGTGAATGCCTGAGGGTATTCGGTTCCTAGTTTAGGATTGGGCATTGGATTGTATCCCGTCATAGGAATCCTGGTCATCGACTCGATTCCTCCTGCTATGAAAGCGTCACCTGAGCCCATTGAAATCCTTCCAACCGCATCATGAATCGCCTGCATCGATGATCCACAGAACCTGTTGATAGTGACTCCCGGAACCGTCTCTGGGAGTTCTGTTAGGAATGTAATCATCCTAGCAACATTGAATCCCTGCTCCGCTTCTGGGAAGGCGGTGCCTACTATCAGGTCTTCAATCAATGACGGGTCTACACCCGTCTCTTCGAGCAATCCGTTTATCACCGTCGCGGCAATGTCATCTGGTCTTATTCTGGCTAGTTCTCCCTTCTTGGCAGGGGTGAATGGGGACCTAGCGTATCCGGCTATCACTACGGGCATGATATATCATAGAAGGCTTGAATAATTAAAACTGGAGGTGATTTTTACTACACCGAGTTTAATTTACTAAAGTGTGGATTTGACTTATTCTAGTTCTCTGATGGGATGAATTGCCAGCTACTAATGTAACGGTGGACCTCCTCTCCTTGGGCTATCTCTATCGGGAATAAAATGGATGTGAGCTCTAGTTCTCCTCCAATGGAAAGGATGTACTCTCTGCTGAGTGGCCATGGTGGGCCCTGAACTTCATCTCCCGCTCTATCTACGCGCCCGACTGAGACCAGTCTACCGTTAGGAGCTAGCAGAGGAGGGAGTTTTGGAGCTGCTACTACCCGGATCTTTTCCGGAATCGCTTGAAGAATATGTACCTCGACCACAAGGTCCCAAACCCCACGCCACTCCTCTGGCAGTTCCAATAGATCTTCGACTCTCCATTCTATGTCCAGATCTTTGTGAATACTAGCCGCCCACCCTATAGCAGTCGGAGATATGTCAAACGCGGTTACTTCCCAACCTAGTTTGGCCAGATAGGCTGCATCTTCACCGAGTCCACAGCCCACCACAAGAGCCCTTCCAACACATGGCTTGTCCTCCAGCCATTCAACCAATAGGTGGTTTGGGTCACCATTCGACCATGGTATCATTTCTTCGTTTCCACCAGAAGACCTGTATAGCTCCTCGAACCAAATGAGTGGGTCACTTCTAGACTCGGCCTCCATGGCCATCTCCAGAATCCTCTCCCTTAGGAGATAGGTTTCATCTTGGCCATGTTCATTCAGTGTATCATCTCACATATGAGAGATTATGGCCTCACCAAACTCTGAGCATGAAAGTAGAGTGGCTCCGTCCATCAATCTCTCGAAATCGTATGTGACGGTACCAGCGGAAATCGCCCCTTCCATTCCTTTGACGATTAGATTTGCTGCCTCTGACCATCCCATGTGACGTAGCATCATTTCTGCTGACAGGATGAGGCTTCCAGGATTGACCTTGTCTTGTCCAGTGTACTTGGGTGCAGTTCCATGGGTGGCTTCAAAAATTGCGATTCCTGTATCGTAGTTTATGTTCGCACCTGGTGCAATACCAATCCCTCCGACTTGTGCGGCAAGAGCATCGGAGATATAGTCGCCATTGAGGTTCATAGTGGCTAACACCCCATATTCCCCAGGTCGTGTCAGTACCTGTTGCAGCATGGCATCTGCAATTACGTCCTTGATAGTGATCTTTCTACCGGTTTTTGGGTTCTCGAGAGTACACCATGGCCCTCCTTCGAGAAGCTCTGCTCCAAATTCATCACGAGCTAGTTGGTAGCCCCAGTCTCTGAATCCTCCTTCTGTGAACTTCATGATATTTCCTTTGTGGACCAGTGTTACTGAGTCCTTGTCATTTTCAATCGCATACCTGATGGCTGCTCTGACTATTCTTCCGGTTCCCTCGGAGCTGATTGGTTTGATTCCTATTCCCGAGGTTTCTGGGAACCTTATCTTATCCACTCCCATCTCATTTTGCAGGAATTCTATGACTCTCCTGACCTCAGGAGTGCCTGCTTCCCACTCGATTCCAGCATACACATCCTCACTGTTCTCCCTGAAGATGATCATATCAACTGCACCGGGGTCTCGGACTGGACTGGGAGTCCCCTCATACCACCTTACTGGTCTAACGCAAGCGAATAGGTCGAGCTTCTGGCGTAGTGCGACATTTAGGCTTCTTATCCCGCCGCCAACTGGTGTTGTAAGTGGGCCCTTGATTGAAACTAGGCCGTTTCGCATTGCTTCAAGTGTCTCATCTGGAAGCCATTCTCCTGTGGAGTCGAATGCCTTTTGCCCTGCTAGTACTTCTGACCAAGAAATCTTTCTTGTGCCACTATATGCTTTGGAGACAGCATTATCCACTACCCTGATCATAACAGGAGTGATATCTATTCCTATTCCATCACCTTCGATGTAGTGTATAGTGGGGTTATTTGGAACATGTAGGTGTCCATCTGAGAGTGTTATTCTTGAGTCCTGCGACATGTTACTCACACCTCCGAAGACACGGACATTCATGAAGCCAACCCTTGAAGTGTGGTAACTCCCGGACATGTACATGAAGGGAGAAGTGCGGTGGACTGAAGAGGAGGGATATGTGGGCACCACCTCTAGTGGAAAGGTATTCGAGATATATGGAGAGTCTACACCGAGTCCTATGGAAATGGTCTTGCATTCTCACGCAGCTTGTTCCCTGATTGATGTTATTGTCGGCCTAAAAGAACGGGTTAGTGACATCAAGTCTGCGACCGTGGAGATAGAGTCGGTTAGAGCCAATGAGAGTCCGCGTGTGTTCACTTCGATTAACATGAAGTACGTAGTGAAGGGGGAAGTTCCTGAGAAGCTGGTTAGAAGGCTGATAGAGAGTAGCCATGAGACCTATTGCAGTGTGGGAATAATGATTACCAGATCAGGTGCGAGCCTCTCATGGACATTAGAAATGGAAAGCTAGAAATATCAAATTTATTGATTTTCCAGACTCATAATTAATCCCGATTCTGTATCCGCAGAGGGCTTGGCTACACCAATCATTAAACACCCTCCATTCGGAAGACGGAATCCCTCGCACCACGGGACGTGTATGCAGACAGTTGGAGAACGGGAGAAGTGAGAGTATGCAACAGAAAATTAAGGGAGCAAAATCAGAGGGAGATACCGAGGAAGGACTAGTAATTGAACGCCGATTTACATCCGCTGGCGAGGACCCTTTCGGAAAGTTTGACTGGATAGAGATGGACGCAGAAATACGAAATCCAGATGGTTCGATGGCGGACTCAATTACTGGTGTCAAACTCCCTTCTGGATACTCTGGGGTCCCTGGGAAGGTTCTGGCTCAGAAATATCTGAGGAAGGCAGGAGTCCCGGCCCACCTACGAAAGGTTGCCGAGGAGGGAGTGCCTGTCTGGCTTCAGAGAAGCGAGCCTGATCATGAAAAACTAGATTCTCTGAAAGCCGAAGAGAGATTCACTGGAGAGAGGGATGGTAGAGAGCTTTTCAGACGGCTGGCCGGAACATGGACTTACTGGGGTTGGAAGCATGGGTACTTCGCAAGCGAAGCAGATGCTAGGTCCTACTTCGATGAAATGTGCTACTTGGTAGCGAGTCAGCGCTCTGCACCAAATAGCCCACAGTGGTTCAATACTGGCCTCTTCTGGGCCTATGGAATAGAAGGGCCTGCTCAAGGACACACTTACATCGATCCCTTGACTGGCAAATTGGAATACTCCGTCAACGCTTACGAACATCCTCAGCCTCATGCGTGCTTCATTCAATCGGTCGGGGACTCGTTGGTAGGAGGAAAGGACTCCATAATGGGCCTCTGGAATAGGGAGGCTCTGCTTTTCAAGTATGGTTCGGGAACTGGTTCTAACTTCTCCAAGATCAGAGGAGCTGGTGAGCCCCTATCTGGAGGAGGCAGCTCATCCGGGCTTCTCTCGTTCCTAAAGATAGGAGATAGAGCAGCAGGTGCCATCAAGTCGGGGGGAACTACTAGGAGAGCAGCCAAGATGGTAACTCTGGATCTTGATCATCCTGACATAGAGGAGTATATTGATTGGAAGAGTAGCGAAGAAGAGAAAGTTTCTGCTCTCGTAATAGGTAGTAACATTCTGCAGAAGCATGCCAACTCACTCATGGAAGCTATGTGGGAGGGCGAGGACAATGAGAGCAGGTTCGATCAGAATAAGAATCTCAGTCTGAAGAAGGCTATGGTCAGAGCAATCAGAGACTGCGTCCCACAACCGCACATCCAAAGAATTGTCGACCTGGCAAAACAAGGTTGGAAGGGTGTTGACTTCGAAGTGTTCGATACAGATTGGCAGGGCGAGGCTTACGTCACTGTCTCGGGCCAGAATAGCAACAATTCAGTGAGGGTTCCCAATTCATTCATGGATGCCGTAAAGGAAGGAGGGGACTGGAACCTTCATTGGAGGACAGAGCTTGAGAAGGCTGCTGCAGAGGGAAGAAGCCCCGAAGCCTGTAAGACATTGGATGCTGGTGAGCTCTGGGATAAGATAGCATACACTGCTTGGGCCTGCGCTGATCCTGGGGTACAGTTTGACACGACCATCAATGAATGGCACACGTGCCCCGAGGCTGGTCGAATCAATGGTTCCAATCCTTGCTCGGAATACATGTTCCTAGATGATACGGCTTGCAATCTAGCAAGTATCAATCTCTTGAAGTACTACGATCTTGATACTCACCAGTTCCAAATCGAAGACTTTAGGCACAGTGTTAGGCTTTGGACTGCAACGTTGGAAATTAGCGTCCTAATGGCACAGTTTCCATCAGAGAAAATTGCCAGGGGATCTTATGACTATCGAACTCTGGGTCTCGGTTACTGTAACATTGGTTCGTTGTTGATGCATATGGGGATCCCATATGATGACGAGCGGGGGTATGCTATATGCGGTGCATTGACATCTATAATGTGCGGAGAGTCGTACGCTACCAGTGCTGAAATGGCGTCCTTCTTGGGGCCTTTCCCTGATTATGAAAGAAACTCGGAAAGCATGCTCAAGGTAATGAGAAATCACAAGAGGGCCGCTTATGACTCTCCTGATGATGAGTACGAAGGGCTGACGGTGACACCTATGGGGATCAATGCCAAGAAATGTCCGAAGGACTTGCTTGGAGCAGCACGAGAGGCATGGGACAGGGCCCTCAGAGAGGGGGAAGAACACGGATACAGAAATGCGCAGACAACTGTGATTGCCCCGACCGGTACAATTGGACTGGTAATGGGAGCAGATACCACGGGGGTGGAGCCGCAATTCTCTTTGATTCAATACAAGACTCTAGCTGGTGGAGGTTCAATGAGGATAATCAATAACGGTGTGCCAGCCGCACTGAAGAGGCTAGGATATTCCAAATCTAACATCAATGGAATAATGGAGTACATCATGGGGACGATGAGTCTCACAGGATGTCCGCACCTGACGTCAGACAGGCTCAGTGAGCTTGGATTTACGAATGAGGTTATTTCCAGTATCAACTCCAGTATGGCAGACGTTTTCGGAATCAGGGGGGCCTTCGCTCCGTCTATACTCGGTACTGATTTCTGCATGGAAACTCTAGGCATGACTCAGGAGCAGTGTGATGACCCATGGTTCGACATTCTAAACCATCTTGGCTTCTCTTCATCTGAGGTTGATCAGGCGAATGACCATGTATTCGGAAGGGGGACTATAGAAGGATCTCCTGGCTTGAAAGACGAGCATCTTCCCGTCTTTGACTGCGCCACCCCATGTGGGAAATATGGTAAGAGAGCGATAGATTGGAAGGCTCATGTTATGATGATGGCGGCATCTCAGCCATTCATCTCGGGGGCAATATCAAAGACGATTAACATGCCTTCAGACTCGACTGTTGAGGACATCAGGGCAGCGTATGACCTAAGCCACGAAACTATGATCAAGGCATGTGCAGTCTATCGTGACTGCTCCAAGCTATCACAGCCACTGATGAATCAACTGGTGGACACTACGTCCCTAGAGGACGAGGAGGAGGACGAAGCGGTATCGGCAATGGTCGAGAAGGTCGTCGAGGCTCTTCCTGTTCCTCAAGAGGTGGCCGTTCCAGTAGCTAAGTCATTCGTTGATTATATCGCCACTCGTAGAGCGCTACCTGATAAGAAAAAGGGTGATAACGTCAAGGCGAGGATTGGTGGTCACAGTGTGCGACTAATAACCGGAGAGTACCCAGATGGCAGACTGGGTGAAATCATCCTAGTTACCTCAAAGGAAGGTGCAGCATGGAGAGCGATGTTGAACCAATTCGCAATTGCGGTATCTATCGGACTTCAACATGGAGTTCCATTGGAGGCCTTCGTAAAGGTATTCACATTCCAGAAATTCGAACCCAGTGGAATGGTAGAAGGAGGTAGCGGGCGAGTCAAGATGGCCTCAAGTCTTGTAGATTGGATCTTCAGGGAGCTTGCCATAGAGTATGCCGGCAGGGAAGATTTGGCACACGTTGGTGCAGAAGACCTAGATCCATACACTATCTCAAAGCCTGAGATAACAAGTGAGGGAGTAATGAGAACTCGTGGCGAGACTAGAGAAGTGCAGCTTACCCTAGACGCTATTCAACCAACCGAGAGTGCTGAAGCGAAAGCCTACAGATTAGCCAGAGAGGCCGGTTTTACTGGAGATATATGTGATGACTGCGGAAGTAGCAAGATGGTACGAAACGGTACTTGTCTGAAGTGCAATGACTGTGGTTCCACCACTGGGTGTTCCTAGTCGTGACTCTTTTCGAGCTTGTTTTCCATGGAACTGTCCCTTCTTAGGATGTAAGTCCTTACATCGTTGAATGTATCGTCATTGATTTCCCTGAATCTCTCACAAGTTCGGATGAATGCTTCGCGGTTAGCTTCTGATTGTTGAATCATAAGACCAGCTATCTTGGATTTTGTTGATTGGTCTGATGAGGCCCATGCCAGTGGAAGAAGTTCTGCTCCGTCAAATGAATCTATAGACAGATACTCCCTCATAGCAGAGTCCACTATCCTTTTCGTTATTCTCTCATCCCCTTTGTCGAAGGCCAGTTTCGCTTTGTCGATGAATAGCTGGAAATCCGTTTTGACTAGGGAGGATATGAAAGTTGTCGATATTACCCTGGTATCAGAGTCTTCGTCTTCAATTAGAGATTCCACTAAAGTGAGAGCCAAGCCATGATTGTCGGAAGCTATTCTCTGAAGAGATGATGCGACCTCTCTACGTGTTCGGGGATTATGATGCTGAGATGCCTTCACGAGTAACTCTACTGAACCTGATGTGTTACTAGATAGTAATTGGATTGATGCTCTGACTACTGTCTGATAATTCCTTATGTCTCTATCCAAGAGATCGAGTAATCTTCTATCAACCTCCAGGAGGTCGCATAGTTGCTTGTTTGCTGTAAGATTCTCCAGCCAATAGGGGAGTACTTCGGAAGATGAGTCGTCCCCCCGAGTCAAGCTATCGAGGATGTTAGATGCGGCTAGAACCCCCGAAGGATGAGGAGGTTCATCAGAGTGAGGGTCGTTAGCTGGGGACCAGTCAATCTGGTGGGGCCCGGAAATCATCGCGGCCCATGTTCCCGGTTTCTTGGCCATTGCGATGGAACTCAGTAGGTGGAAGCCCTCCTTCCTTGCGTCCTCTGATCCGCTAAGGGCTAGTCCAATTAGTAGAGATACTCCCATGTACCATCGATCGGTGTCTGGGGCGTCTTCATCTAGAGCAGCTGAGAGCCAGTCTCTTGAAATCCTGCAAATCAGGGTTTCAGATATGCTATTCACATTATTCGACATCCATTTCTGCTTGGCGGTCTCAGGATCGATATTTCTTTTCACATAGTCGGGCGTTCTTTCATTCACGATAGCTGACAGTCTGTGATTAAATCCCGATCGGTCAATAAGATAGAGGCCTCTTGCCTGATTGACCAGTGATTCTGGGCTCTCTGGCACTATAGCTGGGAAATCTGGGAGTTCCAATGGGGGATTTGGTAATGACGAATACGAGTAAGCGGACTTCACGAATTCTCTCATCAAGATCTCGCAGCGCTCCCAGATGAGGGCCTGGGCCTCTCTTCTAGACATACGTCCTCATATCTCAAGCTCTATGTTGAGATTCTGTATAAGCTCCTTGTAGCGATTCCTGATGGTGACCTCGGTGACTCCTGCGACCTCTGCCACCTCTCTCTGTGTTCTCCTCTTGCCACACAAGACGCTCGCGATGTATATTATCGATGCAGCGATTCCCGTGGGGCCTCTGCCGCTAGTGAGCTCTTTCTCTTGTGCCGCACTAATCAATTCGTAGGCCTTGGCTTGGACTTCGGCATCGAGATCTAGTCCCGAGCAAAAACGCGGGATATAATCCTCGGGCTTTGTTGGTGGTATTTTCATCTTCAGTTCCCTGACCATGAATCTGTAAGTTCGGCCTATCTCTTTCCTGCCTGTTCGACTAGCCTCTCCTATCTCATCTAGGGTTCGTGGGTTTTTGCACTGTCTGCAGGCTGCATATAGGCTAGCAGCTGCTACTCCCTCAATCGATCGGCCCCTGATGAGTCGTGCCTCTACCGCTTTCTTGTAATTCACGGCAGCTGCCTCTCTAATGGACTTAGGGAGGTCTAGTCTACTAGCCATCCTGTCTAGCTCAGCCAGTGCCATAGCAAGATTTCTCTCTGTAGCATTGCTGACCCTGGATCTCTTCTGCCACTTCCTCATCCTGTAGAACTGGCTCCTGTATCTGCTGGAAATCGATTTCCCAGAATAGTCCTTGTTTTGCCAATCAATATCTGTAGACAACCCTTTGTCATGTAGCATTACTGTCATTGGGGCGCCCGTTCTTGCTCTCTGGTCTCCTTGTTCGGGACTGAAAACTCTCCACTCGGCTCCTTGATCGATTACTTTGTCTTCGAGAACCACTCCACAATCCTCACAGCAGACCTCCCCACGGGTCTCATCTCTCAGCAGGTTTCTGCTTCCACATTCATTACATTTCACGGTGTCTTCTACTAAATAATCCGCCATTCTTAGGTCTCCTTCCTTGGGAAAGGTATTAATCCCCGAAAGCGCATGTTATTTAAATTTAACATGATTGAGATTTTTCCTTAATTCCGCGTATGTCGTAACTAACTGGCTGTGTCATTGAGAACCGTGAAATAGAACAGACCACTGGAGGAATAGGGGGTGATTGAAATTAGTGAAGAGTGGCCTCCTGAAAATATCAGACTTACCCCCGGTAAGAGGGTGCTTTTCTTAACTAAGGATTTGGAGCTAATCAGAGAACAGCTTTACGGTGGATTGAATCTAAGAATGTCCGATTTAACAGTTGACGACTTGTTGGATGACATCAATACAGATGTGATGACACCTGCATGGGTATGCTTCGATCATGAGCCTTCAGAGATAGCTGAGAATGCGTATGCTGGACTTCTCCACGGAGGGAGGAGGGTGTTTGAGCCAAAGGCCCTGAAAGAGGGTGGCTTCGAAGTAATTGTTTCAGGACACAGGAAAGGCACTGGCTCTAGCAGAGAGACTGCCCCCCAGTGTGAGAGGTGGTCCGGAATACGAATAGTAATCGCCCAGTCATTCGCACCGATTCATGAGAGGAATAATCTGAATTTAGGGCAGTTGATGGGTGATCACTCGATGCTTGAGAGATTGCAGAATGGCGAGAGTATTGCACTCTCCGAGTTCACTAGTAGGTATGATCCGATTAGTAGGCTTATTCTTGAAAGTGGGGGAATCCTGCCATTCGCGAAGAGGCTGAAGTCGGGAGAAATTGAGCTGCCAGATAACAACTGCGAAGAAAGACCGATGAATATGGTTGAGAAGATGATTGCTTCCAAACTCCTGAGTCAAGGAGGTGCCTCTAAATTTGTGAAGCCGGGTGATGCAGTTCTTGCTCAAGTAGATGGGGGATACTCACATGAGTTCACTACAGCACAAGTCCATACTTTCCTGTCTGAGGAATATGGGGATGATTACTCCTTACCGAATCCTAGTAAATTCGCCGTATTCGAGGATCATCTTCTTTATGCGACAGGAGTTGAAAGGTTTAGCAGGTTTGAAGGCAAAATTCAGACTCTTAGAGATATGCAAGCGGATTTTCAGATCCACACGGGGGTCCGGGACTATTCAGCGGTTGGAGGAATTAGTCCTGGAATATGCCATCAAGTGGCTAGAGAGGAGTTCATAGATGTTGGAGATTTCATCCAAGCAACAGACTCGCATACCTGTATGGGAGGGGCTTCAAATGCTCTATCTTACGGAGTCGGTTCTACGGAATATGCCAACCTTGTACACAATCAGTTCTCATTCGTCAATGTACCCGAGAGCATAAGATTCGAATTGACTGGAGAATTAGACCCGGGTTGCACAGCTAAGGATGTGATTTTACACATACTTTGGAAGTATGCCGCGAATTCTGAAACCTTGGATAGAAGCATGGAGTTCGGAGGACCTGGATTGGCCAGCCTATCTATGGATGAAAGGGCCACGCTTTGCAACATGGCGACCGAATGTAGCGCTAAGACGGGGATTTGTGAAGCAGACGATAGGACTGTAGATTGGCTACTTCAGAAGAGAGCAGATCTTACTGAGTCCGACATAAGGGATTCTTTTGTTTCTCCAGATGAAGGGGCTCACTATGACGGGGGGGTTCACGAAATTAATCTTTCAGAGATTCGCCCGATGGTCGCTCATCCCGGAAACCCTGACGAGGGAGTGCCATCGGATCCGACGAATGGTGCATATATAGAAGACATCGGGCGAGTTGAGATAGATATTGCATATGCCGGTTCATGTACCGCCGGGAAGGATGATGATTTCTCATTCTATGCCATGGTATGTGAAGCGGCTCTCGAGGCAGGACTCAAGGTAGCTGATGGTGTAGATTGTTACATACAGTTTGGATCGAAGTCTGTGAAGGATCTTTCCGAGATGAAAGGGTGGACTAAAACATTCGAGGATGTTGGGGTGAAATTAATCGATCCGGGTTGTGGAGCATGCATAGGTGCTGGACCCGGGGTTAGTGAGGATTCTGAACAAGTTACTGTATCGGCCATAAACAGGAACTTCCAAGGAAGGTCAGGGCCGGGAAAGCTGTATTTGGCCAGTCCACTCACTGTTATGACTAGTGCCTTCACTGGGAGAATCACGGCATGGAAGCCGGATGTTTTCTCCCAGTGAAGGGCTTTTTTACGTTCTACAACTCTGTCTTTCTTCCGCCGAACATGATGACGGCTGCTGCCAATGCCATTCCAGATAGCCCGGCAGTGAATCCTGGAACGCTGTTGCTTTCCGAGTCCTCTTCGGGCTCGTCTACTACTTCCATAACTCCGGTTCCAACGATGACCTTTCCAACCATATCCATTGTCGCGTGCGGCTCACAGATGTATAGGAAGGTCTGATTCTCGTCGAATGTGACTCTGAAATCCACGGATGTCATTGACATTCCGCTGTACTTCCCGCCTAGCATTCTAGTAGTATCTCCCTCATTCTCGATCTGAGCTACATTGTGGGCCATTGACTCGTCTTCCCATATCCAGCATACTGTCTGTCCAACATCGATAGACAGCTCTGGAGTGTCGTAGGCATACCCTGACTCGTCTACACCGATTAGATAGTCGCAACCCTCTGGGAGAGTCGGTTCATCGGCTGGTGGCATCAGGACCTTGTCGATCACGTGGATTACCCCGTTGGATGCTGGGACGTCTGCAAGCACGACGTTCGCGTCGTTGACCATGACTCCTTCACCAACCGTGAACGAGAGGTCGTCTCCGTTGACTGCTGCTGCCACTAGGCCATCAGTGACTGCCGAGGATGGGACTTCTCCAGCCACGACGTGGTATAGGAGGATGTCCGTGAGAGCAGCCTTGCCCTCATCTGTGTCCAGAGATGCCAGGTCTATGCCCGCGGCTGCGAACGCATCGTCTGTCGGTGCGAAGACCGTGAATGGTCCGTCTCCCTGCAATGTAGCTACAAGCTCTGCCTGTGTCAATGCAGCTACTAGAGAATTGTGGATTGTGGTTGCCTGAGCAGTCATTGCTATGTCAACTGCAGGCGTCCAAATGTATGCCTCGCACTCTTCCTGACTTACCATAGTAAATGTGTGCGTGTGCAGGTTGTAGCATCCGGTGAATGTCTGTCCATTCATTTCGTAGTCCTCGTAGTATGCATATGCCATGCACTCAGTGAAGGATGCGCCTGCCGCTATAGTGTGTGTGTGCATGTTGTAGCAAATGTCTCCATCTGCCTCCGTTACATCGGCTGGTGGCATCAGGACCTTGTCGATCACGTGGATT
>PBZE01000025.1 GCA_002730095.1 Methanobacteriota archaeon | reverse complement strand
TGTGCCTTGATTGTGAATAGTGATCACTACAGGAAGGTTATGCAATTCCAGGTTGATGGTTTTAGTCTAATTGGCAGAACGCAACTCTCAGTCGATGATCAGATAGTGTACACCTCAGAAATTGATCCGAATACGGGCCAGGCGATCGAGAAGCCAATGATAGTTACAGGACAGTTGACAGACGAGCTCGGATCAAATCTCTCCAACAGAGCCATCAGAATAACCTATGAGATGATTGACTCATCTCTAGGGGTAATATCTTGCCTTCCCGGGACCACGGACGTAAATGGATTCTTCGAGATCGTCTGTCCGTTATCTGGGGTTACAGCAGGCCAGGCCAGAGTGAATATCCAGTTTAATTCATATGAGAATAACGACAGATATAGGTATAGTAATTCCTCCTCTACTAGGATTTTCCCTGTGTTCTCCAATTCTACAATGCAGATTATGGAGGTCGGGCCATTCCGTTCAGATGTAGATACATACACATTCCAGAACGGTTCCGAGTTCCCGGTTGTATACCTGAAAGAATCATTCCATGTAGAGGCCCTTCTCACACAAGTGAATGGAAACCCGATTGGGGGCAAATGCCTGAATCTATACATTAATCCAGAGACTAATACTAGGCCGATAGGTACCATGATCACCGAAGATGGTACGGGCACAGTCAAGTGGTTCTCTGGCGATCCAGAAGACAATCCAAGCAGAAGGGGGATAGAACCCGATGGAGAATCTTTGGAGGGATTCCGGACTCTCAGAGTAGCTTATGAGCCTGATAGGGAACTTCCAGGGGGTTGCAGAGCCGAGACTACACCTGTAGTGAACAGCTCTTTCATGGACATAGAAGTTCTCGTCAGAAGCAGGGTAGATATACTACTCAAAGATCATTGGTCCGATCCAGTAGGATACAAGCCAGGAGATGATATTACAGGATCAGTCGCAATCCTCAGGGACAGACTAGATGTCGCTGTAGCAGGCGAGACTGTAATATTCAAGATTCAGTACTGGAATGGTACGGGGTGGGTGAACATACCACCCCAGTATGACGTCACCAACGAACAGGGTGAGGCCGAATTCAACTTTACCTACCTTGGTGAGGATGTGCCGTTTTCGGGGGAATGTGGAGGTATTGACACATTTGGAAACCCATGGCCATGTGCCGTTGATGGGCAGTGGAGGGTGACAGTACACTTCCAAGAATCGTCATTCTATCAAGGAGAGGATTTGGAAAATACCCCTTTGATCAAGATGGACACTACTCAACCCGAAGGACAGACAAGCTTCCTCACTGCACAAGTCACTGTTGTCCTCATGATAGCCCTGTCATTTGCGCTACTGATTGGAGCCATAATGTACAGGAATTATGCTGAGAGAAGAAGAATAGAGATCATCAGGGGAATCTTGACCGACTCATTGATGTCGCTAAAGGCATCCAACGACTTCATTCAGACCATCTTTAACTGCTACAAGGATTTAGTCAGATTCTTCAGGAAGAGAGGGGCAATGAAGAAGGTATACGAGACAACTAGGGAGTTCGAGGACGCATTGAATTCAATGTTGGGAGGAATCGCTCCCCCAGAGGCCTTGGATGAGTTCTTCGCGATTTTCGAAGAAGCTAGATACTCTAATCACGAGATTGGCGCTGAACAGAGAGATCGTGCTATTTCGACTCTGCAGTCTATCATTAATCACATGACGGCCTCATTGGGAGACAGCGTACTGGTAAGGACTCTGGATAATGAATCTTCGATGTATGACTCAGTTACTAGGGCTGGAGAATTCATCGACTCCGACGGTCAAGTAAGATTGGCTGGAGTCGATGAGAACGACCCCGATTCTGGGTTTAGAATTTGATTGCAAGACGGCTCATTGGGTGGCATTTCGCCCTCCCAATGAGCCCGTAGCATTCATAACACGGCCTCAGGTGGGGCGCCTACCCAAGAAACGTCGAGGGAGTCATATGAGTAAGAAGAGCAGAAAGACCAACCAATCCCTTATCGCCTTAATCGGCGATTTGAAGGAGCAAAGCAGGTCCACTGGCTCGGCACTGTGGCGAGACGTAGCGCTAAGGCTTGAATCAAGTCGAAGTAACTGGGCTGAACCCAACCTAAGCCGCCTGTCAAGGTATGCTTCGAACGATGACATGGTACTCGTTCCAGGCAAGCTTCTTGGCAGTGGAGATATCGAAGGTCAGCACAGCGTCGCCGCATACAGTGTCAGTGCCGGAGCTAGGACCAAGATCGAAGGCGCGGGTGGACGCGTACTTACTATCAGGGAGCTGATGAAGGAAAATCCCGATGGAAAGGGGGTGAGGATACTTGGATGATCATCAAACCCTAGTTTACGATGCTAGTGACAAGATCCTTGGAAGACTGGCTAGCCACGTAGCATCTCAGATGCTCACAGCGAGGAAGGCAGGAACCCAGCAAAGAGTAATCATAGTCAATGCCGAGAAGGCCATTGTCTCCGGGCCAAAGAAGAGAGTATTTGGCAAATACAGGGCAAAATACGAACTGAATCATGCTCGTAAGGGACCGTTCTTTCCGAGAATGCCAGATCAAATATTCAAGAGGACAGTCAGAGGAATGCTGCCCTATCAGAAGAATAGCAGTGGGAGAAACTCATTAAGGGACTTAAGAGTCATGATTGGTACCCCTTCCAACCTAAGCGGGGACGAGCTGCCTGATGGTCACCAGTGGGGGGACCTGTCGGCTATCGAAAAGCCCCTACCCCTCAAGTTTGTTAGACTGGGCGATATCAGTGAGGCTCTGGGAATAGATTCTACAAGATGGAGTGCTGAATAATATGGCTAGGAAAAAGAGCAAGAAAATTTCAGTTAACACCAGCGGTAAGAGAAAGACAGCCGTTGCTAGAGCTACAGTCCGAAAGGGGAACGGAAGAGTCAGGGTCAACGGCGAACCAATACACATCATGGCTCCAAGCCTAGCTCAGCGAAAGGCCCTAGAGCCAGTGCAGATAGCAGAAGCAATGAACAGACTGGGAGATGTAGATGTTCATGTGGATGTTGTTGGCGGAGGTCAGATGGGACAGGTCGATGCTATTCGTACAGCCATTGCAAGAGGACTAGTCAAGTGGAACGGTGGAGCAGAAGGAGATGACGAGGAGCTTAGGGATGAATACCTAAGATTCGATAGAAGCCTCCTAGTGAACGATCCAAGACGAAAGGAACCCAAACACCAAATGGGACGCGGTGCTAGGAAGAAGTGGCAGAAGTCTTACAGGTAGGTGAATGAATGATAATTCCAGTTAGATGTTGGAGCTGTGGCAAGGTTATTGCACACGCATATGCAGATTACAGAAAGGCAGTAGAAATGGGGGAAGACCCTCAGAAGGCCATGGACGACGCAGGTTTGGAAAGGTACTGCTGCAGGAGGATGTTCCTCTCACATGTCGAGCTTATCGATGAGGTTGCTCCCTTCAGTGTACCTAGAGAGAACTGATCCATCGATAGGGCTTTGACGTGCGTCTTGTACGCACCAATCCCAATAGGGGCCTGTAGGTTAGCTTGGCCTATACTTCGCGGCTGGGGGTCGCGCGACCCAGGTTCAAATCCTGGCAGGCCCACCACTACTACGATCGTCAAATGACCCGATATTTTTGAAGGAGGGAGACGTAGGTTGAAGGCACTCGCCCCACCTCGTGAAGCATGGCAGATGACGCTGGTGAAGAGGCGTCCAGAATCCTCAGAATAAACCATCTAGCCGAGCTTCTCGCTTATCATTCAAACTTGTATTACAATGATGCATCTCCTGAGATAACCGACTCAGAGTTTGACTCTCTAAGGGATGAGCTAAAGGAGCTTGAGCCGAATCACCCTCAACTGTCCAAAGTTGGCTCAGACCCCCCACCGGGATCGGTAAAGGTAGAACACCAGTTTCCAATGAGGAGCTTGGATAAGGCCAACCAGGAAGAACAGATCCTCCATTTTGTATCTCAGACAACTGTAAACGGCAGGAGATTTGTCTGCCAGCCAAAGCTTGACGGATCAGCTCTGTCTCTGGAGTATCGGAGGGGAAGGCTAGTCAGAGCGGCCACTAGAGGGAACGGCACCAGAGGAGAAGACGTGACTGCAAACGTCAGGAGAATTCCAAATATCCCAGAGAAACTATCTTGGGACGGCGACTGTCATATCAGGGGCGAGGTTGTAATGCCTCTTGCCGTTTTTGAAGAAAAATACTCAGATATTGCACCCAATCCTAGAAACCTAGCAGCTGGTTCTCTAAGGCAGAAGAGCGTTGATGCGGGCAAGGGGCGTGCTGAGGATTTGGCATTCTTTGCTTATGGGTTAGAGTTCCCCCCAGAACTCACAAGACATCCAGATAGCCCTGCACCCCCTCCCTTCTCGTATGACTCTGAGATTATCTCATGGCTTTCGTCGATCGGAATCGAAGTCGCTGGAAATGAAGTCATCTCTGGTGATGATGATCAGGATACATCCAATCAATTGGTGAAAGTAGCCAAGAGGTGGACAGATAGTAGAGACTCAGAGCCATGGGAATTGGATGGTGTAGTAATCAAGCTTGACCGACTAGACAAGCGAGAATTACTGGGCATGACTGCCCATCACCCAAGGTGGGCGCTGGCATGGAAGTTCCCCCCTCAGGAGGCGACAACCGTACTATTGGATGTAGAGTGGCAAACTGGGAGGACTGGAAATGTCACGCCGGTATCTCGAGTAGCACCTGTTGTAGTTTCAGGGGTAACAGTGGAGAATACTACGCTCCATAACAAGGGGGAAGTCGAGAGATTGGGAATGATGATTGGCGATAGAGTGAGAATAGTCCGAAGAGGAGACGTCATTCCCAAGATAATTGAGGTTCTCGGTAGAGCAACCGAACAAGATATTCAGGGAAGAACTCACTCAGACGGCTCTAGATTTATTCACGATCTTCCCGAACCGACGGCAATAGTCGCCCCGGCTAAATGTCCCAGATGTGACACTTTGCTGATCGAGGACGGTGCATTCATCAAGTGCAACAACATACATTGCCCATCTCGCCTAGAAAGGAGCATTCTTTACTGGTGTAGGAAACTCGAAATGGATGGAATTGGAGAGAAGTTGGCAGAACAGCTATGCTCATCAGGGCTCGTCTCCAATATTGCAGATCTATACAGGCTCAAAGAAAGGAAGGAGAAGCTCCTGGCATTGGAAAGAATGGCAGAGAAATCAGCCAATAACATACTCGATGAATTAGAGAATAGCAAGTCTATGACACTGATTACATTCATCTCCGCACTCGGACTTCCAAGAATTGGACCGGAGATTGCCACACTTGTATGCACAGAAGTAGAGTCATTAGACGAATTAATTGAGATGTCTTCGAACCAAGAAGAATCGATTGAGAAACTAGTCAAGATTGACAGAATAGGAGAGGTTGTGGCGAGCCTCCTCTTAGAAGGAGTCGCTAGTAGAAGAGAGTCAATACTTGATCTGTATGCGCAAGTCGAGATCATTGAAGGTGAAAATAAGCCCAATCGAGGCATTTTGTCTGGTAAAACCCTATGCATAACCGGAACTCTAAGCAGGCCAAGAAAGGAAATCGCACTCTCAATAAAGTCCGAGGGAGGAAAAGTCGTATCTTCAGTTTCTTCGAATCTAGATTATCTGGTAGCAGGAGAATCTGCCGGAACCAAGCTGGAAAAGGCCAGAGGGTTAGAAGTGAAAGTCCTCAATGAAGAGGAGCTAGACGAATTGATTGGAGGGAGGATACTAAGTGAAGCTCCCAGAGAGAGACAGTCAACGCTTGGAGAATTCTAACTATCCGTACATCGTGTTCGGGGCACTCACTACATCTGACTCTGAATTGAGATGCAAAGCCATCATTTCTCTTATCTGCCCCTCGATTCTCTTAGCTTCTTCCAAAAGAGGCTCCGGATCCAACTTAACAGCCGGAAGTAAACCATCAAGACATTCGATAATTCGGGCAGCGGCCCTAGCATCTGGAATTCCCCCTCCACTGAATTCTCCCCCCGACTCCGCAATAATGGCCAAAGAATCGACTTTTCTCCTCCTGCTTTCCCCGAGCATGACCCCAGTCATCCCACCGACCACACCCTGCTTCAGAAGACTCGTGCCAATGCCCTCTAGAATTTCTCGCGACTTCTCAGTAGAACCTATTCCTACTACTGTGTCAGGACTCTTGTCTTCGTCGAAGATAGAGTGCTTTTGCCCTTCTCCGTGAGCGTATGAGTCAATCATTATCGCCATACCAGCCTCTGTTTCATGCATCCAATCAAGGATCTCACTGGCTATTGGAAGCTTCAAATCTGGAGAAATTTGAATCTCTGATGCAACAAGGACCACTCTGTCGCACTTCTCAACATTGCATATTGGCACTCCGCTGTATAGTCTGATAGGAGGAAGAGGGCTTCCATCCTGGACAAGACAGACAGGAGGCAACCCAGAGTGTCTAATCCCGCCTACAAGCTCCAAACCGAGCCGATCCACAAGGAAGTGCGCCACTATGCTGCTCACGAATCCCTCCGACGGAAAACAGCTGATAACCAAAGCATCTCCAAACTCAGAATTATCTTCGACATCGATTACAGGCCTCTCGCTCATGACACCCGATGAACGCAAGTGCTTCTAACAGTTAGCCTACACGGTGTAACTAACGGAGAACGAGGCGAGCCAATTGAAAGACGGATTTGTTGCACACCAACTCTCCCCATCATCATGGAGCAGATATGAAGACTGTCCTCGAAAATATTGGCTTTCGAGACAGAAGCTCCCTAGGAAGGCTAGTATGCCCGCATCAATGGGAACAGCTGTACATAATTCAGTAGAAGATTTATGCAATCTAGATATCAACGACAGAGAATCGGGAGAAAGTGGATGGCTCCCCCCGACAGCCAAAGCTATCTTAGACAGGCACTGGCAAATCGAGAAGCAATCATTCTTGGAAACACCGAGACATCCAAGATGGAAGGATGAGATGATCACAAAGGCTCACGATGGATTGGTGGGGGCATTGAACATTCTATTCGCCAAATCTGGCTTAGATAAGACCAGTCTTTCAGAAGTTACCATAGGAATGTGGGAGCAGGTTCAATCGATAGTTCTAGCCAATGAGGGGACCCTAGTATCAGAATGTGGCAGATTAATGGGAAGGCTAGATTTATTGGTCGCAGACATTGACGAGAATGGTAAATCGAGGGGATGGATAGTCGCCGATCTGAAGACTGGAAGGCCTCCAACGGTTAATCTGAATGAGAAGGTTAGTAGGCAACTGCGATTCTACAGGGATCTTCTAATCGAGAACAATCCAGATCACCCCCCTCTACATGCCGAGGGCTGGTATTCCGCAAATCAGAGTATTCACAGAGCTGAAGGGCCTTCTGTTTTGGAGGACGCCTTCGAAGCTTGGGAGGGAATGAGACATAGTGATATTCCATTTGAAGCAACACCCGACTCCACAGCCTGTGGCTTCTGCGAATGGAAGGCATGGTGTCCAACATGGTGGACCGCAAGAAGAGATGGAATACTCCCTCCCGGCAATATCTTCAGAGATGAAGTTGTGAACGTCATACGGTTTGATAGTGATTCTGGGGCCACTCTATTCGAGAGGGCCCCCCCTGTCGGCGACCATGGAGATGTCGGACGTTCGGAGAATAAGTTCGGAGCAATACTGCGAGATCAGGCCCTGTCTCAGATGAGACAATTAGTAGACTCTGGATATCAGGGACCAGTTTTCTTGGGTAGTGCCAAAGCGGACGGCAGGGTAATGCATCTCGGGGATTGGTCAGAAATACTTCCGTGGTCCCCGATCAACAAATCCCTAATCTAGTGACTCTATGATGTCATCTAAGGGAAAATGAAACCTCTCAGGATACTCTTTCATGAGTTTCCATAGCACTATCAAAGAGGCACTTGCATCAGCATCGGCTCTGTGCGCCCTTTCCAAATCGATGCCATATCTATCGCACAAATCCCCTAACCTGTGTCTTCCCGGAACACGCAACTTCCTTGCAAGCTTCAGTGTGTCAATGAACCCATGTACTCTGGGAGCTTCCAACCCAGCTCTTAGATACTCCATTCGGATAAATCCCCAATCAAACCCAATCACATTGTGGCCTACCACTACTGCCCCATCGATAATTTCTGAGATTCTATCTGCATGTTCAGAGAAAGCTCCGGCCCCCTTGACATCTCCATCAGTTATTCCATGAACTCTTGTTGCATCAGAAGGAATTCTCCGTTCCGGGTCTACTAGAGAACAAAGTCCGATATGACTCCCATCCGAATCACTTCCCACTAGTGCATACTCAACAATCCTCTCAGATCTGGAGTCGAAGCCGGTTGTCTCTAAGTCAAGACCTACGACCTTCATACCTTCCAGCATCCCTGACATGACTGTCGCACTACGGCGTTGCCCATGAAGTATGCCAATCATCAAAAGTAAGTTGATGATTCCAACATCCATATATTGTGAAACGTTACATGAGCATCATGGCAAGTAATCAGAGGCTTATTGCATCACTAATTGTTATGTCTTTACTCTCAGTAACTTTATCTGGATGCACAGGCCTTGGGAGCAATGTTCCAAATGCAGATTTATCTGCAGATAGGACTGAAATAAATCTCGGGGAAACTGTAAATTTCGATGCTAGGGGCTCGTCCACCCCCAGCCCGACAATTATAGATGAATTCATCTGGGATTTCGGAGATGGCAATTCAAAGACAACGAGACAAGGAATCACTAGTCACACATTCATAAATTCTGGTTATCATGAGGTTGAAGTCACTGTTCTAAATGATGAAGGGGAGGCAGATAGGGCCTCAATGTCGATTTTCGTCAACGCGCCACCTACCATTGTTCTTGAGATGCCAACCTACATCAAATCTGGAGAGACGGCTACTCTAGATGCCAGTGATTCATACGATCCAGAAGGTGCCGATATTGGGGTGATGTGGGACTTCAACATATACTCGGACTCGAACAACGATGGAGATCCAGCAAATGATGCGGACTCTTCTCAGCCTGTAGCAGAGCTAATGATAGACCAAGCAGGAAATAGATCAGGATCTGTAACCGTGGTTGATGACAAAGGGGCAATATCTACTGCCAATTGGAATCTGGTAGTGGTATCCAGGGTCTTCAACATAGTTTGGGAGGAGAAGATAGTAGAGGCCAATTGGAATGGATATCTAGAGCAGGGGGAATCTATCATTATAGAACACTCTCCCAGTGAGGGAGGAAGAGCCATTCAAATGAACTCTACACTCACGCTTTCTCGCGAGCTCATACCGTTGTTGCTCCCAGAGGATAACTTCACCCTCTCCTTAGATATGGAAACCGGCTGGAGCACATTTTCATCAACCACTCAAGATAATTTAACTGAGAACACCAGTGCATCCATTGACAGGGGAGAAATGAACTCATACCCAGAAAGCGGTTACACGCTGTCTGCGGACTCCAAAGAGGCCTTAGAGGCGCTTCTTCTGAATCAGGCAGGTGAAAGATTCGGTCAAGGAGCATGGACTTGGACTATCACTGCTGATCAATGCGATCCAGATACCCCAGTAGATGGCATAGATCCCGATCAGGGTAACGATTGGGAACTATCAGTAACTGTGATAGTCATGGTCCTGAGAATAAGCGAAGTGGGCCCATGATACGGCATGTCACGTGCGAAGTGCTTTGAACTAATCTTGTCTGCGTAAGTCATGGTCAAGTCGATGGAGATTACCAAGCTCTCTGTCAGGGAGAAGCTTGTGGTCGATGTGAGCGTGTGGATGAACAACCCCGAAGACTACGATTTCTCACCCAGAGCCTCGCTCGATGGGTCCACGATGAATCTGTTCAATGGTAACGAAGAGGCCCCTTCCGCTAGCATTCAGCTAGACGATGAACAGATTGTCACAGCTGAAAGAGATAGGATGGTAGAACTGAGGGTCAAATTCGCCGTTGAAGGGATGCATGGAATTCTTACAAATAAGACAAAGAATGTTCGCGATGGGCCTAATGCCAAGAAATTAGCAGAGCCACGTTGGAAGACAATACTGCCCTTGTAGAAAACCGGCCTAAAATTACCGTCGGGGTTAAACACGAGTCTCTAGTCCAAAACACACTGGACCCATAGTGTAGCCTGGATATCACATGAGCTTGCGGAGCTTGTAACCCGTGTTCGAATCGCGGTGGGTCCGCCATTCACTCGTTTAATTTGTCTAGCTCTTGTGCATACAAGATCAGTGTTGGCGCCCAAAGCCCGACGAATATACCTAGCATTTCATCGCCTCCATTGTGCGAGAAATAGATATAAATCGAAGCAGCTATAGAAACCGCACTTGCTACTAGACCAACCTTTGTCATTTTTCCAGTCATGTTTTACCTCCAAGATTCACTTACTGTCTATGGTAAAATACATTTGTCAAATCCCACACGCCCCTATAATGGCCTATTCTTCATCTAGAAGAGTTGATTTTCCCATGGTTGACTTGGCTAAGATCATGTACTATCCTAGATTTTGGGATTTGGCCCATAGATTCTATGAGGAATCATGGGAATACTCATGTAACAGGCATTACAATGAAATTCTCATTGATGAGGGAATCGGATTCCCCTTGGTTCATAGCGTGGCGGAATTCCACCACCCCCTATCCTATGGTGATACAGTTAATTGTGTGATCTCAGTTACCAACATTGGCAACTCCTCGATATCATGGCAGTATGAATTCCGTAATCAGCATGGCAAACTATGCTGGTCGGCGAAACAAGTTACAGTTTGTGTCAATATGGACCAGATTGGAACCAAGATTCCAGTCCCTGAGTGGATGAGAGATAACCTATCCCAGAAAATGCTAGTCGAATAGTCATTCATCTTCTCTTGGCCACTTCTTCGTCAAAGCCTTCCGCAGGTCATCATTCATACGGGCATCCCACCAGTTTGCGTTTCTCCAAATGGCATATCTTCCCCTTATCCCCCTCAAATCCGCCCTGTCCAGCCTAGTTCCTTGAAAATTTGACAGATTCATCTTCGCTTTGAGGAAAATTGCATCGCGCATATCCGCTTTATCGAATGAGGCCTTCATTAGGTTAGCCCCCTTGAATGAGGCTCTTCGCATGTCTGCTCCAGATAGATCGGCCCCTTCTAAGTCAGCCCTATCAAAAACAGCTCTCCTAAGGTCGGCCCCTGACAGGTCAACACCACGAAGATCTTCACCAATATGAGAAGTATATGACCAGTCTTTGGGACCTTCAGTCATACTACTCACCAATAGATAAGTCCTCTAAATAATCGAGCCCAGCATCAGTCAGAACGACGAACCTATTCTTTTTTTCAGAGCCCGTTGGATATGTCAGAAGAGGCCCTTTACCACGTCCAGTCGTCCCTCCCTCGATCATCCGATTGATGTACAAGGAGAGATTCCACTTCTCAACCTCTTCTTCGGTCCACCTTCCAGTCTGGGATATCAGTCTTCTAACCTCTCTCGGCGGAGTATTGGGCTCCCTTTCGACCGATCTGAGATAGTGAATCGAGGCTAGTATCACATCTCCCGTTTTGTCGATGCCACAGGAACTCAGGAGATGTCCGAATGAGGACCCTCTTTCGGGAATGTTCGCACCCAAGGCCGATATAGTTGCAGCCTCTATTGCCGAATCCCTGGCCTTTCTGATCTTCGATAACGCAGATTGCCAAGTATCAGTCTTGAGTATCTTCCCGAGAGTTGCTACTATCTCATCCCCACTACCAGCAAGGTCAATCTCCTCAGACCCCACTCTGATGAATATTCGTCCAATTGGTCCTGAATCTTGAGCTTCCACAAACGCCCACACGTAACCAGTTATTTGAAGTTATTTTTTCTTGGCATTCCATAACATCACCAAACAATAGCTCAACTCCTAAGTCTGCAACGAGATATTGAAATGCATCCGTCCCGAGCGGCTTCTATGTCCGAAGAGTCCAGCAGTGCATATCCTCTTGTTTTGCACACAAATGCTGACCCTTCCACACTGGGAGGGATTGCCGTATGCGGCTTCTCTACTGTTGGATCGGTAGGAGTAATCGCCGCTTCGCATCTCATTAGATCACTCGACCTTTCTCCAATGGGGTCCGTAATGCATCCAAAGTTCCCTGCAGTAGCGCTTATCCATGACTCTGTTCCAAAACATCCTGTCAGGGTCTATCAGGGAGACGGGCTGGGTGTTTTCACCTCAGAGATTCAATTTCCTCCTGAGAATGATGCGTACTTCGGCGAGACCGTATTAGAATGGTTCACCAAGGGAGGCTTTGAGAGGCTATATGTTGTTGATGGAGTGATCAGTAATGATTTGGGTATCAAGGAGGACAGTGACCTCTGGGGGGTTTCCTCCAAACAGTCAGGACGCGAAAGCCTCGATGATGCCGGAATTAAGAGAATTCAGAATGGAATTGTCTCCGGAATAACTGGTTATCTGATAGCCGAAGGTGAGAGAAGGGGTCTGGACATAACAGCCCTTCTCGCCGAATGCAATCCAATGTACCCAGATGCTAGAGCCGCGTTGATAGCTATTGACGGCTTGAGCGAGCTAATGGATATGGAGATACCAGTGCAAGAGCTGTTGGAAGATGCCAGAGAAATAGAAGAGAAGGTTAGAGATGCCTTTGAGAGAGCTCAATCAACCGCTTTACCCGCGCCCGGTCCCGATGACGAGGACGATGTCCCGATGATCCTCTGACTAGTAGAAAGGATTCTCTCCAGCTGCATGGTCTGTGGCATCAATTACTTCAGATATTGAAGGGACATTGTCCTTGATCATTGTCTCGACCCCCTGTTTGAGAGTCACATCAGCCATTCCGCAGCCTTGACAGCCACCTCCGAAAACTATCACAGCCTTTCCATCTTCAACCCCCATTAGCTCCACATGTCCACCATGTGAGGCCACAGCGGGATTTACCTCACTCTCGATTATTTCGGCTACAGCCTTGGAAATGTCATCCATCCACAGGGGATTTGGATTATCGAAACTGAAACCACCTCCCATGAGAGTCTCTTGATAGTCCAGTGTTGTGCCATCGATATACTTCGCACTTCTAGGATCAATAAATACACGCATTCCATCTACATTGATTTCAAGATCACCTTCCCTGGAATCCTTCCTCTCAATGAATTGCAGGTCGTATTGGAATCCATTTCGTCCTCTCCCGGTGATCTCAATCCTCAGACATACCTCATCAATCTCATCAGCAGCTTCAGCGAACTGATCAAGCATTTCTTTGGCTTTAGGACTGAAACTCAGCATGTCTCTCATGTCCCGTAGCATTGGGTCATTCTTCAAGGCTTGCTCAGGTACCACTATCACCAAACCTCCCTTCGGCACCCTGTGAGAGCTGTGGATCTCAGGGATTCCTTTGGAAGGCCATTACGCGATCTGAGGATTTCCGTCACTGACAGGTGTAATTTCAGATGTACATATTGTATGCCCAAGGAGGTTTTTGGCAAGGACTTCCCATTCATGCCGAAGGACAGCATAATGTCATTTGAGGAAATAGATAGACTAGCAGGAATATTCGTTTCTCTGGGAGTAAAGAAAATTAGGCTAACGGGTGGTGAGCCGTTACTTCGAAAGAATATCCACCAGTTGATTTCAATGCTCTCCTTGAGAGAAGTGGAGCTGGCCATGACGACCAATGGAGTGCTATTGCCCCGCTATGCCCCCTCTCTCTCAGCAGCAGGACTGGATCGAATTACTGTCAGCTTGGATGCGTTAGATGAATCTACTTTCGCTGCAATAACCGACTCCGGCCACACCGTTGCTGCAGTCCTTGCTGGAATAGAGGCTGCTGAATCTGTTGGACTTGGGCCTATCAAAATTAACACGGTCATCAAGAGAAGTACGAACGAGGATGAAATTCTAGAGTTGGTTGAGAGATTCTCCAATAGGGAAATAGCAGTACGATTCATTGAATTCATGGATGTCGGAAATACCAATGGGTGGAGCATGGATGAGGTAGTAAGCGCGGAAGAGATAAGAGATATTATCGGGGAACTAAGCATAATTCCTCCTAACAACCCAAGCGACGTGGCCAAGAAATACCGCCTACCTAACGGGGGAGAAGTAGGAATAATTTCTAGCGTAACCGAGCCCTTCTGCAATGAATGTACTAGGGCAAGGATCTCCTCAGATGGTAGACTATTCACCTGTCTGTTCTCAAACAAAGGCCTGGATATTCTGTCCCTCATGAGGGAAGGAAAGGATGACTCGGAAATATCCGCTGTTATACAGGAATATTGGAAATCTAGGGATGATAGATATTCAGAGATTCGTAGTAAGAACTCAAAGATCGAAGACAGAGTTGAGATGTCTTACATTGGTGGTTGAAGCCCAATAGCCCCCTCGACAATATCATCCCAGCTAGCATTGGTTCTGAACGAGGGCTTTCCATAGTGGGCAAGAGATGCCTTGTACCCCATTCCCCTTAGCTCCTCGACCATTAGGGTTGGGCTGGGAGGAGATCCGATTTCTAGCCAGCTTGATAAATCATCAACCAAGATGTGGTGTGCGGAGTCAATCACGCAACTCTCTCCTTCTATGTTCCTGATCGCTCTTAGGGTCCTTCGCCTTTCCATCTCGAAGTCCCTTTCCGACCACCCTGAAACGTCTCCTTCCTCATAGTCAGGAACACACAGCATCAGTGCTTTCTCCTCCGTCATTGAAGACATGGCTTCCTGCGATCCCAGACTCCCTATCCATAGGGGTCCAGAAATCCGGGGATCCCGCCGCTCTATTGGGAAAGACAGGGGTAGCAAGCAAGTCATTGGTAGCTTGTCCATCGAAAGTTCAGGCTGTAGGCCAGATTCTACAGAAGCAACCACCTCTTTCTCGGTGGGCGAGTGTACCCTCCAGCCAAGCTGGTCTTCCACCATATTTGCTCCATCCCGACTCCTCATGACCCTAGATGAGACTCTCAGGTGATGTGAGTCCCAGATTGAGAGAAGAGGCTCCAAACAACGGTCATGCCTAGCGGCGCCTCTTGCAAGATTCCCCATCATCACCCTTAGTGCAGAGTCATGCGCCAACCCATCCGTTCTCACTCTCGATCCGTATCTTCTCAGCATAGCTCCTCTTGAGGAGCCGGTTAAAGCTGCAGTATCTGTAGCACTCACCTCTATAACGCCACTCCTAGCTAGAGATTGCAAGGCCACATCCAGGAAGGGCAATGGCGAGCCAAAGGGGTCGATGTCTACCCAATGACGTCCGTGTGCTAGCACTACCTTTCTCAGATCCCCCATTGAACTCGACAGCTCCCCCTGACCATGTTTAGGAGGGAACTCCTCATGACTTCTCATAGCCCAAGCCAATGCTTCCGAATCCAAATCAGATATGGTCACATCCAGGCGCTTGGCCTTATCCCCAGGGAGCTCGTTTAACCATCTCCGAGCTCGTAAACCAGAGGCCGATAGTCCGTCTAACGCATATACGGTCCCTTGTCCAAGCATTCCACTATCCATCGCATAATCGAGTAAGAGGACACTGCGTGTTCTGCTCCCGGACATCGCTGGATTTAGGAAAACGCCCCCGCCCCTCCTCGATACTGGGCCAGATCTACCAGAATTCGGTGCATCTGATAACCTTGTCAGGGTCCTCCCCTCCCTGTGGATGACGCCCGGCCAACCTTCAGGGTCCTCCTCACTCATGTATATCCGAGGCACCCATGACACAAGGTATTGACTGCTCTAATTCAGTAAGTATCGAATCTTACAGAGGGGTCAATATGGGTAACGACTCTTCCGTTGTCAGTTACATTCCCGACAATAGCCGATCCAGGTAATCTTTCAGAAATCCACTCCATAACAGACTCCGCGGCCTTCTCCGACACTGCGATAACCATGCCCATCCCCATGTTGAATGTGCGGTACATCTCGCGAGCTTCAATTGAACCCATTTCTTGTATCCAATCGAACTCTTCTAGAACAGGAAGTGGAGTATGAATGTGCCAACCCAGTGACTCGTGCAGCCTCAATAGGTTGGAAAGACCCCCTCCTGTAATGTGGCAAATAGCGTGAATCTGCGACGTCTCACACGGGCCTTCCTGAATTAGATCTACAATCGGATTGCAGTATATCCTTGTAGGATTCAAGAAAATCTCCCCCAGAGTTAATCTTCCTTTCCTGAACCTCTCAATCCTTCCATCATCCACTTCGAAAGGTGCTATGTCGTCCCATGACGCACCACAATGTTTCACGACTCTTCTGACCAACGAAAAACCATTGGAATGAACGCCCGAAGAAGGCAACCCAATCAACACATCTCCAGCCTGAAGGTTTGTACCCGTAATTTCCGATCCCTTGTTTAGCCATCCAAGGGCAGTACCTGAGAGATCTAGTTCATTCACAATACCAGGTAGACTCGCAGTCTCCCCTCCAGCCAGTGTAACTCTTGCTCTACTACAAGCCTCAGCCAGACTCTTCCCTATGGCAGCATGAACCGTTGGGTCAGGCTTCGGAACAGCAATATAGTCCACGAAAGCTATTGGCTCAGCCCCCACACACAGCAGATCGTTTACGTTCATCGCCATGCAGTCTATCCCAACACCAGCCCAGTGGCCAACTTGATTGGCGATAGTCAACTTACTGCCAACTCCGTCCGTGGCTAAAGCGAGATATTTGTCCCCAAACTCCACTAGTCCGCCGAAGCCCCCCGGGAGATCAACAGGCGCGCCTAGACTTCCCTTGATCCTAACAGATTGAGTGAGCGCTCCCACCAATGCACCTACTGCATCACCCTCCAATTCGATGTCCACACCACTGCTCGCATAGTCCATGGGCATTTCACTCACGACCCTCGTAGAAGTCCCCAGTTCATGATACTCTTGGTCAGGAAATAGGAGGAATCAAAGCGATTAATAAAAAACATAGAGAAATCATACTATTGTAATAAGTTTAAGAGCCGTTTTTCTAAAAAACGCGTTTTTTTGACTTTTTTTTGAGAATCTCTATAACATATATACGTCGTCGTGCGGGCACTGGAACGTGAGTTTCTAATGAAGAACAACAAGATGATTGCAATGATGCTTACCATGAGCATGCTGGCGGCAGCTTTCGCCGGATGCCTTGGTGGGGATGATGAAGAAGACACACCTGACTGGTCCATTTCGATGGCTAGTGATGTTAGTGCCGACTTCGTGGAGTCCGCATGGGACCCAATAATCCCCAACCTGAATGCCGGCGATATGTGCGACGCCATCATATCGGCGATGACGAAGACTGACGAGCGAGAGCAAGCTGTCGACTTCACCAGGGCCTACTACACAAGTAGCCAGGGTGTAATCGGCGGAACCGGCGCCGCTTCAATCAGTGCCGTCGCAGACCTGAACGCAGAAGGTACCACAATTGGCGTGCAGTCCGGAACAACCTCGGACTTGTACGCACAAGAGAACCTTGGTGCCGCTACGATCAGCGCATACGACGATTTCCCTTCGGTAATCGCTGCTTTGAACAACGGTGACGTACACTACGCTATGGGTGATGCTCCTGTTCTATCCCTAGAGGGTACCTTGATGGTAACCTTCTCGGATGAGAACTTCGGTATGGCTGTCCAGGGGGATTCCTCCGGAGAGCTACTGGGCGCACTGAACATGGCAATTGGTGCTATGGTTGACTCTGGTGAGTACGACCTGATTTATGGCGCCAGTTTCGATGGTGCAGTGACCCTAGCCGATGACACCACAATGGACACAGCAACTTCCTACCCAGTACCAACTGAGGGAAGCGACCTGACAGCCGTTCTGGAGTCTGGAAGCCTAAGGCTATGCACAGACCCGTTCTACCCTCCATTCGAGAGCTACGATGACTCGGGTGCGGTAGTAGGATTCGACGCTGACATAGCACACGCTGTGGCAGACGAGATCGCAGCCCACTACATGGGAGCAGAGAACCCAATGTTCGTCGCTCCAGCAGACCCAGCTGTAACAATCAAGCTGGGTTTCCTGAATGACGCAACAGGGCCAATCGCCCAGTTCGCTGCACCATTCACATACGCATGGAATGCCGCAATGGATGACCTAAACGCAATGGGTGACGACTATGTCTTCGAGATTATCGAGGCAGACTCTGGATGTGACGGTCAGATGGCCGGCACAGCCGCGCAGTCCCTCGCGGACACAGGTGTTGTAGCAGTAGCCGGCGCAGCGTGCTCCGGTGCGTCAATGGGTGCAAACGCAGTCCTACAGGCTGCTGGAATCCCTATGATCTCCTACGCTAGCACATCTCCAGCTCTGAGTGACGCAACCGCGTACCCTCACTTCTACAGAATCGTTCCAAGCGACGCTCTGCAGGGTCAGGCTGCTGCTGACATGATAATGGCAAGCGGAGTTTCT
>PBZE01000024.1 GCA_002730095.1 Methanobacteriota archaeon | reverse complement strand
GATGCATGTGCTTCGATAGTGGAATCAAGAATAAGAAAACCGAGATTGCAAGCATATGTGCCCAATATGATATGATGACGACCTGCTCCGAGAGCCCTTGTTCTGAAAACCAGTATCCCAGAGGCTCCCAAAAAGCACTCGGTGACTCGGCGGACTCGACCATGAATGAAGTAGTCGTTATTGTGAATATTAGCAGTAAAATTGCGTTCCCCTCTAACTGAGACTTCCCCTTGAGTTTCTCAGGCGTGAAGACAACTCTCCTTGTTAGGGCGCTGACGCATCCGATAAGTGCCATGAAGTATCCTAATTCCACCATCCCATTCCAGGGGCCAACTAAGATTTCCGGGAGTACCTTCTGAGAAAATGCATTTGCAGTTGCAAGATCGAACATATCCGTCGATAGCATAAGGAAACCCCAAAACATCAAAACATGCATTATTCCCGCAATCTTATCTCTGAGAACTTTCTTTTGGAACAACCAACCTGAGATGAACTCTCTAATTCTGACATTCCATGAGTCGAATCTGCTGTCGGAAGAGCCGAGCATGACCAGCCTAGTCGCTTTCTGAACCTGATAGGTGAAGAATCCAATCGAGATGATCCCTATCATAAGTAACAAGTGCCATCCTTCAAATGGCCCGTATGATTGTAAAAGTGGATGCTCCATAACAAATCACGCGTCTGGGCACACACCCCTAGACATATTCCCGAGGAGGGCTGGACCCTTGAATGAAACCCTCGATTTGTTTCTTGTTGGTAGTTATTATCACCCCATATTTAGAACCGAAATGGAAATTCATACTGGAGCTTACGGGGTATTGATTAATAGCTAGCCTGATAGATTAATCTTCGTGGTAGAGTTCGAGCTGAGCGAAGATCAGGAAATGATGAAGGAATTAGCTAGAGGATTTGCCGATGAAGAGCTTATTCCCAACGCCGAGAAATGGGACAGAGAGGGCATATTCCCAGAGGAGGCCATTAACGAGGCGCGAAGTTTGGGTTTGTTGAACTGTACTATACCAGCGGAATATGGAGGCCTTGGATTGAGCTTTTTGGATGAAGCGATAATCAATGAAGAGCTTGGAAGGGGGGACCCAGGATTCGCTACTATTACTGGGGTGACTATGCTGGCATGTCACCCATTGATCTATGGGGGTAACGAAGAACAGAAGAAGGAATACTTGGGCAGAGTTTGTCGAGGTAAAATTTCTGCATATTGTGTGACAGAGCCGGGTTGTGGTTCAGATGTTAAAGCGATAGAGACAACTGCTGTCCTAGAAGGAGATAGTTACATTCTCAATGGATCGAAAATGTGGATTGGAGGTGCAGGTTATGCTGATTGGTTTTATGTCCTTGCAAGAACTGGAAAGGGGACAGGCCACGATTCTTTGAGTGGTTTCATTGTTGAATCTGCCACGGATGGAGTAGAGGTTGGCAAGAAAGAGGAGAAGATGGGGCAACGCTCATCGGATACCAGAGGAGTGGTTTTCACAAATGTTAGGATCCCAAAAAAGAATATCGTCGGAAGAGAGGGCGATGGGTGGTTACAAGCCATGATTTCCTTTGACCGATCCCGTCCCATGTTAGCCGCGCATGCGCTGGGTAACGCTAGGGGGGCCATGGAAGAAGCTTGGCGTTATGCAAATGAGAGAGCAACTTTTGGAAAATCTATTTTTGAACACCAATCGATAGCTTTCATGCTTGCCGACATGAGTACCAAAATAGAGTGTGCACGACTATTGGCACACAAAGCTGCATCTAAACTTGACTCTGGCGATAGAGCCACTCTCGAATCCGCTCACGCGAAGAGATACGCCGCAGACATAGGAATGGAAGTAACAACGGATGCTGTCCAGATCTTTGGCGGGTATGGGTATTCCGAGGAGTTCCCGGCCGCTAGGAGGATGCGGGGGGCCAAAATCTACCAGATATTTGGTGGAACGAGTCAGATACAGAGGCTGATCATAAGTAGGGAGACGAACAAAGATTATGCTCAAGATGTCGATTAGAGTAGTCTTGAGGTTTTTTTATTTATTTTGGTGAAGTTATGCCAATCCTCATTTCCTTGGACCGGAGGCGATGTGTATGGTGACCGCGTTTGCGCCGGGCAAATGTATTCTTTTCGGGGAGCATGCAGTGGTTTACGGACAACCGGCAGTTGCAGTGTCAATAGACGCAGGAGTAGAGGTGACGATTAGCGAATCAAACAAATGGAGTCTGGAGGGAATGCCATTCGAACCCTCTAAACATCCCCATATTTCCCATATTATTAATGATATATTCCAGTACTCTGGAAGTCCTCTTGAGATAGACGTAAAGAGCGGACTTTTCTCTGCTGCTGGACTTGGTTCGTCCGCTGCACTTTCCAACTCTATGGGAGCGGCACTGCACCATTTAACCAAGCCAGAAGAGCCATTGGACCTGATTTCACTTGCTAGAATTGGTCATTCCGCTGAGGCTAATGCCCAGAAAGGGAGGGCTAGCCCGACTGATACTGCCACGAGTGCATTGGGCGGATGCGTGGTTGTTTCGGGGGAAAGAGTGGAGGGTACCGAACATATCTTTGACAGTACTTTGGAGACGCCAGAGGGGAGCAGGTCATGGTCAATATGTAGAGCTGCATTACCAGAATTGGAGGATATCTGGATTGTTCTGGGATTTACCGGCATTGGTTCACCAACTGGGAAAATGGTGGCAGGGGTGTCTGAACTTATTGAGAGGGAGCCACAAAGAATGGATGACATAAGAGCGATCGGCGAGATCACATCTTCCGGATTGGAATCATTGTCTGAAGGAAATATGGAAGGTGTTGGTTTGGCTATGAACTCTTGTCATGAAAGACTTCGTAACATAGGGGTGAGTTGTCCGGAGATTGAAGGCCTGATTTCTGCTGTTCAAAATCATTCTCTTGGAGCCAAGCTGACAGGAGCTGGGGGAGGAGGGTGTATGGTTTCTCTTACTCGGCACCCCAGAAGGGTTGCTGAGTGCATAGAAATAGCCGGTGGAAAGCCTCTAATTTCGAAGCTTGGGTCCGGAGGGGCACGAATTTTACCACAGTGAATGGTTGTTCGTTGGATTTTTCGTACTGATATCCTTTATAAGAAGAATATAAGTGCGGGACCCATGCTAAGCGATGAAGAACGCCTAACTGTAGTGAATGTTGTAGCGTCGACCAGGGTTGCCGAGGAGCTAGACCTCCCAGATATTGCAATTCAGCTGAATTGTGAATACGAGCCCGAACAGTTCCCTGGAGTGGTTTACAGGGTAGTAGATCCAAAACTCGCCATCCTCATGTTCAGGTCAGGTAGAGCCGTATGTACGGGCGGTAAGAACCAGCAGAATATCGAGACTGGAATCGAGAGAATGATTGGAGACCTTCGAGCAGCTGGAATTTCAACATGGGATGTTGCTGATGTCGATATCGAAGTTCAGAACATGGTTGCTACCTATTCACTATTCTTCCCTGAAGATTATACTGGAGTGGCTAAGATGGACGATATCAACACCAAAGTCATCGATGATGCCGGAGGAATCAGGGCTGCTACTGATGAGGAGGTTGAGAACGAGGACCCAAGGATCAGGGGGATCAAGCAGGGTGAGCCACTGGCGGCTCTTCCGAGGAGGCTCAACCTGAACAATCTGACATTCCATCTGCCTTTCGACAAGGTCGAATACGAGCCAGAGCAGTTCCCGGGACTTATTTACAGACTGGACTACCCGAAGGTAGTGTGTCTGATTTTCGGGAGTGGTAAGATGGTAATCACCGGTGCAAGGGCCAAGGACCAGATTCTGGAAGCTGTACAGTTCATCCAAGATGAGCTTGCAGACCTGCCTGATTATCGCGCAATGTGATTTGCTCGACCGATAGTCACATTGATTTGCCACATCTCCGCAGGAGATGTATGGGTAGAGCCACCGTGTCGGCCATTCTGATGGTCGTGATGCTGATATCACAGTGCATGTTTTTATTGCCTTCAGAGGAGCTTTTAGAGGAAGAAATCGATGAAAAAATGTTAAGCCCGACTGATCGAAATACGGTAGTAGCTGATCTGCCTAGTTGGAGAATTGGAGACAGATGGATTTACGATGGATACCTAGATGTTGGGGACTTCGTCAGTTCCTCTGGAGTTTCTTCGAATGTCCAATATATCAGTGGAACATTGGATAGGACGATCACTGATATCTACACCACCACTATTGATAATCGATCTACATTGGTTTACGAGGCCGAGTCCCAAGGGTCATATGAAGCACAAAATGTCAATCTTGATGGCAATACTGGGGATTTGGAAATAGAAATGGAAACCGTCGAGCTTGTACGTGCATCCGACTTGGCCGTCATCCAGCAGGAAGCGTCAATCGAAATTGACTTTGGATACAGGATTTTCTGGTGGACCATAAATATCGATGTGGCAGAATTGACAATCACTCAGACATATTCCCCTCCCACTGAAGGGTACGACTTCCCCCTCACTGTCGGCGACTATTGGTCTTCCAACTACTATCAAGAGACGGATTATGAGGGTTCGAGTGATCTAGTGGATATTCCTGCTGACTCGTCTTCCAGCGAGTCAAGGAGTTGGCAGGTTATGTCGAGAGGGGCACCTGGTACGCCATACGCCCAATGTCAGCAATCCTACAATGTGACGACGTTCGACTCAAATGGTTCTGCGGACGGGTACAGATGGTTCTGTCCGGCAGTAAGGGGGGATGTTTCATCCAGTACCGATATCATTGAAGGGATAAATGCGTTTCATGAGCTTCAGACTTATCAAGCTGGGAGGAGCAAGGAGATATCCGTTGATTTGGAATTTCCACTGTCTCCACTCAATATTAACACTTCAGCAGTAGTTACCGTCACTCAAGATGGGTCTGCATTGTCCGGAGCTAATCAGCAGGTTGAGTTCAGATATGGAATTGACGGAGATATCAGATCGGTGACTACTTCTTCTAACGGGTCCGCGTTCGTGGAATTCAATTCTGGAAATTCTATGGACGACTCGCTGGGAGGTAGCGAGGCAGGGAGTCATGGTGTGATTGCATGGATTCCTTCCCAGAAGATCGTTGGAGTTTCGACAATTACCATAGACCCAAATGTCAGTGCTATAGACCTAGTGGCAATTCCTTCAGGGGTTACTGTAGAGAGGACTAGGGGGCAGACAACTACTACTCTAGCATCTTCCACTGGCTTCAATGCAGTACCACAAGACATTCTGAGATTCTACATGCCGATACAGAACAGGGGACTACTGGAATCCCCTCCGACGACTATGAATGTAGAGTCTCCTGATGGCTCTGTCCAGACTGCCCAAGTCCCATCACTTCCAAGCTTGGGACAAGCTATTGTTGAGGTCAATTGGACCGTACCTAATGCCTACCCAATAGGTCAAATTTCACTCTCATTTCAAGTCGATCCCGATGAGGAGATAGGCGATGATGGAGATAGATCGAACAATAACGGGGTCTTTTCTTTGTGGATAGGAAGGCTACCTGTGGCATTCTTGGACATGCCATCTCAATCTCTGACCAAATCCAATGTGACGCTTGATGCTAGTTCTTCCTATGATCCAGATGGTGGTGAATTTATCGATTGTAATTTCTTTGTAGAGAGGCGTCTTGGTACAGTCGAACTTTCTGGGGGAGAAGAGTGCATTGTCGAAGTGGAGTGGCACGATGATGGGATTTTTGATGTTGTTCTGGAATACAAAGATAATGAAAACGATATGGTTACAGTCAATGGCGTTATTGAGATAATCAACCGACCTCCTGAAATAACGATTGCTTCCGAGTATGAATGGACAAACGTTCTTTCCCCCTTACAATTTGATGTTGAGGAAAGGAGTGACATTGACACTTTGACCCCAGAAGCTCCAATGGACATTTTGTGGATTTCAGGATACCCCTGCCAAGAAGGTCAAGTTGGGGTATATTGCACTGTTACTCCAGATGAGGAGGGGACATACACCATCAGTGTCGAAGCTGTTGATGATGATGGAGATATTGGATACTCAAACAAAACAGTTGAGGTTCGTAATATTGCCCCCACAAATCCTAGGGCAGAGATATGGAAGCAAGGAAACAGGATGGTCCCTGACAGCAGAGGGGTTTACACCGCCAATGAAGGGGATCTGCTGTCATTTGAGGGTCTAGCTGATGACTCTGAGAATGACTTGTCTTCACTATTGCATCTCTGGGCCCCAGACGCTGAGAACAATCCTGAGCAAGTGATTACATTTGAAGGCAGAAAAAGTACTGTAGAGTACACATACCATACATCTGGATTGCACCTCGCGACCTTACAGGTAGTGGATAATGATGGTGCGAGCACAGAATCACTGATTATCCCGATTGAAATAGTGAACTTGGAACCTCAAATAAATCCTATCTCTGATCCTCTCCCGCTAGCAGAGGATTCGGTGATTTCGATTACGGTTGAGACGATAGATACCGCGGGAGACCAGCTCACCCTTAGGAACTGCTATGACCTGCAGCCCACAGTTGACTCAGATGGCTCGGGGGATGTAGCTGATGACTGTGATGTCGAATCTAGGACGCTCGAGGTGGCCTGGCCGGATGCCACAACTTCTCCCTCAATGATAGTCTTCCATGTAACTGACGATGACGGTAGCGTTGCAATGATTGAGATTCCAATAGATGTGAGAAACGTCAATCCGTTTCCCAAGGTCTCTGCCAGTACTTTCACCCCTGTGGAGGGAGACGTTGTATTCTTCAGCGCCAATGGAACTACTGACTCCATCCTAGATATGGAGAATATGGTCTACAACTGGGATATGGACACATCTGTTGATAGTGACGGTGATGGCGAACCGGCTAACGATGTGGATATCCAAGGGAAGTGGGTCGAGTGGACTTTCGTGGGTTCTGGGAGCAGAGGTGTTAGCATGACTGCTTTGGACGAGGGAGAAGGATCATCAATATCCCTTTCTCTGACTGTTTCAGAGGCGCCATTTAGCCTGAGTGGATTCATTTCATCTTACGGGATAATACTAATCCTAGTCCTAATTATCGGACTCGCTGGAGGCTTCATGATGATGAAGAATAGAGAGCCTACCAGAAATGGCATTACTTCGGTGATGGATCAAACTAAGAGTCTCAAGAAAGTATCAATGGATGATGCTTTTGATGATCCCGATTATGATCCATTCGATGCTCAAAGTAGGAAGGATGGACCTAGGGCAAAACCTGAAGCGGTTTCGACGGAAACCAATGATACTGAATCTGAAATTATCGATTCTTCTGAAATCTCGATTTCGGATATTGGAATTGATTCACACGAGGAAGAGAATGAATCTATCGAACAGGACACCAATTTAACTGAAAAGGGAGACGAAATTGAGGAGGAGGAGGAGTCCTCGGAGGGAATTACAATGTCTGTAGATGAGGCTCTAAGTCAGGAAGACATCGAAGCACTCTTTGAGGAGTAGGCCCGGGGCCATTCGTGGCGAACCTGTTCAGACTGCTTGGACTCCCCGACCCTACTAAGGTCAGAGGGTCCGAAATCAAGAGGGGAAGAGCCACTGCAGACCCGGGCCCCCAAGAAGGTGATTTGCACCTTGATTTGGGAGATCAGAAATGGTCAGAAATGACTAGGAGATTGACCCCTGGGGCAGAACGGGGTGTGTTATACATCAAACCTGATCTGATGCATCGGCTCCCCTTGGAAGGAATATCTACCCCTCTTTCGAAGGGAAGTCTGGTCATAGTAGATCTGAGCCCACTGGTGCACATGCCTTCCCAGAGAGAACGATGCAAGAGAATTGTTCAGGAAATGGCAGAGAGATTGG
The DNA here is from genome assembly GCA_002730095.1 of Methanobacteriota archaeon. GTDB lineage: Archaea > Thermoplasmatota > Poseidoniia > Poseidoniales > Thalassarchaeaceae > MGIIb-O5. Next base: position 18,316 of record PBZE01000024.1, on the reverse strand, counting down.
GGCTGCATGCATTTGCTATAAACGAGGATGACTCATTGCTCATGGTCCCTGGCGCCATGATGAGAGTCGATACCAAAAAATACGAATTGGGGATCGGAGGATATGATCAACTTTCTGAGTCTTGATTTCCTGGTTCAAAATCTACAGGACCATCCTCTAGCCAAGAGTCCAGATCTCCAGCAGCAACCTCCTCAGCTGCATGCAAAGTGAAGTCCCTGTAAATGATCCACTTTTCTATCTCATCTTCGCTTTGCCCACGTTTCGACTTTCTCCTGATAGACTCGTTTGCATAAGTTACACATCGCCTTAGGAATCGTTCGACTAGATTTCTTCGCTCAATTTCATCCAAGATAATCACTCTATACCTAAATCTTGCAAAACCTGATCGACGTGACCCTTGGTTTTGACTTTGTACCCAACCCATGCCAGGGTTCCATCGGGAGATATCGCGAAGGTTGACCTTAGAGTCCCCATGTATGTCTTACCGTACATGCTCTTCTCCCTCCATGTGCCATAAAGAGAATGGAGTTCAGCTTCTTCATCCACAATCAAATCGAAAGGGAGATCGTGCTTTGCGATGAAATTTTGATGGGATTTGGCTGAATCGGTCGAGACCCCTACTACTGTCCAAGACTCGTTGGAGATTCTACCAAAGTTGTCTCTGAAATCACAAGCTTGAGTAGTGCATCCGGGAGTATTATCGCGTGGATAGAAGTACAGAATTACTCCTTTACCAGATGAAAGATTTTCTGAAAGTACGAATTTGGAGCCATCCGTCAGGACAGCCTCAAAATCTGGTGCAGTCTCCCCTACAGCTAATGTCACAGCATCACTCATAATATTCACTCTGCCATTAGGTTCATCAAACCTTGTCTCTATCAATGTGTGAATTTACCTCAATACTACTCGGAATCCTCGGAGGGCTACTGAATCCGAATTTTTTTGGAAAATCTGTTGATGATGTCTGACCCATGTCCTGTTCAAGGTGTCTCGCCTCGGCAGATACGACCCTAGATATGCCCCTGATAGAATACCATTCTTTACTTCCGTCTCGAGCTATTCCATAAGTCGGAGACCCAAAAATAATCTTTCCTAAGAAATTCTCGACGCTGGATATAAACCATAATGGCCTCGGAATCGGAATAGCAAATTGGAATCCCCACGAGACAGAAATTGAGAGACTCTCGGTAGATATCTCAATACACTTTTTTTGTCTTTTCACGACAAAATTAGTTATTGAAACCTCATCGAAGGAATATAGTGAGGAAACGAAATCGGCATGTTTCCTAGAGGGAGAAAGTAGAGCCCTCGTACCATCTGGCTTTGACCACATTATATTCGTGAAGGTCCCGAGTGGGGATTCTTTCCAGTCCCCAATAACAATCGAGTTTCCACTATCAAATCCGACAGATGTGATCCTACCTTTGAAAATCATCATTTTACTACCTGCCTTCGTTTATTCTCTTCTTGGTTGAAGCCCATGAGCAAATCGGACACTTGGAAAGATCGTGTCCCCTTGCAGGACAGTGTTCCCTCCCGAAGAAGATTATCTGTAGATGCCTTCGGTTCCAAGTATCGGGGGGGAAGACTTTCTTCAGATCGTGCTCAGTCTTGGCAACATTCCTCCCATTTGAGAGGCCCCATCTATCTGCTAATCTGTGAATATGTGTATCAACCGGGAATGCAGGAATCCCGAATGCTTGAGACATTACCACACTGGCGGTTTTGTGACCGACTCCTGCTAATGACTCCAAAAACTCCCAATCAGGATGAATTTCCCCCCCTGACTCAATAATTTGTTCGGCCATCCTCTTGAGATTCTTGGCCTTTGTTGGTGCTAATCCGATTTCCCTGATTATTGAGTGTATCTCATCAACGCCTAACATTGACATTTTTTCTGGATTGTCAGCGATCGCAAAAAGAGAGGGGGTGACTTCGTTTACTTTCTTGTCCGTAGTCTGAGCAGACAGCATTACTGCCACCAATAGAGTGTAGGGGTCCCGATGATCAAGCGGAATGGGGGTTTCAGGATATAATGAGTCTAGTAGATTACCTATCTTTCTGGCCTTCTCTAATCTTTTCACTGATCTTCCACCCTACCGGACCTCATTCCAAATATGAATGCGACAAAGAGGCAGAACAATGGGACCCCGTAGCATGGAATATACATCCATGTGTCCCATTCAGTAGTGTCTGAGCTTCCGCCCATTATCAGGTATGCCAGTAATCCTAGAAAGAGGGCTGGAAGAAGGGCGACCATACTCAGGGTCAAGCCGCGCAGCACTCCCATGCGCGCCCGTTGTGCTCACCTTTGTTGAAGGTTCGTTATGCCCCATAATAATGCAAACACCCCCAACGCTCACAAGTATTGGCCCTCTAGCCTGTTCATGACAGACGAGCTTGTTGAGATCATTGAGACGATTTCATTGAGTATGTGTGGATTGGCCGTCATTCTCTGGATGTCAATTGGGACATTTTCGAGAAGCGTCAGAGGGGAGGTTTTCGCTCAGAAGACCATAGCTATCCTTTGTGTGGCTGCTGCTCTTCTATTGATTGTGTTTAACTTCATGAGCGGGGAATTATGGGGATCGGGAAATGTTGCACTACCGATGGCACTAGTGGCTGTCGTAGTGGCAATATCTGCATCGATGAACTTGAAGGGGAAGGACGTTCAAGGAGAGACTAATCCTCATGAGATAATGAAGATGAGGAAGGAGGAGCGTTAGGTCTCCCCTCCAATCTTATCATCTATGAATGCCCTCATGTAGGCAGGTAATTCTCCATTGACGAATATCACATCATTTACCTGTTCTAACTTCATCAGAGAGTAGTATATTTGCATGGCTGTCATAGGAGTAGCACTGCATCCGGTGCATCCTCCTTCAAGAGATATTGATATCACTCCACCGGTGGTATCAATGACATTTACGACCCCATCATGAGCATCAAGAACTGCCTGAACCGGACCCACTGAATCTAGGATTACTTGCTTGTCCACCATGTCCGCTCAAACATCTGTACATGCGGGAGCCTTTCAAACAATCGCTTCTTCGGAGTGTCATGAGTCGCGCAATGAGGGTTCTTCTTCTGGATCTACTCGTAGAAAGATCGGAATTTGGGCATGGTGGCAATCAAGAGATAATACTGCCCCTATCAGATTTTGGAGATGTGGAAGTTTTTCTCCTGACGCCTCAGATGCAGACGATTGAATCTGGCAAGTGTGCAGCTAATGACGGACTTTACTTCATCAGTCGCGAAGACGTGCCAAAATGGGATGAAGGATATGAATTTTGGAAGAGTTGCGTAGTTCCCATGGGAGACAATGAGGCGAGATTTTCTAGAATTGCATTACCATTTGGATTTGATGATGAGCAAATGTTGGATTGGTTGAACAAAATGGATGTAGATGCGGTTGTTTGCTCCGGATCCAGAAGGAACGTGACAATGTGGGAAGATTGGATGGAGGGGGCAGCTTCTCTATTGAGAGTGGCATCAACATCTGGATCCCCCACCTTAGGGATTTGTTTTGGACATCAGCTGTTATGCAAATCACTTGGCTCAGAAGTTTCCAGAGCAGACAAAATGTCTAGTGGGATTTGGGAAATGGAACTGAACGAGCATGGACTGTCCGATGAATTATTTGTATCCAGGAGAGATAATGGGAAAGGCCCAGAAGTGGTTTATTCACATCAAGATCATGTAATGACTGTCCCTGGAAATTGCATCCTTCTAGGTTCGGCCGAACATAATCGGGTGACTGCGGTTAGGGTATTAGATTCGAACGATCGGTTTATGCCTGCATGGGGGGTTCAATTCCACCCGGAAGCTGCAAAGCACAGAATTGAGAGGGCATACGAATGGGGGCACATCAGTAAAGAGGAGATGTTGTCATTTCAGAAGGAACATGATGGAGCAGGAGTTCTAGAGTCTTTTGCGGATGTCGTACGGAGACATATGGCCTAGTTGTCACAAAATGTCATATTTTACGGCTTGAATTATAAGTGGGACTTTTGTCGCGGGACCGATACGGGTTGATACCATATGGAAGGAGATACACTAGGAACAATTGGAATGGGAGTGGGAATATTCGGACTGCTTATCGCATTCATGCTTTACAGGAAAGTCGATTCAATAGAGATTGAGAACAAGACGGTAGCTACAATCACTGGACGAATACAGGATGGAGCTATGGCCTTCCTCATGGCAGAATATAAGATGTTAGCTGTTTTCATCGCCGTAGTATCAGCACTATTATTGGCCGGTGGAGAAGATAACGGCCTTGGATTCGAGACCATGGTTGCTTTCATTATTGGTGCTTTTTGTAGCGTTGCTGCTGGATTTAGCGGCATGCAGTCGGCAACTAGTGCGAATGGCCGAACAGCCCAGGCCGCTGCTACGGGAGGACAAGCTGCTGCTCTGACAACTTCTTACAACGGCGGAGCAGTAATGGGACTTGCAGTTGGGGGACTAGGGCTATTCGGGATTTCCCTGATGTATTTCCTAACCGGGCCTTCCGATGGAGATGGCTTCTTGACAGTTGGCAACATTGCCGGATTTGGGATGGGGGCTTCCTCCATTGCCCTATTCGCAAGAGTGGGCGGAGGAATCTATACCAAGGCGGCGGATGTTGGAGCTGATCTCGTTGGAAAGGTAGAAGCTGGAATCCCCGAAGATGATCCTAGAAACCCAGGAGTGATCGCTGACAACGTCGGCGATAACGTTGGAGACGTAGCGGGAATGGGTGCCGATATCTTCGAGTCGTTCGTTGGTTCCATCATAGCCGCTATGGTGATCGCTCATGCTAGTGAGGACTTGGGCGCTGACTACCTAATGATACCTATCGCACTGGCTGTTGTGGGTTACATCTCCTCTATCATTGGAGTCTTTTCGATTACTGCCATGAAGAACATGGATGCTGGAGCTGCGTTGCGGAACACCACTTTCATCGGTGCTGCATTGTTCATTGGAGGAGGATACTTCGCTCTGGATTACCTTGACTTAGAGACCAAGGTAATTTATGCCGTGGCGATCGGGTCTCTCGTGGGAATTCTAATTGGACTAGTTACTGAATACTACACCGGAATAGAGCCAGTCTTCGGAATTAAGGTTCAAGCGATCCCCTACATTGGAGAAGCATCAAAGACAGGAAGTGCGACCAATGCAATCGCTGGACTTGCTGTAGGTATGCAGTCAGTATTCATCCCTGTACTATTGATGGCAGCAGGCATCTATGGTGCCAATGACGTGATGGGTGGCGGAGATGCTGGCCTATACGGTATCGCAATGGCCGCAATGGGCATGCTTGGAACTGTTGGAGTGACAATGACCGTAGATGCATACGGGCCTGTTGCAGACAACGCTGGAGGAATTGCAGAGATGTCAGGCCTAGGAAAGGAAGTTCGTGACATTACAGATGGGCTAGATTCGATTGGGAACACCACTGCTGCGATAGGGAAGGGTTTTGCCATTGGCAGTGCTGCTTTGACTGCTCTTGCTCTGTTCGCTGCATACAAGACCAGTGCTGGTCTTGAAGCAGCTGATCTATCTCTAACTGAGCCAGATGTAGTTATCGGACTGCTAATCGGAGGAGCCTTGCCATTCGTAGTGGCCGCTATGACAATGAAGTCTGTTGGACGTGCTGCAGAAGATATGATCACCGAGATTCGTCGACAGTTTAGGGAGATTGACGGACTATTGGAAGGGCGAGAAGGAGTAGAGCCGGACAGTGCTACATGTGTAGACATCTCAACTCAGGCAGCTCTGCGTGAGATGATTTTACCTGGAATGGTAGCCATAATGAGCCCTGTGATAATTGGAATGATTCTCGGACCTGCTGCACTTGGCGGAACTCTTGCTGGAGCGACAGCCACTGGAGTTCTGATGGCACTATTCATGGCCAATGCTGGAGGCGCTTGGGACAATGCCAAGAAAGCGATCGAACAAGGAGAAATTCCTGGGGCTAAGAAGGGAGATGATGCACACTCTGCAGCGGTTGTTGGAGATACGATAGGAGACCCATTCAAGGACACTAGTGGCCCATCGCTGAACATTCTGATCAAGCTAATGTCGATAGTTTCTGTTGTTATCGCTGGATTACTCTGATTTTTTAGAGCGTCAGTCTCTTGACTGTAACCCCCGTCGCATGGCCATGAGGAGGAGCTTCGCAATTGGCATGGCCTTGTTGATGGCGATTTGTCTTCTCTCTGGTTGCATCGAGACAGGCAGTTCAGGAGAATCTAACGAGTCTGAGGAGGAAGCTCTGCTACTTCCAGAATGGGAAGTTGGAAATAATTGGCTATACACATTTATCACTCCACAATTCGGAGAAGATAGCGCGAGATTAGTTGTTGCGGAAATTGATAACCAATCGGGAGATTATCAGGTCGGTATTTCTTCGGAGAGAGAGGCTCAACGACACGCAGTGATCAATCATAATCCATTTCTGGGTCGAATGACAATTGATGGCTTGTCGGTATACGAAAATGGGGTTCCTCAACAAGTATTCTCATTCCCATGGGTCATTGGAGATGAATGGTCATTCACCCTATTCGGGCAAGACTGGAGTGCAACTACTGTTTCCATCAACAATGGGAATGCAAGAGTGAGTGCCGAGTCTTCCGACGGCCATGAATTACAGTACACATTCAGCGGAAGTGATGGTTTCCTAGAAAGGCTAGTTTGGGAGGACTCAGAGGGGCGAAATCAATTACGAATGGACCTGAATGTCGCTAGATCGAATTATCAGGGAGATGTATTCTTCTACAGGGCTAGAGACTTGATTGATAGACTGTATGAGGAGAACGATCAGGAGATATATGACTCATTTTTCGACGATGGCCATCCAACAGAAGGAGATTGGGATACCTTGGTCTGGTATCTTGATGTGGAGATTGCATCCAATGCTGCCTCGTCTGGCTCCCTGACAATGAAGGATCATGCCGGAGCTTCCCCCCTCACACGCGCATGGGGGTCTGGTGCGACTGAAAAGGGAGCGATAGGAACCATACCTTCCAACTCTGGAGAATACTCCCTAACAGTTACGGTTCGTGGCCAGTCATCATACATACACCTGAAGGTTGCCGGAGCATTGGTTTTCCAATGGAATCTGTGAGGGATTGGATGGATAAGGGTACGCTCGTAATGATGCATGGCATGACTGGCACATCTGAAAAAATGGAAGATCTTGCAAGAAGACTGACTCCCGATGGATGGTCAACATTATGCCCACAGGCGAAGATTGTTCATCCTACCAGGGGAGGTTTTGCATGGTGGCTTTTCGAGGGGGCCATCTCCAAGGAGGAGTCGATGACCCAGATGGAACAGTCACTATCAGAGGTCCTAGAAATATTACCCGATGGCCCAATAATTGTCGGAGGCTTCTCACAAGGGGGTGCGATGGCATCGGCCTTGCTAGGTACCGAGGCTAGTAATTCGATAGTCGGATTAGTATTGATAGCTACAAAAACAGCTAGGCCTGACGAATTGAGGGGAACGATTCCTTTCCTAAAGCCACGTCCTGTGGCATGGATGCATGGAGAGCGTGATCACTTGGTTCCACTTGATGTAGGCAGGGAACATATCGAAATCTTCGAGGAGGCTGGTTGGCCCGTAGTTAGGTTTGAACATGAAAAGGGGCACATGGTAAATCTAAATCAGTTTGAAGAAATGAGGGAGGAAGTATCTTCGATGGCCGGAAATGTCAGAGATAATCGATGAGATGGTCTGACCCGCCGACGAAAATAGGCACTCCTCCACGTAAGTCAAAGACCACGGGCACTGTCCTATGTCCTGTCTCTGATACCACTTCGGACCTAAGGCCTTCAAATTCGTCAAGATTAATCTCAGTGTAGGTCAAATTCTTGCCCTCTAGGGTTCTAGCGGCCCTGACGCAGTATGGACATATAGTTTGACTGAAAAACAGAAAGTCGGTTTTTGCCGACTTGAGATGATCATGCAGGGACCGCATCTGCATCTTCTTCCTCCCACCAGCCATCGGGAGTCTCTCCTAAGTCTCCATCAATCTCTTCATCTCCCCCTAGGCGACCTTCGAGAACCCGATCGCATTCATCGGGATCAATGAATATAAGGAAGACGACAGTGAAAAGAGTCAGAGCTGCGCCAAGGTAGAGGGCAGAGATGTAGTCGAATATCTCAACCATCCTGCCTGTAAACTGGTATGCGATTACCGCAGACAGGTTGAACATAGACATATATGCAGTGAACTGGGTCCCTCCTGCCTTGCTGTATGTTAGCCTCATAGATACCGAGATGATACAGATCCATGCAAGACCGCTGATTATAGCCCTGAGGCAGAGATACACAGTCATGATTCCGGTATTCGTCCAGAGGGGCTCAAGCAGAGCTAGGCCAGCGTTGCTAAGAGACAGGAGGGTGAATCCCACCATTGCGACCTCCCTGACTCCGAATCTGTCTCCGAGGAATCCCCCAATGATCTGCCCAAGCATCACGAACAGGATGACTATTCCTCCCATTATTCCATTATATTTCGTCTGAGTCCACCCCGCCTCGTTGATGAATATATCAACGACTATAGGGTCTACGAAGACATACATCTCAGAAAGGAGGCAAAGGAAAATTAGGATGAACGAAGACCTAAGTGAGAACCCCTTGACAATGTTGTAAGCAGGAACAGCAAGTCCGATTCTCGCCGATTCTCCGAAGGGGTTTTTTACACGGAATTCTGAAATTGCAGGCATGAGGTATCTGCCAACAATAATGCCCACCACGGACATGAGGAAAGCGTACCACCCAATCGTCTTGAGGGGGGAGGCGACAACATTGAAGGATTCCGCACCGGAAACTAGGTAGATTATTCCCAGACCGCCCCCTACAAGCATTACTGCTATGCTGGTCCAAAGAAGGGCCGCGGTTCCTTGTATGCTCTCGCCATAGAGATTTCCAGAAACCCAGCTAGCAACTCTGAAGTCATCCTTTTGATCCTCCTCCCATGGAAGCTGTTCATCGATTAATGGCCCTGATTCCACCGATTCTCCTTGGGCACCTTCTTTGTCTTCCTCGTCCCAAAGACTCGATTTCCTAGCGCTACTCCAAGGGAAGAGTCTGTCTCCCGGCCTTTCTTTGAGGAATAGAGGTAGGCACATAATTAACGCTAGAAGAGGTAGTTGAACCATAATCGCAGACTTGATTCCGAAATCTACTACGAGTAAGCCCACCACTGCCCCTCCAATGATTACACCGCCTCTCTTCGCGGCAAACATGAATCCGTTGGCCTTAGCAACCTCGTCGGGCTGCAGAACGTCGACAGCTAATGCGTCGACGCTCACATCCTGCAGTGATGAGAATAGATTGTGGACAAATAGCATCAGCGTAACTAGTTCTATGGAGGCATTAAGATCGGGCACGAAGAGCAATGCCCCAAGTGTCACTATCATGCCAGTCTGAGAGAAGAGGATCCAAGGCCTTCTGAGTCCATATGTCGGGGCTTGGACTGCGTCTACTACAGGGCCCCAGATGAACTTGAATGTCCAAGGCAAGGCTATTGTTGCGAACAATGCTGCAATTTCCTCGGGAGTTGCACCATTAGCTACCAGGAATGCGACGAATGTGACGCTAGTGAAGCCAGCAGGGAGTCCTTGTGCAGTGTAAAGTATGGAGAGTGAAACATACCTTCTGAACTGATTCTCAGAGAGAGAGTCGCCATCATTCCAAGACTCCCTAGCAGAGTGCCACCTTTCAGGTACTAGTCGTGGGTCGAGTGCAGATCTAAATTTACTAGCAATGGCATATAATCCCCTATCTTCCGATACTATTAGCTCATCTTTGCGTCTGAACTTCGTAATCCAACGCTCTCTTATGGAAATGAAACCAAGTATGGCCAGAGTGGCTAGGAATGGAATCCAAAAGATGGAAGTGGAGAGGTTTGTCAGGTCTCCTGATGCACCTCCTGATGCCATTCCATCTACGAGGATTACTCGCCTAGAGTCGACAGGGGATATACTATCATCCGAAACTACCAGTCGTGCGTAAATGGTTGAGTTCCCGGACTCAATATGGGGATCTAGCTTTACCCTCCAATTGCTCCAATCTCCAGAGAGATCTGCAGCGCCCTTCCACTCTCCCCCTCCAACGCGCACCTCGACAATTCCCAGACCGGGAGCTACACCTGAAGCAGTACCTGAAATGTACGACTCGTTACCAATTTGCTGAAGTGTTTCGACATCCATACTCACGTTCAATGATCTGTCGATACTTCCTGCAGCTTCTACGAAAGCCAGAGGATCTGCCTGTCCGAATCCAAACTCGTTGTCAGGACGTGTCTCGAGGATACTGCAGTCATTGAACCCAGGATCGTCGAGAAGTTGTAGGTCTCTCTCTATCGAGTGCACAGAAATTATCTCTTTGAATTCGGTAGGGGTGATATCTGGGTTCGCCTCGACCATGAGAGCTGCGATTCCAGCCATCAGAGGTGTCGCCATGCTGGTTCCTGACTTGGATGTGTAGCCGTCACTGGTAGCGGCATCTGGAGCCATGATATTTGACCCGATTGTAGCCACATCAGGCTTCACTCTTCCATCGGATGTGTATCCCCTGCTGCTGTAAATCGCGAGTCCTAGGTCTTTGTCCAAGCTGGCGACAGTGACCGGAAGCTGAGCATCTCCGGGGCTGTCTATTGTATTGCATCCGGCGAAGGTAGCGCCACCAAACTCATTACCTGCAGAGAGGGTTGTGATAATCCCTGCCTCCACTACTGCGTCCATTTGCCTACTCCATGCTGAGTCGCCGTTGTTGTCGAAATGGACCTCTAATTGTTGCTCACCGAGAGATGATGTCAATATGTCAATGCCATACTTGTCCTTATTTTCGATTGCCCATTGTGCTCCTTGAATTACATCTTCTATATCGCCATCGCAACATGCCAGGATATTAATCAGAAATGCCCCTGGTGCAGCTCCAACGTGTCTTGCACCAGTAGTAGGGTCGGCCTGACCACCTCCTGTTCCTGCGGCAATCCCGGCTACATGGGTCCCATGGGTGCCAGAATCATAGGAAGAAGAGGGGTCTTGTTCTGCATCCATCAGAACTGCATCATAGAATGCGATAATCTTTGGATCACAATCAACAAAAATTGGATTCGGATTAAGAGGATCTGGATTGGGTTGCTCGCATCCAGTTGTGAACGGCTCATCGTCCATATCATTCAGACCCTCATGGTCCCCTCTGACTCCTGTATCTAGTACAGCTATCACGGAGCCAGTTCCATCAAAGCCAAAGTCATTCCAAACCTGATCAACCCCCATGTTGGGTACAGCTTCCGCCATGTGAGGCTCTGCCAATCCCAAATCCTCGATCATTACGACCCCTGTCAGGGAACGGATCCCCTCCGAGGACAGTATTGATTGGAAGGGAGCAGTAGCTATTACCGAATCCAGATACTTGGGACGGAATGTGATTTCTACTCCCAAATCTTCGAGTTCAGAAATATCCGCATCGGAAGGGTGGTGGTCATAATCAACTATGACTCTCGCGTAACCGGGGTCTGCTCTCTTCCACCAATCTTTCTGAAAGTCATCTGACCGCGTTAGAATCCACTCTAATCTATCATCTAGAGAGTTTCTATCTTTGTCCCTACTCCAATGTTCCCACCACTCGGCATGGATATCCGACTCGACGCTGGGCGTCCAAACACCCTCCGCATCGAGGCCTCCTTTGTTATCTGAGGAAGGTTGGAGATTTGAAGATGCCAATGGAACCAGCATTAGCAGGATTATGAAGGATGCAACTGCCGCCCTGCGTCCTGTCATGGGTGTGGCTAATGCTGGTAACGTTTAGGGCTTCGGACTCGCCAATTCAAACACAGTTATTGCTAATTCTTTAACTAATAGGCAAAAGGTGGTGTTAATCAAAGATTAACATAGTAGACGTACAACCGAAAATAAGTGGTAGGTATGGCCCCTCCGAGACACATGAGCGAGAGCGTAGCCGAGGCGGTTGAGGCCTTCGCGAGAGGTGATCCAGTGATGATTTTCGATTCGGATTTTAGAGAGAAGGAAACCGATTTGTTATGGCCTGCTACTGCGGCCACCCCCCAGATAATGAGGAGATTGAGAAAGGATTGTGGAGGTTTACTTTTCCTTGCGATTGGAAATGAAGTTGGTGAGAAATTTGGACTTCCTTGGCTTCAAGATATTCACTCTGATTCATCCCTTATCTCAAAGAATCCCGTGCTGAAGCATCTGATAACTGACGATCTGCAGTACGACTCTAGGTCCGCCTTCACATTGTCCCTAAACCACAGGAAAACATACACCGGTATTACTGACAGAGATAGGGCCTTGACAACCAGAAGGTTTGGAGAGCTGGCAGGAGAAATGTTGGATTCCCCTCAGTCAGAAGCAATGAAGGCTCTAGGCGAGGAATTCAGGACCCCTGGGCATATACCACTGTGCAGGGAATCGCCGGGGGGGCTTAGCAAAAGACAGGGGCATACAGAGTTAGCAGTTTCGATGGCACGACTTTCTGGAAATGTTCCGTGCACAATTGGTGCAGAAATGTTGGATCCAGATGGAGATGGCGCTCTGTCACTGGAAGAAGCACGAAAATACGCCAAGAAGCATGGGATACCAATGATTACTGGAAAAGATATTCTGGATTCGATTAATTGAGATGAATATTGGTTTGAAAGGGAGCGAAGAATATGGTCAAGGTGATGGCAGTAGGGGTATTTGATTTACTTCATGCAGGCCACCTTCATTATCTGGAACAGGCGAAATCATTGGGCGATGAACTGGTCGTAGTAGTCGCCCATGATGATACTGTGAGGTCACAAAAACATGAGCCTGTCACCAGCCAAGACCTAAGATGCAGGATGGTAAACGGCCTAAAGCCGGTGGACAAGGCAATTATTGGTAACTCTCCGGGAACGCCGATTTTTGATATCCTCAATGTTGTGAAGCCTGATATTATTGCGTTAGGGTATGATCAGAAGCATTCAATTGACTCAATTAGAATCGGCCTTGACAAACATGGATTTTCTGGAGTGGGCCTCACGAGAGTTGAGGGGCTATCTGATGATTTGGATGGGACTAGGAAGATCATAGCCAGAATACTGGATCTTTGGCCCAACTCCGAAGGTGGGCCGTACGAGGAGGACTGACATGTTCACTGGTATTGTGCAAGGGACTGGGTCTGTTCGATCAGTACTGGGAGATTCAATCGTTACTGTGGATATTGAGATACCTTCTACAGAAGGCCTTGAAATTGGAGGTTCGGTTTCAATTGACGGCGTCTGTCTGACGGCGACTTCAGTTGGCGATACAGTCACGTTTGACATAATTCCAGAAACTCTAGAGCGAACTACTCTTGGATCTTTAAGCTCTGGTTCTAGCGTCAATGTGGAAAGGTCGCTCAAATTTGGTGACGAGTTAGGGGGCCATCTATTGAGTGGTCACATCATGGGAACAGCTGAAATAATTGCTGTGGAAAATCAAGATTATACAATCAAATGCCCGTCTGAAATGTCGGAATTCATCCAGGAGAAGGGATATATTGCGGTAGATGGGATTTCTCTCACCATTGGCGAGACAGATGGAGAAGGTTGTTTTGAAGTCCACATCATTCCTGAAACTTTGAGATTGACTACCTTGGGAAGCAAGAAAGTAGGAGATCATGTAAACATTGAAATCGATGCAATGACGCAGGCGGTTGTCGAGACTACGAAGAGACTGATGAAAGGAGGGGGCGTATGAATATTAAAATTGGAGTTGTTTGTGGTTCATTTCATCGATCCGAAGTTGAAAGAATGCTTGAATGGTCAACAGATGAAGCGGACAGGCAGGGGATTGAGATTGAAGACGTCATCTGGGTCCCAGGGGCGATGGAGGTTCCACTGGCACTCGATCGATTGCTATCTAGAGACGATATTGAAGGGGCTGCCTGCCTTGGAATCATCGAAAAGGGCCAGACTCAACATGGCCTAGCCATGGGCCATGCTGTCATCAAATCAATTATCGAGCTTCAGATTGTACATGAGAAGCCAATTGGACTTGGAATAATTGGCCCCGGAGCAGAACCAGAGCACATCGAGCCTCGTCTTGAGCCTCATTCACGTGCAGCTATAACGGCCGTTGCTGTAATGCTTGGTGGAGAGCATAGTTGAAGGACGTCCCCTTGTTGGGAGCTTTGTGGAAGAAGACGTGCGCAACGTGATTATTATTGGTTCTGGGCCTGCAGGATATACAGCGGGATTGTATTCTGCTAGGGCTCTACTGGAGCCCCTAATGTTTGCTGGTTACATGTCTGGAGGGCAATTGATGCTGACTTCTGACATTGAAAATTTTCCCGGCTATCCCGAGGGGATCGGCGGCCCCGAGATGATGATGCAGCTGAGGGAACAGGCTGAGAGATTTGGACTTGAAGTGCATGACAAAAATGTTGAGAGGGTCGATCTATCAGAGATTCCGTACAAAGTATGGGTCGAAGGGGTGGAATATAGATCAAAGTCAATCATAATTTGTACGGGAGCTGAATCTATTTGGTTAGGAGTTGAAGGAGAGGATGCTCAGAAGGGGAGGGGGATTTCCACATGTGCAACATGCGATGGAGCGTTCTTTAGAGATGAAGAGGTGATCGTTGTTGGAGGCGGAGACTCAGCGATGGAGGAAGCTACATTCCTTACAAGATTCGCCAGTAAGGTCACTATTGTACACAGAAGAGATGTTTTCAGAGCCTCAAAAGTGATGTACGAAAGAGCGGTAAACCATCCAAAAATTGAGATAAAGACCCATAGGACCGTAAAATCTTGGCTATCTGATGATAATGGCCTTACAGGTGCAGTTCTAGAAGATCCAAGAGACGGCAGTACTGAAACTATGAACTGTAGTGGGGCATTCATTGCCATAGGACACAAGCCAATTACCAAATTCTTAGAGAATCAAGTTGAAACTGATGATAGTGGATATATCCTCCACAAGAGAAATACGATGACCAGCATAGAAGGGGTTTTTGCGGCAGGGGATGTTGTTGATACACGATACAGGCAGGCCATTACTGCGGCAGGAATGGGTTGTCAGGCCGCCATAGATGCAGAAAAGTGGTTAGAAGATCAGCACTAAGGACGGGATAAGTACAATTCCCTAGTGCCCTATGGCCAGAGCGTGACAGGAGGGCTATCGGACGACGAACGTCTACGGTATGCTAGGCACATAGCACTCCCACAAGTGGGTGTTGAGGGGCAACTAAAGCTTCTAGAATCATCAGTGTTGGTGGTTGGAGCTGGAGGGCTTGGCTCCCCTGCACTGATGTATCTTGCAGCGGCCGGTATTGGAAAGATCGGTATAATCGACAATGATGTTGTTGAGTCTTCAAATCTTCAGAGACAAATTGTTCACTCCACATCGTCAATCGGAGAGCCAAAAGCCATATCGGCCAAGAATAGATTACGTGATCTTAATCCTCAAATCGAAATCGAGGCTTTTGTCACTAGATTGGATGAGGGGAACGCGGTTTCATTGATTGAAAAGTACGATGTAGTGGTGGACGGCACGGATAATTTCTCCACCCGTTACTTGATCGGCGATGTATGCGAAGAATTGGGCAAGCCGTGGATTTTTGGCAGTATTCACCGATTCGAAGGGCAGATTTCAACTTTCAACTTCGAAAGCGGACCTAACTACAGGGACTTGTTTCCCGTGCCACCTCCTCCTGAATTGGCCCCTAATTGTTCAGAAGCCGGGGTACTTGGGGTCCTTCCTGGAATTGTGGGAACCATACAAGCTACCGAAGCCATCAAAGTGATACTGGATGTTGGAGAAATACTCAGGGGAAAGCTATTGACAATAGATTCACTGACAATGATTACTAGGGTCCTGTCATTCGACTATGACCCGGGGAGAGAGCGAGGCTCCGGAATAGGAAAGGAAGGGATGTCTGTGAAGTCAATTACTCCAAGGGAATTTTTAGAACGAAAGGGAGAGGGTTGGGAAGTATTTCTTCTTGATGTACGGTCAGAGACGGAAGAATCCATCGTCTCTCTGGAAGGAACCGATCTAAGAATTACCCATACATCTGTCCCTGGAAGATATGAAGAGATTCCAAATGATGTTGATATCGTAGTATACTGCCGAACTGGAGGTAGGTCAGGTGCAGTTGTAAGATACCTAGTGCAATCTGGTTGGGATATAAATCGAGTATTCAATCTAGAAGGCGGCGTACATCTATGGTCAGATAGTGTAGATTCATCTATAATTAAATATTAATGTGGTCATATTATACTCAGTGTCTTGTTTTATTGTGGTATTTAATGAAATATTTCTGATGGATTTTACAAAAAATTGATAAAATAACAGAATAGTGGTATAATTTACCTTAGTAATGCGAATAATTGTTGTACTATGACATCTTGGCACATATATGACGGGGCGTCATGGTCTGTGGAAATGTCCAAGTTGTGGGAAGCATCAGTTGTGGAAAGTAAGAAGTTCTTCGACCTCAAAGCTGGATAGGAATTGTGTTGGGTGCGGGTATCGGATCAGAGCGACTCTAGACCGGTCAATCTCCGGAAAGGGGAGGAGAGAGTCTGTAGAAATATGGGAGAGGCCTATGAAACTCGATGAAGCGGCCATCCTAAATGAGGTGAAAATTAGGGATGCTTCCAATTCGGAAACAATCATCGAAAAAACACAGAGTGAAGAGACTGATGGACAGACTGGTCTCGTACCTATTTTTGCAAGTAAGTGGAAGCCAGATGGCGGCTTAGTTTTCCCAAGAAAAATTCCATCGAAAGCCGCTCGTTCAGAATTGCTTAGATTCGTGTCTGAGAGAAATGAGGGATATCTAGATTCGGTCGCGATCTGTTGGGATTCTTTGAACCCTCCCGAACTTTTCAATGGAGACTCATATCATGATTTCTGCCTGAGATTCGAGGATGAGATGATAGAATTTCTTTCGCAAAAGCTACTAGAACCTCATTTATTGGGCATCGAGGAAGTCGAAATTATCCCTCGAAGAAGAGGGTCATCGCACCTCGGAAGAAGGATAATCAGGCTGATGGTAGATCTTAGAATTTGTTTACGCAGATTTGCATTTTATCACTCAGTTACTCTTGAGCAAAGAAAAACTTGGCAGAGATGGATGACTAGAACTAGGATCGTTGATGAGCACTTGAAAGAACTCTTTACCGATGGTTTGGAGACTCCGGATGGCGGGAGATTTACAGGAAAGGGTTTCCGCTCCACTTGGCAGGAAGGGGTTGTGGCATGCGCCTCGGCGATGACTAGGGCGGTAGATATCCCAGAATCCGAGGCAGATAGTGCCGACGTCATCGCCCCCATGATTAGAGATACTGGTTTAGCAATGGCCATGGGGCAAACTCCGACTGAGGTCTTTGCGGCCCAGATGGGAAAGTCTGAATCATACATGGATGGAGGGAATCCTGGATCTGGTGGGCGCGATTTACATATAGGGAATTGGGAAAAAAGGGTCCTCCCTCCGACAGCACCCCTTCCTACTGCTAGCGCGACTACGACCGGTATAGCATTGGCCGCCCAAAGATTGGGCAAATCTAGATTTCATCTTGCACCTGTTGGAGAAGGGTGTAGCAGTAGCGGAGAGTTTTGGGAGGCGATGAATTTGGCCGGTACCCGTGGACTTCCAATCTGCTACATGATACAGAACAACCAGATCGCACTGGATACGTTCGTTTTGGGGCAATCCGGAGCAGAGACATTCGGCGATAAGGGCATTGCAATGGGAATTCCTTCATGGACCATTGATGGCTCTGATCCGGCTCAATTCTACGCGTCAACATCTGTTGCGAGAGAGATTGCTCTGTCAGGAGGAGGTTCTACCTTGATTCATGTCGAGACAATGCGAGGGTGCGGCCACGCGCATCATCATGATGACCTTTATTTGGGCTCAGTTTCTGGGAATCCACCCGGATATGTGGATAGGGAATTACTAGGTTATTGGTCCGATAAGGATCCACTTCCTAATCATAGGGAGTTTCTAATTAGAAATGGCTGTAGTGAGAGGGCTCTCTCATTGATTGAGGACGAGGAGAGAGAAATGGTCATGCTTTGTAGAGAAGAAATGGAAGGTATGGCTTGGCCGGAGGGGCATTCTGTAGGAAAGGGCGTCACTAGTCAGATTGATGCTAGAAGCCACTCTCAGCAAATCAGTGATTTGAATATGGATTCGGGGCAGACAGAGTCCCCTTTGTCACCAGGTGAAGAGGCCTTATTTTTCTCGGATGCGCCAAATTCCTGGACGTTTAGCAGATCCATCCAGAATGCGATGGTCGAGGTTGCTGAAATCTATGGCGACGAGGTTGTATTCATGG
>PBZE01000023.1 GCA_002730095.1 Methanobacteriota archaeon | reverse complement strand
CCCATTTTCGATCAAACGGATTGGCCCGAAGAAGGAGGTCTGTACTGTGAAATAAACTCCCAGTCTGCAGATAGATGCACTAGCTTCGAAATAAACCTGCTAGATTTCTTCGCAGACCCCGACCCAAATCACGATTTGCTCCTGTCAGTGTACGATAATGAAGAAATCGATTCAGATGACGAATACCCGGTTGTAATCTCAATATCTGCTGATGGAATGGCCAGATATAATCCAACGTCAATGTCGTTCTTCGATCCTGAGATTTCTGGTTGGTCCATCAGTGAAGCTGTGTTCGTGGCCTCGGATCAATTCAGCTCTAAGGCTAACTCTATTCCTTTGAGTATTCAGGTAATAGGAATAGAATTCACGGTCAATATACCAGATGAAACTAGAATTTCTGAAGATGAGGATGCCATCTTCACTGGTATCGGATTACCAGGGAGAACAGTTACTGCCACAATCGGGGGAACTCCTGTGAATAGTACTGTGGTCTCAGAAGACTCAACATGGTCCATGGGAATTCCAGCATCAAGAATTTCTGGTTCTGCAACGCCTCAATTCAAGTATGGCGGAATGGAGTATGATGGCACAAAGATCATCGTTAGCGACTCGACTTCTGGTGGCATCTCAATGTTTGTGATCATCGCAATTATACTTGTAATTGCCATAGGTGCATTCGCCTATTTCTTTATCGAATTTGAAGACGACTCGGCACTTGAAAGTGATTACAACAAGGATGAGAGGCCGAAAGTGGAAGAAGATAGGTTCGTCAAAGACGATGACCATCCCGGTTGGCTTTGGGACAACGAAAAGGAAGAATGGGTTCCCGAGGAAGAAAATAATCAATGAATCAAACAACGCTCTTTCATCACGAACATTCTTGAATAGATGTTGCTGCTAATACACTCATGACTGTCGCTCCAGTGCCTAAGCCGGGTGTGCAAGAGAGGATACTCTTGCATCTTAGGGACTATGTCGATCATGCGGACAAAGTCGAAGTCCCATTCGCCCTTTCTCAGATGGGAATCGCCAATGCAGTGTCTATTGCAAGATCAAATGTGCCCCGTGCAATCTCTGGACTCAGGGATCAAGGCTACTTGTTAGAGAAGCAGGCACATGTTACTGGAGTTTCAAGGAAGAGGAAGGCATACTTCCTCACAGATGACGGAGCTAAACTAGCCGATGACATATGGTCCAAGGTCGGTAAGCAGACAGTGAGGGTGATCGGAAAAGATGGAAGAGCTTCAAATATGGAGCTCTCTCAAGCTCTGGAAGCAACCGAACTTCCACTTAGGCACGTCGACGTAATTAGATATCTCGATGAATCTGGGACAATAGACTTATCAGTCTTATCTGCAGATTTAATTGAGCGAGATCTTTCAAAGCATATCGAGAAGCAGCTGGTTACCTCGCTTAGCGACCTACCTCGAACTAGAAGATTCTACGGCAGGGAGATGGAGCTTGAGAACATGGTAAATCTACTGGAGCATCAGTCCGGCTCTATTCTGGTCCCAGGGATCGCAGGAATTGGGAAAACTTCCCTTTCAGCTAAATTGATAGAGAGTTTCACACATAGGAGAAATCTTCTCTATCATCGTTGTCAAGATTGGGAAGGATCTAGGGCCTTTCTCGAAGCAATGGCAGAATGGCTTTCTGCGATGGGAAGTGATGATCTTTCAGACTATCTTGCCTCTACACCAGTTCCACAGCCCCAGATGGCCGTGAATCTAATGTCAGAGGCCCTGAGTACATCCCCCTCCCTCGTAGTTATTGATGATCTCCACAAGGTCGGTGACGAAACATTAATTTCGGTACTCAGGGGACTTTCATTGAAGATTCCAGAGCTAGAAAACGTAGGACTGGTAATGTTTTCTAGATCTTTCAGAATGGTGGTCCCAGAATCCGATTCTTCAGGAAGGATTGTCACTCTAGTAATGCCACTGGATGGTCTAGATCAAGAAGCCAGCAGGAAGATCCTAACGACGATGCAAGACATTGAAATGCCCCAGTTTTTGCATATACACAATCTTTCTAGAGGGCACCCACTAGTGCTGGAGCTTATCAACAGAGGTAGCGTTGGAGGGACATTTCATGAAACTCTAGAGGCCTTCGTGGAGAAAGAGATATTCAGCAGACTTTCAGGTGCAGAAAAAAGATTACTGGGTGCAATTGCAGTATTCAGAGAGCCAATGCCATTAGAGGCAATTTCTGGAATGGATATGGAAACGGATCTCTTAGATGATCTGGTAGAGAAAGGACTCGCCAGACAAGCAGATAGTGAGAATTATGATGTCCACGACCTGGTTAGAGAATTTCTTACAAGATCAATGGAAGACTCCCTTAGTCAATCTTTGCATGCAAATGCCGCTGAGTGGTATAGAGTCAGGAAACAAAATCCTTCAGAAAGTATAGAGCATATCCACCATCTTCACATGTCAGGGGACACAGAGGGACTAGCTGCAGCACTTTCCGAGGAAGGACATGCATTGGTAAAGGCGGGCCACATAGAACTCTTAGGAATTCTTCGAGTTCTAGAAGCAAGTATGTTCGGGCCAAGGACACGTTTTGTTATCCATGAGTTGACAGGGGATATCTTGTCAATTCAGGGCAGGTGGGATGATGCAGAAGAGCAGTATGATCTCGCCCTACCCATTGCAGCTAGGCACAAACTCACCACTCCTCTTGCTAGAATTTACTCCTCCAGAGCAGATTTAGCTGTGAAGAAGGGCGAGATGGACAATGCTCTATCCCTGCACAAGAAAGCACTAGAGATGCAAATCAAACTTAGAGATGCACAAGGGGCAGCTAGGTCTTACAATAACATGGGATATATTTTCAGGCGTCAGCGTGATAATAAGAGGGCAATTGAGGTGTATGGAAATGTTGAGGAACTGTTGGATTCCGAGGACTCTCCTGAGCTGACTGAGGCCAGAATTAGGCTAGCATCGGCCTTTTTGGAAATGGGAGAGATGGACAGGGCAAGAGATCATGCCATGAAAGCTCACGATGAAACTGCAGAGAATAATCAAGATAAACTTCATGCAAGATCTAGGGCAGTCCTTGGCAGATATTATGCTAGGATAAAGGACAATGATCTCGCGATGCACCATTATTCAGGCGCTTTAGAAATTCTTTCAGATCAATCCGATCCAAGAAGCGCAGTAGAAGTCGAGATTCTTCTTGGGCAGGTTCTCAGTGATGCAGGCAGCTCCGAAGAAGCAGCACAGCACTACCTAGATGCATTGTCCATCGCAGAGGCGAACGACTTTAGGATGATGCAAGGAGAGATACTATCCCGTCTTGGAGAAGTAGAAAGCAATCGTTCCCAAAGGATGGATTACTTACAAAGGTCACTCGTTGTTTTCAGAGAACTAGGCGCAGTAGACAGGATGAGAGAGGTACAAAACGCCGTTCACAGAGTAGTAATGGGGCATTAGTCACACTACAATCTTCTCTGGATCACTCTGTCCTATCCAATTACTGAATTCTGGGCCATCTTGTCTGGAGATGCTTAGGCTTCCGTCAAACGAGTCGCAGATTCCCATAAGTACCTCGCTCTCTGCAATATGCGGTAGATTATTACTTTCAGAAAGATGGCAAAGTACTATACTACTCAATTCTGGATGAACTATCTGCTGGAGGGCGTTGGCGGTTTGGTAGTTTGAAAGATGCCCGCCCCTCCCTGATACTCTCCGCTTTAGAGAATCTGGATATCCTCCTCTCATCAACCTATCATGGTCATAGTTCGCCTCAATGGATATGTGATTGCATTTCTTGAGATGGGATATTAACTCCGTGGTGACCTCTCCGAGATCTGTGACAACAGCAGCCCTCTTCCCATCATCCCCGCATGCGATTACACCAACATTCTCTGCATCATCGTGAGGAACTGGAACAGTGAGTAAACTGATGTCGACCCCAGCATCTATTCTTTCTAGCTCAGAGAAAACCTTCAGTCTGCTTATTCCACCCCACTCCAATCTTCTGGCAGTCTCCGCGTTACTGATTAAATTACAGCCCCATTTTTTCGATGCCCGCAATGCCGAATTTGAATGATCGGAGTGGTGATGAGTAACCAGGATCGAGTCAATGTCCGTCGGCTCTACCCTTATCTTTTGTAATTTCGACTCAATTTTTTTCAGAGAGAAACCACAGTCAATCAACACATTTGACTCGGGCGTAGATAGAAGGACTGAATTCCCCCGACTGCCGCTGCCTAGGTGTGTTATCTCCATGCTCACAATATCAGAGGTAGGCGCGAGCTGACGACCTTTGAACAAATCCTATATTCGTACCTTCAGATGTCGATTTTCTATGTGTTTCGCATTTTCCAAGACCATCTCACAGGGATACATGTCCGAACGACGCTCCATCACCATCATAAGTCAGTCGAGTACGTTGACAAATACCTAGGTGGCGGTATTCCATGAGGAGAAAGCAAACGGCGGCCTTCATAGTACTACTTTTGCTTAGTAGCTTGGCCTTTGTCTCTCAGACACGGCCACAATCTCCGGTTGACTCCACGAACCCCATTGAAGCAGAAGGAGGTGCACCTCCAGCCACTGATGCAGACGAGGATCGGATACCTGACCAGTATGAATCGATTTATGGGGAGAATATAATTTTCCAAGATCCCTTTGGCAATTTCGAGGTTCTAGGCTTGGACATGAACAACGGTACTGACAACATGTCTGACCATGATAGAGACGGTGCAGTGGCACTTCTGGAATATTGTTGGCCGTATACCTTGGATAAGTGCTTCACGGATAGGCTATCATTGACAGGAAAGCCCCCAGAATTGACCCAATCAGGAAACAGGGAGTATCTGGATCCCACTAAGTCTGATACAGATGGGGACGGCCTTCCTGATGGCTATGAGATCCACATGTGTACAGAGGGGGGTCTCGGATATCTCAATGCCACCAACGCTTGGACATGCCTATGGTTCGATCCACTGGACCCTTCCGATAAGGTAGAGGATATTGATAGGTGTGACGATTTTAGCTTTGGATGCGGCGATGGGTTCGATGTCAACAGGGACGGAGACATCGACATTACTGAGAGATACTCAAATTCAGAGGAGTATTCATTCGGAATTCCTGATTATTGGATAACCGAAAGAGACGGGCTCTGGTGCTCTGGCATAATTCCTGGGATCAGCGAATCATCTTGTCAAGATATTTTCGAGAGACCCACTGGGGACGACGGATGGCTAGGAACTGACCCAACTAGATCTGATTCCGACTACTACTCATGGTCCGGCCTACTGGCTTCTGGCCTAGTTGTTCCCGGAGACGGGATACCTGATGGCTGGGAGGCACACTATGGGCTAGATCCCAGGAATGCGAGTGATGCAATTGCTGACTCAGACAGTGATGGCTGGGATATGGACAGAGATGGCTTTGTAATCCCAGACACATCTACCGCTACCGCTGCTTGGGGCGAGGCATTCAGTAACTATGAGGAATATTTGGTACATTATGATGATGGATCTTGGGTTAAGCCAGGAGTAAGGGGGACCGCTGGAACCAGTCATGGCGGCGAAGTACTGTTCTTCGATCAATCCACACAAACCCCCTTGGTAGATGCAGCAGTTCATTCGATGATAAAGGACTCAGAGCAAGAGAGGCTATTGGTAGGTTCGAAATATGGCATAACTGCGTTAGACCCACTAGAAGGGGTTTCTTCCACTCACGAGCTCAGAGCCGGCTTAGAGATGACCTCTATGATTAGGTGGTCCCCAACAGGGACTTCTGACTTCATGATCATAGGTACGAATCAGGGAGTCCATTGCGTGTCCATGGAAAATGGACTCCCCATTATGTCATCTGTCTCAGAATCAGAAATCGGCAAAGTAGTCCATATGATGGAACTCAATACGGGAAGCAACAATCTGGATTTGTTAGTTTTCGGAGAAAGTAAGGCATGGACACTCAGTGTTTCGGATCAGGGAACAAACGGAGATTGCTGGAGTGGTGGTCGTTCAATCGGTGTAAGCTCCGCGAACTCGATTCTGGAGCTCACCGAAATCCTGTCAGACGCCGAAGTTTCCGTCAATGACGCCATACATGTCCCTATGCAAGGAAGAGGGCCGTTATTGCTACTGGCTACTGACTCTGGACTTGTGGCTTGGAATACAACCGATGGAATCACTTCCGCAGGAGATCCTTGGTGGGTTTTCGATATCGAAGACGCAGAAACATTTGTCAGGATGGCCGATCTTTTAAATGAATCAAAATCAGCAGTAGTGAACGTACTTGAGCCAGCTGGGCCAATACTAGAGAACGGCGATTTAGAAGAAATAACAGGGGTCTGGATGGGAACTGCAGGAGGTCTCCATCTGATAGACCTCTCAATCTTCATACAAATGCCAAGGTCCTCTATCAGTAACGATAGGATGTTCAATTCCGAGAGATGGTCAGAAGGCGCAAATGATATCCATGCTGTAATGGCGTTAGATGGGATGGTAATTCTCGGCTCTAAGGATGGAACTTGGTGCTTAGAGGGAGGGCATACAGGTGTTCTTGGCCCCTACTCAAATCAGACTCGTATGCCAGGATTAGTTACTAATCTGGAATTTTTGGAGGAGGGCAGTGAGAAATGGGTCTTCTCAGGGGCCTCCCCTGGTAGATTCATGAATATCATGCCAATTGACCCAATGTCCACAGACTCAGATTTCGATGGTATGCCCGATGGATGGGAATTCTCTCACGGACTAGACCCAACTGATCCTTTCGATAGATATCGTGATGCCGATGCGGACGGAGTAAGCTTCCCTCTTATCGACGGAACCATGTTCATCAGGGACTGGAGTAATCTAGAGGAATATCGATACATAAACACATCAGAATTTGGTATGAATGGAACTGATCCAAGGAATATCGATTCTGATGGCGACGGACTGACTGATGGGGAGGAATACTGGGGTTGGTTCATGGATTCTACTTCATTCGAGTGTCACTATCTGAACTACGATTACGTATGTGACGACTCATCTTCCCAGTCGGAGACTGTCCATCTGGAAGGATGGCTAGGATCTGGGGCTGGAGGGGGTAGTGATGGGCCAACCGACCCTAGTAATCCAGATTCGGATGGAGATGGTATGCCTGATGGGTGGGAAATTGAGAATAGGAGATGGATTGGGGATGTATACACTGGAGGTAATCTTTGGACTCTGGATCCACGAAATCCCAATGACGCAGATGAAGATGCAGATGGCGATGGTCTTTCCAATTTATGCGAGTACAAATGGGGAGAAATTATTGACGATGTAATCAGAGAGGGACTTCCCTCCCATGGCGAGTCTAACGAGTCAGCTTTGTCGTGGACACCAACCGATCCAAATAACGTAGATTCCGATGGAGACTCTCTTCCCGATGGTTGGGAAGCAAGGTATGCATGTTCTTGGAACAAGGCCAATAGGGGGATAAACCCACTTAATGGCTCTGACTCTCTCAATAATCCAGACGGGGATGGATATGACATAAACAGGGATGGAGTACTGTCTATGGATGAACAATTAGTAAATTGGCTTGAGTACCATCTGAAAGATCAAATCATTTTCAATCAGGGAACTGATTCGGGCTTACCATTCCCAGAAAATTTCACCACTAATCTTTCTCACTCTTCTTGGGCTGGTCTTGCCCCGGGGTCCTTCGGAGAGTATACCAGTACTGCATACCTCAGCCTTGTAAATGGAACAACAACTAATGATGTTGGTTCCGGGAACCCTCTTTCTTCGGATTCTGATAGGGATGGAATGCCCGATGGTTGGGAATATTTCCATGCCAGATGGAGTCTTTTTGAAGAGCATTGGACTCTTAACCCAGTGGACGAGAGAGACCAAGATGGAGATCCAGATGGCGACGGGATGAATAATTGGGAGGAGTATAATTCAATCGATGGAAATCATAGTGAGACAGATCCACTCGTAACATCTCCCCAATTTTACTTACTCAGTGTTGGAGGGGAGTTACTGCCCACGCCATGGCTTTCAGCCGAGTCAACCCTTTCGTTCGGTCATTTCCTTTCCGATCAGCAGAGGAATGCCTCAGGACTGACTGCAGATCCAAATGACCCAGATACCGATGGAGACGGGCTATTGGATGGAATCGAGCTGATATTCACCAGATGGAACTCCACAGACTCTGTGTGGACTCTCAATCCACTAGTGGCTGGCGATGGATACTATGATTCAGACTTGGACGGAATCACTGATCAGGTTGAGCTTAATCTCACCAATAATAATCCTGCCAATGGGGGACTTTCTCCTCCAGATGCCCCTAGGATGTGGGAGGAAGCAGATTCGATAGATCCATCAGAGGCAAATAATAGGGTATTTAGGATATTATTTGGCAAAGAAGGTAAGGCACAGCTCGCAATGCAACAGTACCAAGCATGGCTGTCCGGAAGCCCTGCAAAACCACTTCTTTCTGCCCTCTTGGGGATATCAGATCCAAATGATGTCGATACAGACAGAGATGGAATGAGTGACGGCTATGAATACTGGTTTACTCAATGGAACCTGGAAGAAAATATCTGGGAAATGAATCCACTTACTGGCTCAGATGTTTCCAGGGATTCTGATGAAGACTCTTATGACTGCGATGGAAATGGACAAATTTCCGACTCCGAGTCATTCGATAACCTTGCGGAGTACGAATCTAGGATATATGGAAAGAAAACTGCCGTGGACACAATACCTAATGAAACCGGACTAGTTTCCTACGGTTCGGACGCCATCAATGCTTTCATTGGCGAGAGGGGTATGAATTACGATGCAGCATTTGGGCAATTATACGATTTGTTCAAGAGCAAGAGTATTGAATCTTCAGACAGAATGGGACTAATAAATTCCGTAAATTCGAATAATTTCAATTTCAGTCTAGCAGGCGTAAGTGATCCAACAGATGACGATTCAGATTCAGATGGCATACCAGATGGTTGGGAATTCTGTTACTCAGTGTATGGTGAATTCCTCCCAGTCAATGACTATCGTTGGTCTCTAAATCCAGTAAATCCTCTTGATATTAGTTACGATCCAGATTCAGATGGCTGGTTTGATAGACAAATCTCAGATATCCCAGCCTCACAGGGAGTATGGGAGTCGAGACAATTCACCGAGTATTCTCAGGAATGGCAATTGGGACAGGGAACTCAGCCCCTATATTTCTCGAATTTGATGGAATATGAGAATGGAACACACCCCTTAGATGAGGACTCAGATGATGACTCAGTCGCTATGAAACCAGTTTTCGTAAATGGAATAGTTGACTCATATGTCCGCGATGGAAATTTATCTGATGGTAGGGAGATTTTCAAGTACGGGACAAATCCATTGGACAATGACACTGATGGGGACATGATGCCAGACTTCTATGAGTATTACCGAGGATGGAATGAAACAAACGACAACTGGTCGTCTTTGATGCAGATTTCTGTTGTGTGGCATCAGGTGACGTCTGTAGTTTGGAAGCCAGTACAGGTCTCAAATGGTATTATCTCCAGGCCAGCCCTTGATTGGTCATGGTTCACTCATGACCCAACTGATCCATCGGACGCCGGCCAAGATGCGGATAACGATGGGTCTTGGGACTGCTCAGGAGGCAGTTGTGTTTACCAGACCTACAATAATTTCCAAGAATACTTCGGTGTTGTGAACGCCTCCATGTCATCGCCCTCACTAATCAGGGACTCTAATCTTCTTGATTGCTCAGGCGAACAAGTATCTGAGTGGTGGCAACTAAGAGAAAGCTTGCTTGGAACCTGCTCCGGGAGCTCGGCAATTTCAACTAATTACTTCAGGATGAACAAGATTAATGATAATGATATGCTATATGCTTTGATAGTAGAGGATAATGATTTGGAGTATGAGGATGTCGATAACAGCAATGACCTGACTCTACTAAACGGGGAGTGGGCCGATCCATTCAACAGAATTGCAGGAGATCAGTATCACCTCCCTAATATTTTCCTAGGTGAATATGTCTACGGTTGGTGGATCCTAGACATTGACGGAGATCAGATCGCCGACGGGACCGATCCGACAAATTGGGATACTGACGGAGATTGGCTGAACGACCATTTTGAGATAGAAGATGATTTATTGGATGGAGTAAGGGGTAATAGCGGATCTCCCATAAGATATGACGATAGGTCTACCTAGTACTCATGAATGACCTCCTCGTGGAATAACTATGGATGAACACGACGGGCAGATTCCACTTCCATCTTCCCCGATCGAAGAGAAGCTACTATTTCTCCAAGAGAATATGGTAAATTTTGTCAATCAATATAGTCAACCGATCATCGAAGTGTCATTGGTAGTATCGAAGTACATCCGAATTTTACTGGAAAAACTGCAGGAAACAGCTTCAAAGAGCAATGAAACTCTTCCCGTTGAGTTATTGACCCCTCGACAATTAGAATCCGTCCAAGAATCAGCGGTTTTGGACTCATTTCCCCTAGAAAGGGTCTTGGAATCAGTCGATCAAGATAGAATGGACATACTGGACACCATAATTAGGACCATTCTAAATGAGACTGAATTGCCCTTTATCTCTGCTCTTGCCATTCTAAGAGATTGGGAATATAACATAAGAGTGCAACTTTCAAAATCAACTAGTCCAGGGCATCTCTTCAGTCCAATACAATTGCCGGAAGACTTCTGACTATCTCGATCTGGCAACGATGCCGTTTGAGACCCACCATGCATCAATTATTGACCATAAGAATAGGACAGGCCAGAGGAAAATTGACAATAATAGTGGGAATTGTATAACAAACCAACCAATTGACTTTCTATGTTGACGATTGAAATGCTGTCCAAGGAATAGGAATGGGATGAGTGAGAGAAGTACGGCTACTATGGGCCTCAATGCCCCCCATGGTCCAACGCCCCCGCTCAACTCTCTCCAGATTACGGCTATTACACCAGCCGCAGTCACTTCCTCCTCCTCGATTTCAGGGGGAAGTATGACGACATAATCGTGCTCCATGATGAATTGGAGATTGCCGATATGCATGAATGTGACTGATGATTGATACGAAAAACACAATTCTTACCATCTGTCCGCAAGACTCATGGAACGCCACAAGGTTCTGCTGACAGGATTCGAGCCATTCCACGATCATGACACAAATGAGTCTTCAGACGTAGTCCAAGAGATCGTCAAAACGGGAATCGAGGGTATCCAAATTACATATTGTATCCTTTCTGTAGATTTGAAAGGTTCACAGAAACCGTCTGAGATGATGGAGAGTCAAAGATTCGACGCAGTACTGCATCTCGGACTCTCAAGTAAATCTACCAAGATTAACCTAGAAAGATATGCAAGAAACAAGATTTCTATGGAATATCCGGATAACTCAGGTAGGAAACTAGTGAACGAAAAAATAGAAAGAAACTCCCCAGAAATCCTCGAGACAACAGTAAGTATACACAACTTCGACGAAGAGTTTGATTCGGATGATGATGTTGAGTGGAGTCAAGATGCCGGTAGCTATGTCTGTAACGAAACCTATTTCAGAACTCTAACACGCAATTTAAAGATTCCAGTATTGTTTATGCACCTTCCAAAATCTGATTATGTTAGTCTTGAGAGACAAACCGAGGTTGTCTCAAGGACGCTTAGATTGATGTTAAATAGGCCGAAAATAGTAGTAGTTGGTGCCATGCTAAGGGATTCTCAAAATAGGATTTTTTCATGTATGAGGCCAGATGGGGACGTATGGTCCGGATGGTGGGAGTTTCCAGGTGGAAAAGTAGAGGAGGGGGAATCTCTAACTGGCGCATTACGAAGGGAAATAGAAGAAGAACTGGAAATATCGGTAACTCCCAAATCAAAAATTTGCGAGATAAAATATAGTTACAAGGATAGGGATGTAGAGTTACATATTTTTGATTGTGGAATAGTTAATGGAAATGAAATCTCACTTAAGGAGCATGAGGATTCAAGATGGCTGACTCAGCACGAATTACTGGATGTTAAGTGGTTACCAGCAGACTTGCCAACTATAGAAGATTGGCACTTAAATGGAATACCTGATCCTACTCAGGGCCCCTAGTTAAGTTCCCCCTCTTGTCGAACCATTCCGTGTAGCTACCGTCTCTATTCATCGCCAAGTCGTCCCCTACATATCTGGGGACTCCCCTCCTTCCTTCATGCCAGGTTGCAGATTCTAGCCATTGTAAAAGCTTGATGCCGGAGATTGAGATGTCTATGGAGCCTCCAAAAGTCCTTTCTCCTAGGGTGAATGATACTTTTCCAGCCAGGGATGCTAACCTAGAAATTGAGAACTCACAGATACTGTTGTCCCCATCAATTGTCATTGCATCCAGAGCCGTATCCAATATCGACTGTTTCCTGATCGCATCTAGAAATGAATCAAGAGACGACGATAGGCCATGAATTATCTCGGGAGAATCGCCTGATGGAAAGCCCACGGATCTAGAGGGTAGATCCGGACTCCAATCCGGAAAAAAGGACTTTACGGAATCCATGACTATCTCTATGTCTTCATGCGGCTGCAATGTGGTGGAGACCTCAATCTCACGGATCATGTTTGTTCGATGGGGCATGGGCTGAAAGTTGTGTTGCCTGAATCCCCGACACGAATGATTCAAATGGTAAATTTCTGAGGGGCAACTATGTCCAATCGTTCTCCAGCTATATCGTTGGCATTATTCCTTGCTCCAACATTGTGCATTGTCGCGGTAAGATTTGGAATACCTGCTCTGGAAGAAGTGATTTCAAACGATTTTGTCCTTGAGGCATCTTTGCACATTACTGCCATTGCAATTGGATTTTTCATGCTTTCTAGATATGCAAGGGTGGAGGATCACGAGTATCATAGGTCTAATGCAATTAGAAGGCTATCTAAGACGTACAGGAGTGAGGATAGGGGCCTGTGGGAAGAGAAGTCTGACAAGGCCCTTCAGAGGCTAGAATCGAAAGTCAACACCCCAAGTAGCAAAGTAAGAAGAAATGTCAGTACTAGGATGTCTGGTAGGGTCGGTAGTCTGAATACCGAGATGAATGAGGCCGAGGTTGACGATGATTACGAAGCCGAGGTTCACGTTTCAGGGATGCAGACTATTGTGGACGATGAGGCAGTAGGGAGTCCCCAGGAAAATCGAAGTAGAATTTCCATTTCCAAATTCATAAACTCATCTTTGGACAGATCCGCAGAGAAAAGACTCCAAAAAATCAAGGAGAGAGAAAAGAAAGCCACACTAAAGGCGCAGAAGAAATCCGAAAAAAATAAGTCAAGGTCCAAAGATCCCAATAGTCCATGGGAAAGTACCGGTTCATCATCTACCGTTAAGTCGGTAGTCTCTTGCAATCAATGTGGGACTATCAATAATAGTGGGTCTCAGTATTGCACATCATGTGGAAATTACCTGATACAATAGGGAACGATTCAAATCACCCCTTACTCAGCCAGTAACAAGATGACGGAGAAGAGGGACTACTACGAGGTTCTCGGAGTTAGCAAGAACTCCTCTGATGGCGACATCAGGAAGGCATTCAGATCACTAGCAAGAAAATTCCATCCGGATAAAAATCCCAACGATTCTGAGGCAGAGAAAAAATTCAAGGAAGTTCAGGAAGCTTACGCTATTTTATCCAATCCCGAGGAAAGGAGAAAGTACGACACATTTGGACACAGTGGCCACGGCTCCTCGCCTTTTGGACCAGGGGGATTTCAAGGCGTCAACATTAGTTTAGATGATCTCTTTGGAGGAGGATTCGATGGAATCTTCAATCAATTCTTCGGGTCATCAAGGAGAAGATCAAGCAAGGGAGATGATCTGATCTATCGACACACGGTGCCCTTCCAAGTAGCAATGGATGGTTCGGAGGAGGAGATAGAGATCCAGGCTCTGAGGAACTGTATTGAATGTGATGGATCCGGATCAAATTCCCCTGACAAAGTGAAGATTTGCCCGGCATGTGATGGTAGGGGGAGAGTAGAGAGACTGGAACGGCTAGGGCCATTCACACAGAGGGCAGTTTCGGATTGCCCGTCTTGCGAGGGAAGGGGGAAGATAATTCCAGATCCGTGCAATTCTTGTGGTGGGCAGGGAATGTCCCAACAGTCTAAGAAAGTGAAGTTCACCGTACCTCCTGGAATTTCATCAGGAGTAAGACTTAGGATGAGGGGGCATGGAGGCGCTTCAAGATCTGAAAATGGGGCTCCCGGAGATCTCTACATCGAGATTGAGATGCATAGGCATCCATGGTTTGAAAGGGACTCCTCGGATTTGCTGATGGGCCTGCCCGTGGGTTTTTCAGATCTTGCACTGGGCTCAAAAATTGAACTATCGCACATCGATGGAAAGCCGTTAGTAGTCAACATCAGTGCTGGATCTCAGCCAGGTGATACTATTGAAATAAAGGGGAGGGGACTCCCTATTCAGGGAAGCTCAAGAAGGGGATCAGTAATGGTGGTCCTGAAATTGGATATCCCCAAGAAACTATCTAGGGACCAAAAGAAGACAATCTCGTCGATTTCAGATATCCTTGGTTCTAATTTGGATAACGTAGAAGAAAGAATTAGAGAAGAGGCTTCTAGAAGAAGAGGATGATTTACTCTTCTTCATTCCACAACAAAGCCTCTCTGGGAACTGCCGCTAGTGGCTCACCATCAACTAATCCAGAGACCTCCAACTCTATGCTCGAAGGTGTTCCCCCGATTGAAACTCTCAAAAATTTTCTACTATGGGGCTCTAAGGAATCCAAGAAGACATCCCCGCCTTCACACAAATATGAAGGTTCAACTCCTCTTATTTCGACGCTTGTCCCCTCAGGAGAGTTCAAATTTATTGCAGTTAACTCCCACATCTTTTCGAATGTCCTGATTCCAATTATCAGGAAATTTACGCCTACAGGACGCCAAGCACAAACCTCAATCTGATCAGTCATATGCCTAAGATCGGGGTTCCCCCACTCTTCTAGTATTCCATCCCATGGACTTTCACCCAATTTCCCTAGTGCATTTTCTATCTCTCTGGGGCTAATTAAAACGTCTTCTATAGATTCCGAAAGTCTTCTTCTGAGCATTTTCAATCTCTCCAAATCATGTTTTTTATTATCCCTAGCAATCCAATGCCGCTGTAGAATGGTAGACCTATTCCACCATAATACTACAAGCAAAGGTAGAATCATTAGAAATCCAATTAAGATATAGAAGTTAGTGAATAGGTGAGATAAGTCCCTATATTCTCCTTCATCAGGGATATTTTCTCCCAAATATAAGATCGTGAATTCGTAATCGACCTCTCCAAGTATCGGAGAGAGGCCCTCGACTCTAATTGCATGATTGCCCTTCGGTATGCTAATAATTGACCCATTAGTGTAATTCAAAATCTGCCAACTATCAGGATTTAATTCCTGTATCTGATATGTGACGGGAGAATCCATCTCTGGTCTGATAAATATCAGAGAGCCATTTTCATCTGTTATCTCCAACGGATGGATATCTACTGAATCTCCTATTCCAAGGCTTCCAGATATTGATCCAGGTCCGGGTTTTATGTAGGTCCAAAATTCAGATGGGCCGGTCTCACTCCAAAGAAAGTCAGGGGCATCGCCCTCTAGTATGCCGTCACCAGTCATGTGTGAAGTCACGTCAATAGACCATCCAGTAAGCCCCTCGGATTTCATTCTAAATTCTACTCCTGTAGTCGATTTAGGAGTCTGAATATATTCTGGGCAAGCATCTAAATCCTCTAGGATCACATCCCTCTCGTTACCCAGTTTGTGAATCACTACATCCAATGAGATTTCTCCAGAAAATTCACAAATTGTATTTACCATTATCTTTGAGCCAGCTGAGACTAGAATCGAATCGCCCTCCAAATCGCTGGTTGAGATATGTCCGCGGAACACACTTTCAATTGAAGAATTTGAAAATAAAGGATAGCTGTATTCCCACGGATTTTGTAGCTCGCCTCCTTCAGGCCCCTCCTTGTCTCCCTCATACCTTACAATCTTCAACTCGTAGGGGGAGAAACTACCTTCACTGGAGTGTACGACACGAATCCAAAGTTCCGATTCCCCTGGGTAATCTAACAGTTCATTATCGAAGCCCACCGATGAGATACTTTTGATCAGAGTCTTCGTTTCGCCTCTGGACCAGAGTTCTATATCGATTGCGTCCTTGCTGGTTATTCCGGATATCTTAACGACGTCCCCAAATTTCCCTGATACCAAAATCGCATCATCGTCCGAAGAGCTTTGTAATGACCCAGTGAAAGATACCCCATCTGCCTCCCAATCTTGTTCATCACACCTATTCAGCTGACACTCCGAAGAAGCTTCAATAGAAATCCATTCCGAATTCTGGCCCGGGGATGGAACAATATCAGGGAGATCCCCCTCCTCCACGATTCCTCCATCAGTGCTGGAGACCGATTTCAAAACAAAATCTTCTGGGCCAAGAGAATCACTTCCTCTTAACTCCCATTCTATAGTTTCGTTAAACATGCCACTCCACTCTACATGATGGGTGTCCGACGAGTGAAAACTCTCGCCATCAGCAATTATCAATAGTTCCATTCCGGGGCATGACTCAATCTTACATGTGAAAAGAATCCAAAAAGGCCCCGAATCTTCACTCTGTCCTTCTAATATTGTGACCACTCCATCATTTTCAGAAGATATGGTATGGGGCATTAATGTCAGCAACAAAATTACTGAAATCGCAATAGCCCGCGCGGCTCTCATAGCACTCCGAGACAGTCATGCCTTAGAATCCTTCAAGCGAAAAGTTCCTCTCGCAGGCTCATGAGTGACAGGCCGCTCTCCAGAGAAGTGGTTTCTAGAAACCGTTTCTCGAGGCTATTCTCGATTGGAGATAGGAATAATCCCGGGTCATGGGCCCCTGGGTTAATACTCTCTGAATTCGACCCCAAACTCCCAGTGGAACTGGCCCCATTCAGCTTCAGAAGGGACTCTAATAATCTCCCTTCCAAATTGATCCTTTCCACTAGAGCAAATCTTTGCTATCCCTTCGATGGAGGCGATAGTTGGGAATCATCCGAAGGACTGGTATTGCCTTCCAGCCTCTCTTCTTCGGATTCTGGTGAGTTTGGAAAAGGTAAGGAATTTTTACCAATTTCATGGCAATCTCTGCACCACGACATTTCATTAGTAGACTCAGAAAAACAGCCTTCGGTAATCGCAATAACCGATGCCCCTCAGCTTTCCAACTCTGCCGGAAAGCTGTCCCAGGCAATTGATGTGATAAGAAGGAGATTCCCTGCATCCCTGATTTGGGCCCCTGGAATTTCAGGGCCAGACAACTGTTCTCTTCTATCATGGCTGGGAGTGGATCTTTTCGATCTTAATAGATCTAGATTGGCATCCGCAAATGGAATCCTGCTTTCTTCCGAAGGTCCAAGGGACCCAGACCCTTCCTTGTCTGAAGACTCTAGCATGGATTCCCAAATCAATCATTGGACTCTGGCAATAGCATCCTTGAGGTCGGCAATCAGATCCGGAACAGTTAGGGAACTGGCGGAAAGATCTAGTCTTTCAAGTCCGAGGTCTGTGGAAAGGCTCAGGAGACATGATCAATTATTGAATCATAATATCGATGCATCGATACTGACAAGTGTTGATAATTCAGGTAGGAGGATGAGGTATAATTCTTCTATGAGCAGGAAGGACAAATTAGTCCATGATTGGAGGTCTAGGATATGTGATCTCCACATTCCTCCTGCACATCAATCAGAAGTACTCGTTCTGTTGCCATGCTCCGCAACAAAGCCATACAGGCTTTCCCAAAGTCACCACAGATTTCTCAAAAATATCTCTTCAAATAGGGTACACCAGGTTATGGTCACATCTCCCCTTGGGTTAGTTCCTAGGGAGCTTGAGGATCTTTGGCCCGCTGCACACTACGATATCCCCGTTACTGGAGACTGGGATGTGGATGAATTAGATATGATTAATTCAATGGTTACTGATATCTGCAGGAGGTCCAACTACGCTTATGTGATAAATCACTCAGGAATAGAGCTTAGCATTGGTTCAGCCATCGTCAAGGATACTAGGTTGGGTACTGCAGGATCAAAAGAATCTCTGTCAGAACTCAGTATTTCTGTATCAGAAGCAGTAGGCAAATTGAATCTACAGGATGTTTCTGAAAAGAAGAATAGAATTGAACTGATGAAATCTAGATCTAGATTCATTCATGGGACCGATGATTGGCTTGATGGCGCCGATGTGTCTGGGAGATTGCCCATATTGAGTATCTCAAAGAATGACGAACAGTTGGCCAAATGGAATCCACGCGATGGAAGATTCGCATTTTCCAAGAAATCATTACCCCTTTTGTTAGAGAGCGGAAAATTTCCATCTGTGAGTATTTCCGAAGGGCACGACTGGAAAGGAGATGTTTTCCCTACGAATATCGAATCATTTGTCGGACAAATCAGAATGGGGGACGAGGTCTTGGTAACTCAGAATGAGAAGCTAATCGGAAGTGCAAGGGCAGTAGCACCGGGGTGGGAGTGGCCACACGGTCCTGGAAGACTAGCCAAGGCACGTCACAGACTGTGACCAACAAGGCATTATGCCTACGTAGTCGTTAAAGAGGGAGAGCAGGTCGCCGCCCTCGGAGATTGTCAGATGTCACGCATGCATTCCGGCGGAAAAGGGTCCAGTGGCTCATCTAAGCCATTCTCTAGTGAGCCTCCAAAGTGGTCAGAAAACGACAAGAAGGTCATTGAATCACACATATTAGATTTGAACAAGGAAGGCCATTCAAATGCAATGATAGGGACCATCCTCAGGGATAGATTCGCAGTTCCCGATGTTCGATTAGCTACAGGTGAGAGGATTTCCCAAATACTTTCCAGAAACGGAGTCGTGCCAAATTATCCCGAGGATATGATGAATCTGATGAGGAGGGCACAGGGGCTAATTGACCATCTCAGTAACAATCCTAAAGACAAGCATAACAGGAGACAGTTGGAGCTTTGCGAGTCAAAGATTCGACGCCTTGCAAAATACTACAAGGGCAATGAAAAGCTAGACAGTGACTGGCAGTACAAGAGAGATCAACTGCGTCTAATGGTCGAGTAATGACAGTAGTAGATTTGTACTGCCATCTGTTCAGGTGATTTGTGCGCGAGCTTATCTCTGCAGAATTATTCTCTGCCATTGAAGTTCCGACAAGGAATGCAGTCGCTGAACTAATCGATTCGAAACTCCCAATTACAATACTCTCGGAGGCCAATCTTCAGGGTGCTCTCTCGATAGCCCCAATCGAGGCAGCTTTACTTGAATCAAAGGTTCATTATAGAAGGCGGATAGAGGGAACTGTCTCCGAAGGAATGACTAATTGCATAGTAATTGATACAACTAACGAGGGCAAGGGAGTTGATTGGGACTCTAAGCGCAATATTCTAACAGTGACAGAAACCATGTCTATTGCACTTTCGGGACATCAGGGAGATAGTAAAGTCGGCCCCTTGACAACTGTTTCGATTAGTCACTGTATTGCTCAACTAATCTCGCCCTCAGGATCCAATGTCAGAAGAATGAGGCCATGGGCCATTTCTGGTAATTGGATTCATCAATGTATGGATATGACATATGACCCGGTTTATGCTTCACTCAAGGATGCCCTAAGATTGGAGGGGAGCATAAGGGTAGTTCCAATAACAGAAGTTCCACTCCCCAATGTCGAAAATCTAGATTTTATTGATTCCGAAAATCTCAAAGAAATATCTGCAAGATGGGATTCAATGGGTGAAGAGGGAAGGGCAAGGTCGATCTCCCATATGTGCAGGGAAGTTCTACATAAAAAAATCCCTTCAACTTCCAGATTAGAAGAAATAGTATGGAATTGTATCATGGCCCCAGGTTGGAAATCGGATTTGGCTAGTCAGATAAGAAGCTCATCATCAATCTGGAATGGCAGAGATCAAAGAATCGCTGCATCAGAGATAATTGATGGCCTGATTAGAAATGGGAAGTTGTGATCACTCTTCTATCCTAATCACACTTCCACACCCGTCGCAAGTTATTCGCAATGGACGTACATCGGACTCCACAACGACCATAGAGCCACAAGAAGGACATTTTACTCTCGGAGCATTCGAATTACTTACTCCGCCAACTCCTGTCTTGGGAGAGAGTAAAGATATCGGGAAGACAAGTAAGACACTACT
This sequence comes from Methanobacteriota archaeon, assembly GCA_002730095.1. GTDB lineage: Archaea > Thermoplasmatota > Poseidoniia > Poseidoniales > Thalassarchaeaceae > MGIIb-O5. The sequence goes on along the minus strand of PBZE01000023.1, from coordinate 17,749 downwards.
GGCCACAACTCCTAGAACCATCTGCATTGGTAGCCCTAGGAAGTAAATCGAGAATGATAGTATTCCAAGTGTGGCAACTGTAATCATTGTCGGGAACCTAGATCTCCTCCTGGTCATTGTCATACCTGCTCCTATTGATAGGCTCAGAATCAAAACCATCATTCCTGATCCTAGTAATACACTGAAGAGTCCGTTACCAGAGGGAGTGAACTCAACTCTGAAGGAATCCTCGGAGTCTAAATCAGAGTTATCTACGACCAGGGTCTCCGAAATTATCCATCTTCTATGTGAGTATTCGATTCCACTTGCGGAAACAATGCCAATATCAGTTAACATCGATCCCTCAATACGAATGTCAATAGAAATACCAGTCCAATACTCCTCATCAGAAGTCCTAGAAAAGCTCTCAATGAGAAGTTGTCTTTCTCCTTCCATCAATGAGTAAGATGTTGAAATTCTGATGGTTATTGTCTCGGAACTAAACCCACTCGTCCCTCCTAAGTCGACTGAAACTTGAGTCGGACCTAGTTCGAATGGATCTATTCCAATTATCGACTCCGCCTCAATAAAAAGTCCGTTAGTTAGGAATGACTCCAAGTCAGAATTAGATCCAGTCAGATAGCCCTCAAGGGCGCTGATTTCAGAATTATCAACCATCTTATTATTGTAGTCAGAATCAGGTACCGAGCTCGAATATGAGTTCAAACTCCTCCACCAACTGCTAGATCCGAGACTTGAATTTCCTATGTTATCCAAGCCCCATCTCATCCACTGTGACATTGAACCGTCGAACTCAAGAGATATCTTCTTTGTTACCTCCTTGCCGTCCCATCCCGCATCAACATCAATGAGTATATTCGATCCGCCACTCCTTAGTGGCTCGTTAGCTGGATACCAAGAACCCCCTCCTCCATCATCTCCTCCTGACTCTATGAAATGAGTCATATTAGTTCCAATCTGTAAGCCATTTTGCGGCTCTAGTATAAATTCAGTGAGGAATGAGCCACTTTCTACCCCCTCAGGCATGCTCCATACAAAGGTAACCTCGACTCCACCATCCACAAGTGTCGCAACGGGCTTATCTGATACAGCTATATTCTGAACCTCAAAAACTCCGCTGGAAGATGACCAAATTCTATCTTCGAATCCAGATGAGATTAGGATCGGGAAGTATACAAGATTCCCACTCACACTCGCTTCTTTCATCTCAATTTCCACTAGGGGCATCTTAACAGAAATACTGGAAGGCTTATCAGAGCTACCCCAGTGAAAAATTACTCCAGAGTCATCACCAGGCTGGTTGAATCCCAACAATTGCACGATCAGGGACACCTCTACGATATCATCCTGCCTGACATCCCCAGATTCAATTTCTATAACAGACTGTACATCTCCCTCTCCAGTTAGGTAAGGCTCAATGCCAGTTGTCCCGCCCTCATAGAATGAGCCACCTATTCTTACTTCTACAGTCATATTGATGTTAACTCCAACAGCACCTTGCACCTCGTAGTGCACGTTGAAGTCCCAGTTATCGGAAGGATATTCTCCATCTATACCCCATGCCACTTTCCAAGTTCCAACCTCCACTGGTTGAAGAACCTGATTTACTAATTTCGAATCCCCTTCATCTACCTCGGATTCAAATGGGGTCAAATCTCCAGAATCAGCATCGCCCCTCAGAAACAACTCGAAACTATCATCCGAGCAACAGTTCGACTGCTGCGACGAAACAACCGACAGTGGACCCAAAATTCCTGTCAAGAAAATCAAGACGAGTAACGTGGGCAGAGCTCTGCCATGCACTCCCATGATGTCCGACAGAACACCGACATCTTGAACTCAACCCCTATTGGGTCGCTTCAATAGCGATAAATGAGCTCAAACAGCTCAGCCATGCAGCCAAATCAAGCTAATGTTGCCGCTTTCATTGCTGACGGATTCTATCTTTGCAAAGCCCATTCTCTCCAATTGAATTATCTGACCAACTCTATATTCTGAATCTTCAATGAGGCCACTGATGATTTTATTTTCGCCATCCTCGGGAATCATAATTTCTGCCATACGGCAGTTATCAGAAGAATTCCAGTGAATAATGTGTGCGCTTTCGCCCCTTTCCCTTGAGATGAAGATTGCATTTTTACCTTCTATTTCAATATCAGCAAAGTCTTTCAGTCTCACAATTCCTTCAAAATAGTCATTCTTGGAGATGTAAATGACTCTATGTTCGAGGCCCCACTCTCTGTATCCCATTTCTGGATGATCGGGATGATTTTTCATGCTGACGCCCTCTACAATTCCCGACAAATCTTTCCGATAAATCAGACTTAATTTAACCGGATCCCCTACAAAGGAACGTCTTACTGTATCTGGGTCAATAATCTTAGAATTCTTGGAGTCAATTGTCTGCATAGAAATTGAAATATCCTTTTGCGTCAGTCCTAGTTCAATCCAGAACTCCCTAATGGCCTCTGGCGTGTACCCCCTCCTCCTCAGTGCTGCAACTGTTGGAAGCCTAGGATCATCCCACCCAGAGAAATCCCCCTTCTCAATCGACTCTCTAATAGAAGACGTGGAAAATCCCCCGAAATCATGCAATTTTACTCTTCCCCAGTATAATGTCTTTGGATATTTCCAGCCCATATGTTCGTACAGAAGAGTCTGTTTTCGAGTGCTGTCCATCAAATCCTTCCCTCGTACAATGTGAGTAACTCCCTGGAGGTGGTCTTCAACGGCACTCTGAAAGTCAAGCAACGGCCAAACCTTGTACTGGTCTCCTACTAAGGGGTGAGGGGTATGTTGAATCCTAAGTGCTGGCCAGTCTCTTAATGCAGGGTTGGGCAAGTCAAGCTCTGTTTTCACCCTCACCACTCCCTCTCCTTCTCCAATTTCGCCAAGAATCATCATTTTCCAACCATTCAGATTCTCTTCGATACCGTTTTCCCTACAAGGGCAAGCCACCATTTCATCTCTGAGTGATTTGAACTTAGAAGCTGAGCATTTGCAAACGTAGCAAAAACCCAGAGAAATCATTTCCTCTGCGTGTTCCAAGTACACGTCCATTCTAGAACTGGCCCTGATCACCGCATCGGGTTTAACCCCAGATATCCATTCAAATTCCCTTTCAATAGAGGAGTATGCAGATACGAGAGGGGGTTTGACCTTAGTATCAGTATCGTCAAAACGGAGTATGACTTTGCCCGAATACATCTTGGCAAATTCAGAATTAATCACGACTCCCCTAGAATGCCCAATTGAAAGAAGGCCATTTGGATTTGGAGCGAATCTAAGAATAACATCACCCGTTTCATCAATGTCTAATTCTGGTAGTCCGACTCTCTTCTTCTGCCTTTCACGGTTAAGTGCTTCCGGATTAGTCTCCTCGAGAATTTCCCTTACTCGATCCAAACCCTGTTCTCGAGCGATCAGATTAGCATCATCGACATATTCTGAAATCAGTGGAACTAGATCTTTGGCACGTGAACGTAGCTCTGGGAATTCTGAAAGAAGCCTGCCGAGGACACTTCCCGATTTCCCGTTTCCATTGTATTCTACTGCATTCTGCAGTGCGTACTTACGAATGGCGGATGAAGCCTCTTCACCCAACATAGAATCATCTGCCATTGTAGTTGTGCCGTCAGCCATCCCTATTTGTGATTGCTGTCTGACCATGCCCGAAGATCTGTTTGCGAATTATTTCCACCTCCATCGGATCTAGTGGGTACAGGGGAATTATGGAGGGAAAGCCACGCATTCTTTACTGTCGACCATGACCATCTCAAGCAATCATGAGGGGTGCCTCTGGAAATCAACTCCACGACTGCAATCTTGGTTTTTGGATCAGAAGGATAACCAGAGCCAATATCCATTCCCAATTTTTCAGATAGATCAGATATTGCGGAGTCCCTCACATCTTTGGCTATGATGCTAGATGCCCCTACCAGAAGATTAGATTGATCGTGCCCATGTCTGGAGATTATGTCCCATTTGGACCATTCATTACCAAGGGAGAGCTTTACATTATTGCCAAATCTGTCTTGGTCGGTATCGCAAGCATCTACATAGATGGCCCCACCAGTTCGTGAAGGGACAGTTTTTTTTATCGCCTCGGAGAATAACTCGACCTCCAGAGTGTTAAGGTTAGATTTGATACTGTTCAGATCAATTTTAACAGGCTCGCATATGGAAACTCCCAGTTTCCAACCTCTAGTCATACATTTCTCTCTTATAGATCTTGAAATTACACCTCTTTTTGTCTTGGAAAGAGACTTAGAATCTTTTGCCCCCATCTTTTCTAGAATCGAGTAATCTCCTTCTGGAATTGCCAAAGCGCATACCACCAATGGTCCGATAACAGGCCCCCTTCCGGCCTCATCGACACCTATGTTGTATGCTCTCACAGCTCTAGGTCAAAGCCAGAGGGACCTTGATTCTCACCCTTCCTTTCCTCGGAAAAGGACGAATAATCTTCAATGTCTAAAATTATGTTATCAGGATGTAGGAGATCATGACTGTCCAACTCTTCGGCTATCCTCATCGCTTCTTCAATATCAGATTCCTCTTTCGACTTGTCAAGAATCCTGCTGGCATCATTAATCTCACCAATGGCTATTTCATTTTGATCTAGAGCATCGGGCCTGCCTCCATCGCCAAAGAAATCCCTCTCAAATTCGGATACATCAACTTCCGAACCAACCACTAAAGAAACCTTGGCCTCTTCACTCCTAGAAAACTTTGACATCCAATCTTCCTCCTCTTGTTGAAGTTCACCATTATCCAGTGTTCCACTAGTCTTTTTCAGAGCTAAAAAGACCCCTAAGATGCCCAATATTGTCACTGAAAAGATCATTGTTGGCTCTAGCCATACATTTAGGAATTCTACTGCCCCCTTCCTCATATCTTCTTTCTCAGAATCAAGTTCGGGTACTTCTTCACCGGTGATATTCACAGAAACAGACTCGACAAAAAATATTTCTGGACTCATTACCGACCTAATCTCTATTGACAAGCTCGCATTAGTCTCGATTGGAGCGGAAGTGGGAACTTCCATCCATCCGATTATCGTCACCCCCTCACCTGGACTAATAGGGTATATTTCCAATGCCCTAGATGAATTGAAGAGCAATATATCCGAATCACGCCCCTCCAATCCGATGCCAAATTCCGTTACTATGCTTGAGTCAATGGATGCCGTCAACCCATCTAATGAATTCCCCTCATTTCTGACAGTCCAATAAATTGTAAGATTTCCTTCCTCGAGGCTCTCTTCAGAGCCTTCCAAGGACCATGAGAATAAAGCACCAGATTTGACTCCAAAAGAAACCTCGCCCGGAGACCAATCTTCGATCAGCATCCGTATTGATATCTGGCCATTTTGGTTGTAAATCGTACCTTCTTTAACCCGACATAATACACTAATTGCGTCTGAAAACTCACCGCTTTGTAATTCAATAATATCACTGGAATATTCCAGATCGACCCATTCCGGTGTTCCCGAAGCAGAAATTTGGTATGATGCAAGAGAATCCCCAGTATTGGCTAAAATCAACTTCACTTCACAGGTATCTCCTGGAATAGTCTCAGATGAACTACATCCATCCTCTAATATTGAAATATCCCCTCCTTCTCTGGAAACAATGTTTACTAAATGACCAACGGATGAGATACTGGCTGAGTTTCCGGGACTCCAAATACGAATCTCAAAAGTCAGAGCCTCCTCGATCTCACTAGGAGAAAAAACCTGAACTAGTACAGAACCAGTTGCATTCGGAGCCAAGTTCTCGACCCTCCATCTTTCGATAACTGAAGCACTCCATGTGCCCGTAGAAAAGAATGTGCCAGATTCAGAAATTTCACTCCCATCATCTCCCAAGGCAACGATTTCTATTTCCAGACTTCTGATTGAATTTCCCGTATTACGGACGACAGTCTCCAGAGTTACGGAACCACCGGCGGAAATAGATGACGTACCTCCTCCTCGAATTATTTCGACGCCATCATAATTTCCGTATCTAAGGGAGAAATTGTACCAATCTATTACGTTCCCCTCTATGGACGAAATAGACATCGAGAAATGGTGTAGAGATTGAGATAACGGATTTCCGCCAATGACAGGCGGGGAAGAAATTGTGAAACCGACCCAAATCAATTGGCCAGGAGAAACATTGTACTCTCTGCCAACATCAGGCGAAGAATCGTGATTCCATGAAACACTCCACGATTGTGGCCAATCTATGGCCAACAAAATTTCATTATGCGATTCTATTTGACTGCTAAAATTGACATTTATGCCTATTGAAGAATCTGGATCGATATTGAATATAGAACCTGATTCGACCCCGAACTCTATGTCTGGGCCTTCAGAGGAGGAGTTTTTTACCGCTGATGAAATCTCCTCATTAGGCTCCAAATTAGACTCAATAGATCCAATAAAAATACTAGGAGAAAAACATGTGAAGAATAATGCGACAATCACTGCAGTAGAGAATATGCCGCTTCTCATGACACGCGCCCATCATTCCATGCTTTGATTTCTACCCCTATTTGATGCCTCGAAGATTATTGCAGCGGGTCACTGATACTCTCTGAAATCTTCTCAATGTCAAACTCTCCAGCGTGAATTGGAGACCTCATGCCAAATGACTGAATTACAGCCGGCGAAACCTCTCCAAACTCACCTATCTCGGTGTCGCCGACAAATACTCTTGCCCCCCTGCCTCTAATCCATGGCCCCGTGCTTTCTTCTGTGGGTCTGAAGGAGATCAAAGAACCCTCCGCGCCAAGGTCCCTCAGGAGTGATTGGACAATGCCCTTAGCAGCTGAGAATCCCGCACCTACCTCTGCACATGCCCATGACACCCTAGACTTATTTTCGCCCCCATGGACTACATCTCCGAGTTCATACACTCTCTGTGGAAGCTCATGATGCCTATTAGACGCGAGAAGATTCATCAATGAAGGTAGAACATACTGCCTCAGTAAGGTGTGATCCACAGTAATGGGATTGGAAATAACAGTGACTTCGGATATATGCCCCCATCCCGTCCTTTCGAATTGATCCCTCTCATTAGATAGTGTCAGGCTTTGTATCTCCTGTAGTCCAGTGCCTCTCATACTCATTCTGACTCTACGATGCAGATTTGACGATTGCAAGGGAGTTGAGTCAATATGTATGGATGAAAGAACTTCAGGGAGATTAGCATATCCATGGCCAATCGCTATGTCCTCAACTATGTCGACTGGATGCATAATGTCGCTCCGCCATCTGGGCATTGAGAATATGTGCTCTCTTTCACCCACAACACAGTCTGACCACCTTTCTTGCCTATCCGAACCATCAGTAACGGTCCGTGACTCGATTAGCTTACCACCCATTCTTTTAATCGCTTTACCGATATTTTCATCGCTTAGATCCATGCCCAGAATTTTCCGAATCAATCGATTTGGAACACGATGAGTTCTATTTTCAAAACTGGGTGTTGTTCTGACAACTCCATCCCAACCAGTGATTTCCACACTCTCCACACTACCTCCTAGCTCACTAAGGGAGAGGCATATCAGGAGCAAACATGTTTCACAGGCCCTTTCATCAAACCCCGTCACATCAATGAAAAAGTCAGTCGTACTTTCGCTGACAGTGGTACAGGCCCCGTTAATTATGGGAGGGAATGAAATGACTTCATCATTCGAATCAAGAATCAAAGGGTACGTATTCAAACCTGCCATAAGTGAGGAATACTCAACGCCCTTAGGATGCGAAGATAGGATCTCTGAGATGCTCATTTCGCTTTCTGATGCCAGTGGCCTGAACGAGAACTCTCCAGTAACTGAAACATATCTGAAAGGAGGGCTGAGCTTTGAAAGATCATGTACTCCAATTGATGATAGTGTTCTCTTTCTCCCCAGGGTCATATGGAGCTTCTCTTGGTGGTCCATTAGAGACTGTATGAAAGCATCCCTATCATGAGCACTCTCGCCAGTACTTACCGATCTAACTATCGCGCCCATGATAACAGGCCTAATTTCTTCCAGAGTTTTATCTACTCCAATTTTTAATTGTCCTTGGGATACCGATATTGCTGAATCCGGAGACGCAACTCCTGTAAATGACCTGATCGCCTTAGCCATTGTCTCATGACTCAGGAGGTCCGGCCTGTCAGGAAAAACCTCTATCTCTATCTCTTCATCATTGTTAGATTCCACCGGGCAGCCCATTTCTGGTAGCAAATCAGTCAGAATTGAACCATCATATCTAGTACCATTTAGTTCCTGAATTCTCTCCATCATTGAATGACTCAGTGATATGGTGGGCATTTCGATACCTCAATTTCCTAACCACATGGGTAAAGGCCTCTCGAATCCGACCAATCTCAGACCGCTTATAGCAGCTGTATCCATATCTTTAGCCCTTAGAACTCTCCTGCCAACATTTCCCAAGCTGGGAATCCCCGACTCTTTCATCAATCCGACAAGTTCAGGTATTATTTTACTTCGAACATATTCCTCGTCATTTCCATCATCAATAGGGCCAATTATGAAAGAACATCCGGAAGCTCTGGTGATTATCATATCCTCTGGGGTAGGTTGACTGTCAATCTCTATGGCGACGATTCTTTTCTGAGAATCAAAGCCCATCGCCCTTGAAGCTAGGCCAATTCTAGGAAGCGCTGCTGCTGCTCTGCACCCTCCGGGCGTCGATAATCCAACTACAGCTCCATCAAGGTCTAAATCCACTACCAGCCTAAACAACCCTTCCACCCTCTCGACACCATCTCTCAAGAGAATCAAACATCCTTCATCGATCTGACTTGTCAGGGAAACGAGTATCGCTTCAATTTCTGCATCATTCATTGGAGGTAAATTTTGCAAATCCAAAACCACTCCCGATACTCCAGAAATATTTTCTGGAAATGCCAAAATCTCTTCCTCTCCAACGACTAGAATGTCTCCCTCAGATGGGTTAGACCTAACCATCTTTGAGAGATTAGTACTGGATTTTTTTATGTTCCCTTGGTCAGATTTCACCACCCACGGGATGTCCAAAACCAACTCTCCCTCGTCTGTACCAACTGGGAAAAGTCTGACAGACATATCGACACTAGAGTGCTCCGCAATTCTTTCTGGCCCCAATGGGCTAATGGCAATATTTCCGAATCCTTCTGAAATCCATCTCTTCGGAGAGACGCCTCTATTGTATCCTCCTTCCTCTGGTATCAGAACCAGCGCATCATCTTCTATTGAGAGTCCCAATGGCTCAAGGGTCTTTGAAGCCTCCAGAACCTCTTCAGGTGTAATCGAGCGCATTTTTGCCCCTTCTCCGGGAGGGGGGCAGCTCCCAGCAATAATGATCTTGCCACCTGTCATTCCGAATCCAGGATTATTGCCGACTGAGCCCATTACAACTAATGTTCCACCAGTCATTCCAGATCCGACTCCCGAGGACGCATGGCCCCTGATGACAACAGTCCCGTCCGACATCCCCGCACATGCTTCGCTTCCAGCAGACCCCATGACAATGATGCTGCCACCTTTCATGTTCATTGCTAGACGATCGCCCACGTCCCTCTCAACTACAATTCTGCCACTGGACTGGAATGCTCCAAGCATTGAGTCACAAGATCCCTCGATATTCAAGGTCCCGCCCCTGTTCATCGAACCAACGCACTCTCCAAGATTTCCAAGTATTAGGACCCTCGAATTTTCAGGAAGATGCGTCACCACGCCAAAATCTCCATCTCTGGGCTTTGTGTCACCTCCTGAGCCGTAACCAATTTTTACGAGGCGATCCTTCTCTATGGCCTCTGGGAGCATCTTGGATATTTCCCTATTGAGTTTGACGCTCCTAGCCGTCTCTTCCCTCATCGCCATAGTACTGCGAGTCTGGCCAATGTCTTCATTGTGACGGAGGTTTTCGAATACTTAGGTTGAAACAGCAGATATTGAGTTATCTTGATAGAGCATCTACCGGAGGCGATATCATCAGGGGTCATAATGTGTCAACAGTGAGAGTAGCTATCAATGGATATGGGACGATAGGTAAGAGAGTTGCAGATGCAGTGGATGCACAAGATGACATGGAAGTGGTCGGAGTCACGAAGACAGGCCCTAGCTTCGGTTGTGAAATGGCTGTAAGGAAGAATTTCGACATTTATTGTACCTCTGATGACCCAGATATGATCGCATCCTTCGAAAGCTCTCCTTTCAAGTGCAAAGGGGGACTTAAAGACCTACTTTCAATTTCTGATGTGGTCATAGATTGTTCCCCTGGAAAAATGGGGGCAGAGAATTTGGGTAAATACCAAGATGCAGGAGTTAAGAGTATCTTCCAGGGGGGGGAGAAACATTCACTCACTGGCCTTTCATACACTTCATGCGCAAACCACTCGGAAAATTATGGGGCAGAAACCACTAGAGTCGTGTCCTGTAATACGACAGGTCTTTCGCGAACATTGGTCCCACTTTACGAACACTGTGGTTCATTGAAGGTCGAATGTACGATGATCCGTAGGGCAGCAGATCCGGGGGATTCGAAAAAGGGGCCAATAAACGCAATTAAGCCAGTTCTTAAGGTCCCCAGCCATCACGGGCCAGATGTAATGACAGTAAAGCCAGAGATAGAAATTAACTCTCTGGCAGTGGCAGTCCCTACAACTATAATGCACGTCCACGCAATTATAGCAGATCTACCTGAAGGACACGGACTTTCGACTGAGTCAGTAATAGAGATGTGGAAGAGTTCGCCTAGAGTCATTGTAATGAATGGAGAGGGTAATAGAATTACTACTACTGCAGAAGTTATGGAAATGGCCAGAGACATTGGTAGAAAGTGGGGGGACTTACATGAAATCTTTGTCTGGGAGGACGGAGTTAGGCTTATGGGTAACAGATTATATTATTTCCAAGCCATTCATCAGGAGAGTGATGTAATTCCAGAGAATATTGATTGCGTCAGAGCACTAATGGAAATAGAGAAAAACTGGCAAAAAAGCGTAAAAAAGACCGATGACGCAATATCTAGTTACTACAATATCTAAGTGCTCCACACAAGATTCACTCTAAAATTGCATGATTATTGTCTAATCAAATTAGGTTAACTGTCAAAAGGCCTTCTGGGTTCCGAAGGAACCATGTATGCAAGGAAAACACCTTTCCTTGTGATTACGGTTTTGTTATTTTCTTCATTTTCTGGAATGGTTTCAGGGTCATCATTTGATGTCCCAGAAAGAGACTCCGGCCAATCAGATGAAGAATCTTCACAAGGGCCAAATTGGAATGCATTCGAAGACCCAGTTGGATACATCCACCAGATCAAACAGTCATCCGGCCTAATTCACTCGCCATTCGGCTCATTTGATCCATTGGATCAAGAAATTCCTACCTTTGACTGGGAAGGAGGCTCGACTGAAGGGATAGAGTCCCACATGCCTATCTACATTATTCAATCCGTAGACTCCGATATCTCGGGAATCGTATCAGCTGTTCTGGATGCTGGCGGATCAGTCTTGGATTACATGCCTGACAATTCCCTGTTAGTAAGATTCCACCCTAACGTTCCCGGCGATTCAATCATAAATGGTATTGATGACGTAAGATGGTTTGGCACAATGCCAGATTTGTGGAGGATATCGCCCGAAATAATGTCATTAGACCCATCTTCTTTAGTGAATTTGGAGATTCTTCCAGCTAGCGATGTGGGGGCATTAGAACTGGCATCTCTGGAGAAAGACTTGTCGTTATTCTCTCAAATCGAAGAGCCCAATTCAAAATGTGATGCGTGGCTTTGCACTGTGAAAGCAGTTCGCTCCATTTGGGTCCCCCTTCTGTCCACAGACTGGAGAATTCTACACATTCAGCCTGAGAGTGAAGCATCAATTTACAATAGCAATGCAAGAAATATCACGGGGATAAATGATGCATTCCAGATGTCATCGTCCACTCTCGATGGTTTTGGCGAAGTGATTGCTATCTCGGACACTGGGCTGGATGAGGATCACGGCGACTTCGATGGAAGAATCAGGTCTGTGTACAGCCAATTTGGACCAGATAATGATAATTCGGACATGCTCAATGGTCATGGCACGCATGTCGCTGCCACGCTACTTGGCGACGGCACAGGGGACTCATCGATGACTGGAGTCGCACCCAGTGCCACATTCCACATGTACACTCACGAGTCGCAGAGCGGATTCTTTGGGATTTATGGGTCACTCTATGGACTTTTCACACATTCATGGAATCAGAATGCTAGGATTCATACCAACAGTTGGGGGACATCAAATCTAGGAAACTACAGCCAGACATCTTCCAACGTCGACGATTTTGTATATGACTATCCAGGATACATGGTTCTTTTCTCAGCTGGCGATTTTGGCTCAGGATCCGACCAAGGAATAACTCCACCGGGTACCTCGAAAAACGCCCTTACTGTAGGAGCCTCAACTACTGGAGCACTCGACACAGCCCCTCAGGGAGGAGTAGCTACATTCTCTTCTCTTGGACTAACCAATGATGGCAGGATAAAGCCTGAGATAGTCGCTCCCGGAGTTCTAATCTGCTCTGCTAGGGCTGCCGAAGCAAGCCTTGTCGATGGAGTAGGCTGCTCTTCAGCTACTCATGATGATGGGTCTACTCCTCTATATGTCGCAATGAACGGCACCTCCATGGCAACTCCCGTCGTCGCAGGGGCCTCTGCTTTGGTCAGACAATTTCTGAGATTGGAAGGGGTGAGTGAGCCAAGGTCGGATTTGATCAGGGCAATTTTGATCAACGGTGCAGAGGACATTGGAGCAAGCAATATCCCCAATCCTTCGGAGGGTTGGGGGCAATTATCCCTCGACAATAGCCTTTACCCACTCTCTCCCACGGGGCAAGAAATGAGTGTAATGTATGACTATACAAGAGAACTAAATCCAGGTCATGGATTCACATACACCTTTGATGTCCAATCCGGTGCAGGATTAGATGTCACGCTTGCATGGAATGATGTAAAAGGATCATCCGTGGCAAATCAGTCCGCAGCAAGACTGGTAAATGACCTAGATTTAGTAGTGACTTCTCCTCAAGGCGTGTCATTTATTGGTAACCAATTTAATTCAGGATTTAGCGTTCCCGGAGGTACAGAAGATCGACTAAATAATCTTGAAAGGGTTAAGATAGAGGATGCTTCACAAGGCGTCTGGACCATCAGAGTCGGCAATTCTGGGGGCGATATACAAGATTACTCTCTAGTGGTAAGCTCTATGGGCGAGGAGTTGTATTATTCCGATCTAACAGTTTTCGAGGGTTCCTTGTCAACTTCCATAGAAACTCCATTAGAGGGCGATACTGTATTGATTGAGGCTGCATGGGGAAATCAAGCCACTGCTATCACAACTCCCTATGATGTAGAAATTCATGATGTCACCACAGGGGACTTATTGCTCTCTTCCAGACGCTCCCAGCTATCTGGTGGCTCTATGGACTCCCTTTCATTCCCGCATTCATTCTCATCAACGGGCGAACACATCCTGAGGCTCTCCCTAGACTCCTCCTCCGAAGTGGATGAACTGAATGATGAGCTAATCGGCATCAACAACAATGTCATTGAGATTGTCGTTCAAGTTTCTCAGATAGGGGTCAGAGTGACTCCTTTGTTGGAGAGTGGAGAGAAACCCTCTTCTCCATCAGAGCTCCAAGATGCAAAAACTAGGACCATGAATCCAAGGGATTCAAGCTCCGTGTATTTCATGTTAGAACTCAAAAATGAAGGAACCTCGCCGATTTCAGTTCAACTTAGTGTCTCCCCGGTGAATGTAGTGTCGGAGAATGGGGTTCTTCAACCTCCTTCTGATGAGTGGTGGAAACTCTTGAACGAGTCTGGTCCATGGGATTTGAGTCCGATGGGGACGGAAGGGGACTCTGTAATTATCGAACTGAACCTTACCGCTCATCCAGAATCTTCATCTTCCTCACTACCGGGTGAGATTTTCGCACTTCCGGGAACTTTTGTAACCGATTTGAATTTATTTGACATAAACGCACCAACGGTGAACAATGTAATTAGGTTAGAGGCAGAAGTTGAGAGAATAGAGGGGCTAGTCACAGTATTGGCCGGCGAGGCAGGAGCAGAGGCAGAACCCGGAAATTGGGCTTCATTCTCTCTCGCAGTAGGGAATGATGGAAACGGCCCTACTCAATATGACGTCTCTTGTTCCACTGATAATTCGTGGCCCGTTAATATCTGGGATTCTGAGTCATCCGAAATTTTAACAGATCCAATTGGGAGACTTCTCTACACCACGCTCCCAATTAAAATCAGAGTTCCGCAACTACCCAACGGCGAACCCTCAGCAGGTACCACTGAAACTGTAACCTGTACGACCCAGTCAGTAAATGACCCATCCTTGGTACTCTATGATTCAGTTACTATACTCGTACTGGCCAATGACGATTTCCATACTGATATCACATCAGGTGAGGGAGTCCCACTAGGGCCCGTTGCACTGGCTCCCGATAGAGCAGTTCTGAATGGGGAAATGGTGTCCACACTACTGGAAGTGAGTAATGATGGAAATATTCCCATGACCTTTGAAGTCGAGGCCTTTTCTTCATTGAATACTTGGCCAATACAGATAGTCCACGAAGATGAAGAGACGTTCGAGACGTTTACAGTTGAAATTCTCGCAGGTCAGACTGCCAGTTTCCAAATTAATACCATAGTTCCAATGGCCGCACAGATGGGTGACTCAAATACCATAACAATCAGAACTACTCATTCGGATGGTGAGGTCATTTCTAATAGAACAAAGTTGGTTGTTATGGAGCTAGCCGATCTAGATATATCGGGGGACCAATCTATCTCCGCAGCACCAGGTCTAACAGGGGTTGCTAATATCATGATCAAAAATACTGGAAATGTCGACTTGATAGTCTCACTAACTTTGGGAAGCATTCCTTCTGACTGGTCCGGGGGCTTCATGACTGCAGGAAACTTTGCAATGGCCATGAATCAGCAAGCGGTGATTTCAGTCGCATTGGAGCTTCCAGGTGCGATATCTGCCGGGCCCCAAGAAGACCAAATACCGGTGATTATACAATTCATTACTCCTGCTGGAGAAGATCTTTCACGCACCATCTGGCTGGATGTAACTGTCAAGGAATCAGCGTGGTTAGATCTCACGATCTCGGATCCAGTTATTGAAGATGTTATTCCTGGAAATCCAGCGACATTCGATGTCACTCTACAGAACATCGGAAACTCGCAAACTGAAGTCTCTCTCGAAGTAGAGGGCGAGGAGGGATGGAATATTGGAGTTGACCCGTCAGCCGCAGGTCCTCTCGAACCAGGTCAATCGATAGTCATTGAAGTAGTTGCAGATCCAGCGGGAAATGCGGAGTATGGAATCGTCGACGTCGAACTCTTTGCTAATTCCAGTGCTAACGGTCTAGAATCCTCTACCGATGGTTATCTCCAACTCAAAGTCAGTAAAGCCCGTGAATCCACTGAGGGGATTATCCCTTCATGGGCAATGGGCGCTATTTTCCTTGTTATCGTATCACTATCGTTAGTCGTGGTAATGAGGATGAGGAGGTCTTCATCTTTGGCAATTCGGCCAGAAGAAGAATTGATACCTCCTGGATCGGCATTACTATCCGGGTCAAAAACGGAGAGAAGGGCCGCCGCACTGGAGACCAGCGCTTCCGGAGAGGTTCTCACAGGCACAGTTTCCGATGAGGAGATGAGGGATGCTATAGCTTCGTCATCGCTGCCATCTCTAGAGATCCCCACTGCTCCCGAAGGTGCACCTCCTTTGCCTCTTGGAGGGCTCCCAGAGGGATGGACTATGGAGCAATGGAGCGCGTATGGTCATCTATGGTGGGAACAGAACCGTCCGTGATGGTTATGAGCACTAACCATCTGGGATTCATATGTACAGAGATTCTTCCACATCCTCTATAGTGCTATTTGGCCCTCCAGGGGCCGGAAAGGGGACTCAAGCAGGAAATATCAGCCGAGTTACAGGCAAGCCTCAGGTATCGACTGGTGACATGCTCAGGGCCGCAGTCAAGGAAGGGTCACAACTAGGCATTGAAGCCAAAGAGTATATGGATGCAGGATTACTAGTTCCTGATAAGATAATCATTGGATTAATCTCCGAAAGGATGGCTCAGGATGATGCTTCACAAGGAGTCCTTTTCGATGGTTTCCCAAGGACAATCGCACAAGCAGAGGAGCTTTCTGAAATCACTGAGATTTCAATGGTCATCATGATCTTGGTTCCAGACGAAGAAATAGTTGAGAGAATTGTTGGGAGGAGGATGGATCCAGAAACCGGTCAAATCTATCATGTAAAATTCAATCCAGCACCATTAGACATAGCCTCTAGATTGGTCCAGAGGAAGGATGACACAGAGGACACCGTTAGGAGTAGGTTGAATGCGTACCATAGCCAAACAAAGCCACTTTCAAATTGGTACAAGGAAAACGAGACTGTGAATTCGGCTTTGAGAGTAATTTCAATAGATGGAAGAGGTAGTATAGAGCAAGTTTCTGCTCTGATAGAGAAGGAGTTGGAAAGTTAGAAATGTCCCGTAATAGAAGTAAGCGGTCAAGGTCTAGGAGGGCTGTTGCCACCGAGGCGATAAAAGATTTAGAGTGCATAATGCTCAATAATTACGATACCGATATTTCAAACTCAGCGGCTAGCCTGATCCTCAGAATTGGTAAGAAACATGGCATTAGAAGAAGTGGATATTATGGATTCTCAATATGCAGAAAATGCAAGAAAGCCTTGATTCCCGGTATAAATTATCGGTTAAGGATTCGCTCCAAATCATTGAAAAAAACCTGCTTGGATTGTGAAGAAGTAAGAACTTTAGGCCCATCATTTGTGAGAGATTAATATGTCAGAAATTCCAGGTAGGATAATCAAGATTTCATCAGACCCAAATCTTCCGATTACGGTGAGGATAGGGAAATCGGGTGTAATCAATTCTGTCATCGAGGAGATTTCCGATCAACTGTCTAGCAGGTCTTTAGTTAAAATAAAGTTGAACAGAGGTATAGCCAGCGACGCTGCACAGAGGTCCGAGTTATTCTCATCTCTCGCCTCATCTACTTCTTCTAAGATTTCGTTCAGTAGAGGGAATGTTGTGGTCCTCTGGTCAGGCAAATGATTGGTATTATTCATGGCGTCCATACAGTGACATATTTACGTAGTATTTCCTTCGTAGATGCATGTACCTTACAAGGGCCTTAGCAGCAGGAGCCGAGTCAGGAGCATGGGCGCCCCCTGTTATGCCCGATTGGGCAGTCCCTGCGGCCTTCGCAATTCTAATCGCAGTATATGCCCTGATTGTGTTTGAGATAGTACATAGGGCTCTGGCAGCTGCAATTGGAGGGATTGCTGCTGTGGTTACTCTCCACTATGTCGGCAATGGTCCTGACTTAGGGACCGTAGTCACTTGGATAGACGAGGAAACAATTGGATTGCTAATTGGCATGATGATTATTGTCGACATACTCGGTAGGACAGGGGTGTTTGAATGGGCCGCAGTTCAGGCTTACGCGTTCAGCGGTGGCTCAATTTGGAGACTAACATTCATTCTGTGCACCATAACCGCTGTTTTCTCAGCATTTCTGGACAATGTCACTACTATCCTCCTCATTGTGCCTGTCACAATCCAAATTGCCAAAGTACTGAATCTGGAACCAGTGCCATTGATCATAGCCGAAGTGATGTTTTCTAACATAGGTGGTGCCGCAACCCAAATT
>PBZE01000022.1 GCA_002730095.1 Methanobacteriota archaeon | reverse complement strand
GATGGAACACTGTCTGAAGACGAGATAAACTGGCTACTCATGAGGGCCGAGGGAGGATTCGGCATAGTCACCACTGCAGCAACGCATGTCACTGAGGGGGGCCAAGGATGGGTTGGGGAAATGGGAGTGTGGGGGGATCACCACATCCCGGGACTCACTGTCCTAGCAGACGGTATCCGAGAAAGGGGGGCATTGAGCCTAGCACAGATATTCCATGGGGGGATGTTCGCACCAGAGGAGATCACGGGAGAAAGGCCCGTCTCGGCCAGCGAGAATCCCCTGTCCAAGGATTCCGAAGAAACTTCGAGGGAACTCTCCTCCTCAGAGATCGACGAGATAATCTCCGCATTCGGAGATGCCGCTTCCAGGTGCGCCAAGGCGGGGTTCGATGGAATAGAGCTACATGGGGCCCATGGGTACCTAATCTGTCAGTTCCTAGGTGAGAAGACCAACAGACGGACCGATGAGTGGGGAGGGGGGATCCAAGAGAGGTCCAGATTCCTGATGAGGATTATCGATGATGTCAGGATGAAGGTCCCTGAAGATTTCATCATAGGAGTAAGGATATCCCCAGAACACAAGAAGGTAGGGGTGAAGCTACATGATAGCCTAGTTCTTGGGGAGCTACTCGCTGAAGCTGATGTGGACTTCTTGCACATTTCCTGCTGGGACTGCTCTTGGGGATCATCCGAGTTCACGGACGATGAAAGAACTCTGACCCAGTGGTTCTCAGAGAGGCTCGGGCAAGCAGTTCCCATCATCTCCGCCGGTGGCATTTGGTCAACTATCCAAGCAAGATCCGTGATGGGCCATGGTGCCGACATGGTGGCCGTAGCTAGATCTGCTATCGGACATGCGGATTGGGCATCACACATTTCGGATGAGATGTATGATCCACTCAAGCCTCCGTTTTCCAGTGAACATCTTAGAAAACAAGGCCTCAGTGACACGT
This sequence comes from Methanobacteriota archaeon, assembly GCA_002730095.1. Classification (GTDB taxonomy): domain Archaea; phylum Thermoplasmatota; class Poseidoniia; order Poseidoniales; family Thalassarchaeaceae; genus MGIIb-O5. The sequence goes on along the minus strand of PBZE01000022.1, from coordinate 34,921 downwards.
TTATCGAATACATGAGAAGATGGGACGGCTTTGTCGCCTAGCCGTCTTGCTGATGTACCGTCTTTCACAAGAACATGCCATGCCGGAGGCCTCGCGGAGCGATGACCTGGATGCGATGAGGCAATTGGCGCATTCTCCAGGAGACTCATCGAGCCTCAGGGAACTGAGGGCAGAGGGAAAGAAGACTGCAAGGGAAAGAATATCGAATCTTCTCGATAAAGGGTCATTCGTCGAGGTCGACTCGTTCGTTCAGCACAGAGCTGGCGATCACAACATGCACCTCCACCGTCCCATGGGGGATGGGGTGGTCGCAGGTCACGGTATGATCGATGGCCGGCGAGTCGTCTGCTTCGCCCAAGACTACGCCGTATTTTCAGGGACAATGGGCGAGATGCATGCGAGGAAGGTGGCAAAGGTCGCTGAATTCGCAGAGAAGTCGCAGCTTCCACTAATCGGTATCTGGGATGGGGACGGACAGCGGGTAGAGGAGGGAGTGACATCTCTGGGTGCGACAGGAGAGCTGTTGGATATTCTGGTCGCATGCTCGGGACGAATCCCCATGTTCTCCTTGGTACTCGGAACCGTATCGGGAGTCAGCGCTCTAGCAGCAGGGCTGTCCGATTTCGTAATACTGGGGTCGGAGCACGGCAGGATGTTCATGAGAAGCCCATACATGATTCCCGAGATTATTGACGGATCCGTGGATGAGGACAGTCTCGGGGGGGCTGAACAGCATGCCAGCAGAAGCGGGGTCGCATGCATGATAGCAGATGACGAGCAAGACGCGTTTGACATCACTGCGGAGATACTTTCATTCCTACCAGATCACACTCTAGCAGAGCCATTGGTGACGAGGGGACCCGATCCAGGAGATAGGTCGTGCGAGGGCTTGGAGGACTTGGTACCCAAAGATCCAAACCGGCCATATGACATGAGAGACGTCATCAAGGAAATCGTCGATGAGAGGAGGTTTGTCGAACTTTCCGAGTACTACGCAGAGAACGTCGTCATAGGATTCGCCCGTCTTGATGGGCATTCTGTTGGAATAGTGGGCAACCAGCCTAGTGTTTTGGCAGGGTGCCTCGATATTGATGCCTCAGTGAAGGCTGCTAGATTCATCAGAACCTGCGACTGCTACAATATCCCAATCGTGACGTTCGTAGACGTCCCTGGATTCCTCCCGGGGACCGTGCAGGAGTGGGGAGGCATAATCAGACACGGCGCCAAGCTGCTCTACTCGTATGCGGAGGCCACAGTCCCAAAGCTCGCCGTAGTCACTAGGAAGGCCTACGGTGGAGCATATCTGGCCATGAGCTGCAAGCATCTAGGATCCGACTACAATGTCTCTTGGCCCGGGGGGGAGCTCGCAGTAATGGGCGCAGATGGTGCGGTGAACATCATACATCGAAAGGAGCTATCTGAAGCTGATGACGTAGACAAAGTTAGGAAGGGCCTAATTGGCGAATACAAGTCCAAGTTTGGCGACCCATATGTGGCTGCCAAGCACGGCTGGCTCGATGACGTCATAGAGCCTTCAGAGACCAGGAAACTACTCGTCAGGGCCATAAAGCCCCTATTGAATAAGAGAGAATGGGTACCTCCGAAAAAGCATGGAAACATCCCATTATGATGGTTTTCGGGGCAATACTCAAGCCATAAGACTCCCTGTGTTAGCCATGACAAAGAAGACTCTGACAGCCATCATCTGCCTATTTTTGCTATCGGCAATGGCCCCATCTGCTGCTGCAGTAGGTCCGAGCGACTCTGCCATCTGGGGGCTTTCTTACGACTGGGGACATTTCGAAGGAGACGTCCAGAACATGACAGGCGTCGATACGGAAGCAACCAATGAGGATCTCGAAGAAGCCGCCGATTATGCTGGTTTTATCTTGGAGTCAGATCAGGTCCTGAGTGGAGCTAGCCACTTCTACATCGAATCATGGGATGACCCCGAGATCATCGAGATACAGGACATATATGGAAATACGCACCAGGTGACTAAGAGGATGACAGAGCTCACACTGAGGCACGGGCTTCTCGCAAATGCCGGGTTTACCATGGCCTGGAACGATGATTCCGAAAGCATAGACATCTGGTACAGTGCATCCCAAGAAATCACACTGGTTGTCGATGCAAGTTATACCGAGTACGTTGATTCGGAAATGATGGTTTATGGGGGCGATCTGGAGATGACGGGAGCTATCAGTGACATCGCAGACCTATCTATGAATTTCCAAGTCATAGCGGATGGAGAAGTTGAGAATCCTGAGATAGACTTGGGCTACTCAATTTCCATGGAGATACCCTCTATGGCTTCCGAGTGGAGGGTAGATGGCCCATTGGACTACTTGCACGATCTAAGCCAACAATCGGACAACGACGAGGATGAATCGTTTTACTGTGACAATGGGGAGGTTATTCCCTCCGACTGGGAGAATGATGGTTATGAGGACTGCTCAGATGGCTCTGATGAGTACGAGGTATGGGATTGCAGAGTCGATGTCAAGGCCACCTCTCTATCCAGTCTGGATGAGGGATCCTACAATGAAGCAATCGAAGGAATATCGCTGCCAAGCTGGTGCAATACCATAGTTCCACGGAATCTATCATTGGATGGCAGTCAGCCGGACTTGCCCCCGGCTGAAGACCACTACTTGTGGTTTGACGAACAAGAAGATCAGATAGTGGCTAGAACCGCTGACCACATTTGGTATTCCAAGGCATACGATAGCAGGGAACACTACCAATCCGAATCAGACTGCATGGATGACGGGGGGGAGCAGTGGGACTCCTCCTTGGGACTATGCGGATTTCCACTAGCAGGGGAAGACCAGATAGACTCCAGTCTGATCTACTGGGAAACCCCATGGGGGGAATCCGGATGGAATCGATACCAATGGAGCGGAGATTATCTGTTCATTGGTATCCCAGAATCACCAACAAGCGGTGGCGAGTACGGAGGCGGTATTATTGAGGGCGAGTTCTCCACTCTCACCGGATATTCCTTGTCTGTAGAGATGAGTGACCTTCCGACCGAGGATTTCGGAATCAACTTAGACGCATTCAATGTCCAGCTTTCCGATTCCATTCCGGGCCAGGGTACCTTCAGTGACGACATCCAGATCTCATCAGGTTCGATATGGGACTGGGAATGCCCGCCCGTGGGAGGGACTGAGAGACTGAGTATAGATGACACAATGGTGGATGTGCAGTGCGGAGTCACCCCTCCTATTTCCCCTGGGATGGCATTCATGATGGGACACTCCCTTATGCCAGCATTCGATAATGGGGTTAGTGAGCTTCTGAACGTGATACAGTCACAGGTTGAGTCATGGGTGGAGGAAGTATCTGGAGATGACGGATCAGGCGTATTCCTGTGTGATAACGGCGAGGAAATCCCAGCAGACTGGGAGAATGACGGTTACGAGGACTGCTCAGATGGCTCTGATGAGTCTGGTGGAATGGACACCTTCACATGCGACAGCGGGGAGCAAATCCCAGCAGACTGGGAGAATGACGGAGAGGAAGACTGCTCCGACGGTTCCGACGAGAATGACGGTACCGGAGAAGCGGCAAGCAGACTCGAGGGAATGATTGAGGCACTGATGGAATCAAATCTAAACAAGACCATGGAAGCCTTCGGGGAGAAGCTGGCAGAATTGGTTGAGGACAATGTCCCAACAGAGCCAGTCATGTCCCTCGAAGACTCCTGTGGTTTGCTCTTCTGGAATACGGAAGAGTCACGTGTAGTAGGAATGGCAATCATGAACGACGAGGATGGCGACAACTCATCAGAGGTACTGCTAGGCCCGAGTATCTTCGGAGTCAGAGGCCATGACATCCAATTGAATATCGATTACAATGATGGCGATGACGCTAGGGATGTGAAAGCAGAAATCCTCGGCTTGACTGATTCGGAGGACATAGCGCCGAGGTCAAAGCATGATGTCGAGGATTTGTATGACATATTGGGTCCCGAGTTTATCCCAGACATCGATTTGACTGATACGGATTTGGATGGGGTGCCTGATGTCTTCGATCAGGACGATGACGGAGACGGGTTGTTCGATTGGGAGGATGATGATCCACTCAGGCCTTTCGGATTACCAACCGACGATGGAGATGACACAGTTCCTGGGATAGGTGCAATGGCAATTTCCGTAATCCTCTTGATTGCAGCGATCTCATCCTCTAAGAGAGAGGACTAGACTCCCAGTGGTACGATGCAGAACAAGGGAATGGTATCGCTGGCGTTTGCCGCATTCTTCCTGTTAATGGGATGGAATGGTGCATGGTTTGAGATTTCAGCACTTGGGACTTACACTGAAGGCCTGGATAGAAATCCCAGTATCTCATCCGAATACGTCATTGACAGTGACCAAGAGTCCTTTGAGATGAACATCCAAAACGCTACTCCTCTTCTGCTGTATTGGGTGGAAAGGGAAGATGTCACAGCCAACGTCGATGAACAGGGTGAAGGCCCCGAGGCAGGGGACTCTGGAGAATCACGAGGTTTCGAGTGCGTGGGGTCCTGCCTCGACCTATCCCGGAGCATCGTCCAGATGACAATGTTCGCACTGATAGCTGCTATTTTCCTTGCCACAAAAAGACCCTCGAGGAGAATGAAGTCCGGACTTGTAACAATGTGGTTAATCGGCATGATCGTTATCCTGACTGCGGTACCCCTGGCTATCGCCGTGGACTTTGGAATTGCCGGGGCCGATGAGAGTGACGACTCCTCATCAACAGGCGGTTTCGACAGCGCCACACAGCAAAACTCGGTGGGGGAGGATCAGTTCGCACACTATCGGGAGACTAGCGGGGCCAGTATTGGTTTCAATGGAATAACATTCCACTTCGACTCGGTGGGGTATGACCTAGGTCTTCTCGAGGAGGATGAAAGGCAATCAGTCATTGATTCACCACCTTCCGAGGGAGAACCAGGTCACGAGTCACTGATCAGGTTCCACGGAGAGATGGAGGTGGGACCGGGAGAGATTCTCCACTGGTGGATAATGACCTTGATCCCGATTCTTCTTACTCTGACATCTCAATCGCAAATGGTAACGGAAGAGGAGTAGAAACGAGTTAGCTTGTTTTTCGCATCCCTCTAGTTCATTGTGTCACGCAGTATGGCAAGGAGCTCAGAGAGCGTCGGAATATCCGCTGACATCTCCGGTGCGAATAGCGACCTCCATGCCACAAGATGCTGAGCTGCGACCATCATAACTGCAAAATCCTCAGTGCTAGAATCCTCCGAGTAGGAGGCGGATAACTGGATTCCCGCTTTGAGATCGACACTTTTGCCCCCCCCGGGGAGGGCATCAAGATCTATCGCGATATCCGCTTCCTCGCTATCGATGACTGAGTCTGACCATGGCCCTTCTCCAAGCGCCCGTCTTCCCAATTCGGTACATATCGAACCACCTGCCTTGGACCATGCATGGGCTATGGATCGAGCCGTCGATCCACCGCCCCTAATCCTGATAGTGGATGAGACAGGGTCTATTCCGATATGTCTGCAAGCTTCCATGAAACCGTCTCCATCAGTATTGACGAATGACCACCTTCCTTCCGATCTGACTATCTGATTTATCCCTCCATGCCTGTCTCCTTCTTGGTACCCGAGATACTCAGAAAGAGCATGCTTCAGAGGAGAGGTGCATGAAATCCACAGGTCTCCCTCCATTTCAGCAGTTTCCCGGAAGAACTCGGCAACGTCGTCTGCATGGATGGAAACGGAAGAAACGCCCCTGATGCCAAGCCTTTCTCCAACAATGCTGAACAATTTAGGAGTGATGGAGTGAGAAACCGGATTCCCAGCCACTCCCCAGAAAGAGGGGGCAATTCTCCCCCCTCCTCCCTCCTCAGCATCATCCGTCATATCCAACCGTACTAGCAAGTCATTGAGAATTATTCGGTCCGTAGTCCTGATTAGATGTTAACGATGACCATAACTTTCCGGGGATAGGGGCTTCCAAATTCATTTTTCGCCTCAACATTCATGTCCTCTGAGGGTCTTCATTGACCATGAATAGGACAATCGTATTCTGTATGGCCCTAATGCTGACTGCCGTCTCTCTCTCAGGATGTACTGGCGATGATACCGAATTGAATACTGCCAACGAACGAATTGCAGAGTTGGAGTCCCAAGTCGAGAACGACCAAGAAAGAATTGCCGGATTAGAATCGGAGGCTGAGGCCGATGAGGCTAGATATCAGAAATTAATGGCCGACTTTTCGGATGATTTGGAAGAAGAATGGTATTCAGGATACCTTCAGGGATATGCGGAAGGCGCCCCAGTCAGTACTCTGGACACCATTATGGAACGCGGCTCTATGAGGTGCGGGGTTAAGTCAGATCAGTACGGGATGAATTACGTAGATTCGAATGGGGCTCGTTCTGGCCTTGACATAGAGTATTGCCGTGCTATAGCTGCAGCTATTGGTATATCCCCCGACGATGATATAGAGTACATCCCGGCATCGGGCTCGAATCGCTTCTACTCGTTGGCTGATGGCACAATCGACGTTCTGATTCGAACCACGACCTGGACTACCAGTCGTGACGCGGGTCTGAACGCTGACTTCGCTGGGATAAACTTCTATGACGGTCAGGGGATCATGGTCCGCTCGGACTTCATTACTGCCGCAGACGCTAGCAACTCTGTGTACGGACTGGACGGGGCGAACATCTGCGTTGGCACTGGAACGACCACCGAGGGAAATCTGCAGGATTGGTCTTCCCATAGTGGGGTTTCATTCACTACGGTGAATGTTGGAAGCTCATGGGAAGCAGATGAGGAATTCATCAACGGTGGCTGTGACGCCATTACTGGAGACATGTCATTCCTAGTGGCCAAAAAGTGGCAAATGGAAAACGATGGCTCAATGGGAGATGTGGATATTTGGATTGGACAGGAGTTGCTGTCCAAAGAGCCCCTGGCCGCTGTCACACGTGATTACGACACCGAATGGAACGAGATAGTCAGCTGGGTATGGTATGCGATGGTGACCGCTGAGGAGATGGGCATTTCCTCGACAAACTACGGAAGCGCCGACACCTCGGATCCCTCGGTCGACAGGTTGCTCTACAGCAACCTTGGATTGGGTACTGATGCAAATCCATTGCCATCCACTTGGGTACAGAACGTTCTAGACTCAGTTGGAAACTACGGTGAGGCTTACGACAGGTCATTCTGTGATGGCTCATACGATGGTTTCGGTGGCTCTGATGCAATGACTGGATGCCTGATATCTCGTTCCGGGACATACAACGCTCTGGTTAGCGAGGGTGGACTTCAGTACGCACCTCCAATGCGATGAGGCTGACTTGACCGAAAATAACGGGTATGTGTGGCCCCTCCGGGGGGCATGGACAGCGACCTTGAGATAGCCCGAGCAGCGGAGCCGATGAAAATCGAGGAAGTTGCAAAACAGTTGGGATTGGCTAGCAGTGACCTGATTCTTCACGGCCCTCATATCGCCAAAGTCTCATGGGACGCTTTGTCATCAGGCATGACTAACAAAAAGGGAAAGCTGATTCTCGTTACTAGTGTAAATCCAACTCCATATGGGGAAGGTAAGACTGTGACCACAATCGGGCTCAATCAAGGACTGAACCATCGCGGACACAATGCCTGCTGTGTAATCAGAGAGCCCTCACTGGGGCCGGTTTTTGGAATCAAGGGGGGTGCAGCTGGAGGCGGTTTCTCACAGGTCTTGCCAATGGAGCAGATTAACCTGCACTTCACTGGAGACCTTCATGCGATAACATCTGCTCACAATCTCTGCTCAGCCATTCTGGACAATCATCTGCACAGGGGGAACGAACTCGATATTGACACCAATAGGATATTCTGGCCCAGAGTCATCGACATGAATGACAGGACCCTGAGGGAAGTAAGCATAGGCCTAGGGGGGCCAGCTACCGGTGTTACAAGGTCGGAGAGATTCGATATTACTGCCGCGAGCGAAGTAATGGCTATTCTATCGCTCTCCAAAAGCTATGCAGATCTCAGGGAGAGGCTCGGAAGGATAATTGTGGCCGAATCGAATTCTGGAAGTCCCGTTACAGCCGAGGATCTCGGAGCCGCTGGTTCCATGGCACTGCTTCTGAGAGAGGCCATGCTGCCAAACCTGGTTCAAACATTGGAGGGCAATCCTGCATTCGTCCATTGTGGGCCATTCGCCAACATCGCTCACGGCAACTCATCAATTATCGCCGACGAACTAGCTCTCTCCAGATCCGATTACGTTGTCACAGAGGCGGGATTCGGAGCAGAGATGGGAGCTGAAAAGGCCTTGCACATCAAATCCCTCGCCTCTGGCATTTCTCCTAGTTGCATCGTTCTCAATGTCACAGTCAGATCGATGAAGCTACATGGAGGCGGAGTCGCAGGGGGAGGGGGCTCGAGACCTACCAAGGAAGAAATCGAAACTGAGAATGTCGAAGCAGTGAGGTCCGGAGCTGCCTCCAACCTCAGGAGGCACGTCAAGAATCTAGCCACAACTTCCATACCAGTAGTCGTTTCAATAAACAGATTCCACACAGATACAGATGCAGAAATAGAAGCCATCAGGAGTGAGGCAACGAAGGCCGGGGCCATTGACATAGTCGTGTTTGATGGATTCTCAAAAGGCGGAGCGGGCGCTGCCGATCTAGCTGATTCAGTAGTATCCGCTTGTAAATCACACGAGGAGGGAGGGAGTCCATTCACTCCAATTGTTGATCCGGGAATGCCATCCAAGGAGGCGATACTCAGAATCGGTACCAATGTGTATGGCGCGGATAATGTCGATCTCAGCCCATCAGCCGCTTCATCCATCGAGAAGTTTGAGAAATGGGGCTTCGGAAGTCTGCCAGTCTGTATGGCCAAGACTCAGTACTCTTTCAGCCACGACAAGAAAGTCTTGGGCGCCCCTGTTGGCTTTACCTTGCAGGTTAGGGAGGCGAGGCTGAATGCGGGTGCAGGATTCATCGTCGCTGTTTGCGGATCTATGATGACTATGCCAGGGCTTCCCAGCAGGCCTGCAGCAATGGACATGGACATGGATGAAGATGGCCGACTCAAAGGAGTCTTCGGATAGGTGGGAATATGCGCAGAGTAAAGCGCCTCGATGAGGGAGTTCGTCTTCGAGTAGAGGATGAAGACGATCTCTGGGTGCTTTCCAAGATTTGTAGAAAGGGCTCCTCGGTGGGCATGCTCTCGCATAGGAGGGACTCCACCACGGGTACCAAGGAGGACGGCAGAGCAAAGAGCGCCGAGAGAAAGCCAATGTGGATAGTTCTAGATGCTCATGAGACTGCATTTCAGTCATTTACGGATAATCTGAGGGTTCATGGGGTCATCAAGGAGGCGAAGATAGATGTCGGCAGTCATCATACTCACATCGTATCCCCGGGGGACGAAGTAGAGATATCCCGTGAGGGGGGTTTGGAAAGATCGGATCTGGACCTTATCACCGAGGCAATATCATCTGGAGTCAAGGCCAAAGCCGGACTCATAGTCGTTGAGTCAGATGAGATTCTGGTATTCGAGGTCACATCAAGGGGGATAAGGGACGTCTCCCAATTCTCCATGAGAGGAGGGGGCAAGAGGGTTAACGATCCATCCTCGGTCAGAAATGCATTCTTTCAGGATGTGGCAAAGGAAGTTGGTATGGTTTTCAATGACGAGATGCCACTGGTAATATGCGGTCCTGGGATGGCAAGAGAGAAGTTCGAGAAGAGCCTCAGAGACTCTGGGTCGAAGAATACGATAACGAACGCCCCGACCTCAATAGGTGGAAGGTCCGCAGCCAACGAGGTTCTCTCAGAGGGGGCCGCAGACGCGGTCCTAGGTGAACACGTACTGGTTAAGGAAATCAGAGCTATAGAAGAGGCACTGAGGAGGGTCTCAGTAGACGGCGCAGTGACTTACGGAATATCTCTGATATCCGATGCGGCCTCACAAGGGGCAGTCGAGTCACTGATTATCGATGCCTCGATGATAAGGGAGGGGGACGATACCTCGAAAGGAAGATGGGAGAAGATATGTAAGGAAATCAAATCATCTAGGGGAGAGGTAATTCAAGCTTCAGTCGACCATGATGCTGGACAGCAACTGCTTGGCCTAGGTGGGGCTATTGCATTACTAAGGTGGAAGCTGGACCACTAATCCTATGACCGGCACTCCTCAGGTTCGCACATGAAGTCCCCTCCTCGGTTGATCTCACTCGGGGAGCCCAATGAAAGCGATCTTGCTAGCACGCTCGCTTCCATAGCCATTGCAATGGATGTACCTAGTACTATCGTGACGTCGTCCCCCGGTGAGTCATTCGAGTCATTCGACCATGGTGTCATCGATTGGAAGGAACTAATGGAAACGGCACACTGGATGGTCAACGACTCATCTTTGGTCAATCTAGGACAAAGTCCTGCAATGGCATGGTCCGCCTCGATGACATTCGCCGAGCTCGAGGGCTGCAGGAATGTTATGTTGGTTGACATGGTAGACCCCCCGGAACTGATGCCAAAGACATGGGGCTTGGTGATTGGAAAGATGAGACAGATTCACGTTCTTTTCTTCACCAATGAAGCAATTGAATTTGTGACCGCTCTTGAGCGGATGGATAAAGAGAATTTTCTCTCCGAGGTTAGGGAGAAAACAATGGTCCCGATTGTTTGTGGCATCACAGAAGAGGGGAGGGCAGCATCTGTATCACATGCCATGGGCGGCTTCGATGTCGATATCCGATCTCATCGGGATGGCCTAGTATGGCTTGCTGGTTTCCTCAAATCACTGCCATATTCAGGAACTGGAATTGGCGGCATTAGAGAAGCTGCCTCTTGGCAGTAAATCGACTCTGAGGGCACAATTCGTACTTTTATCAGAAACCCCTTTTGAAGGGGCGTCCTTTCGGTCGGTCCCGCGAGGTAACAAGCATGCCACTCAAACTAGGTCCGGCAGGCGTCCCCCTCTCCTGCAAAGGACGTACTATTGTAGAGGGCATGGATGACATCACTGCATTGGGCTTGGAGGCCATGGAGATACAAACAGTCAGACCAGTCCAGCCCAAGCACTTCGACCAGTATTGGCAGGCGGGCATCCTGTCATGGGATTCTGGCATAGAGATGAATCTCCATGGGCCATACTACGCCGAGCTTCTGGGCAATCGAAGGGAAAGGAACAGGTCATTGGCCAAGATGGAGGCGTCAATGCAGGCTGGGAAGATCATCAACGCAAGGCATCTCGTGTATCACGTCGGTCCATATGGCGAATATGACCCAGGGTCCAAGGCAAATGAGCAGGTCGCCAACATATTCTCGGGCATAGTGGACAGAGTCAGGAGTATCTGGGGGGAACAGGACGAGGACGCATACACAGCTTTCCCATGGATATCCGAGCAAGAGCCCTCTCTGGTGGGAATAGAGACATCTGGTAGGCAGGAGCTTTGGGGTACTGTAGAAGAGGTCCTAGAGGTTTGTAATCACGTGGAAGGTACCGTTCCCGTACTCAATATTGGCCACATACATGCTAGGGGTCATGGATCTATGAGAACAAGTGAGGATTACGCCGAGCTCTTTGACATGGTTAGGGAGACATATGGGGGTAGCAAGTTCTACTGCCACTTCGCTGGAATAGAACACAGGATGGGCAATGCCCTGCACTATACCCAAATCAAGAAGTCCGATTTGAAGTTCGAGCCATTTGCCGAATTCCTAGCTGAGGAGGGTGACTGGATGGATATTACCATCATTTCAGACTCCCCTCTTCTAGAGCATGATGCGATGTACATGATGCAGCACTACGACAAGGCCAGACAAAGGCTGATGGAGATTAGGGCTCGAGACGAAAGAAGAGTCAAGCTTGCTAGGGAGAGCGGACTCACTCCCGAGGAGCTAGAGCAGCTTGAGCAAGAGGCTGCTGAAGCAAGGAATAAGATGGAGGAGGATCCCAAGCCATCAGCTGCTGCGCCTAAGGCGTCTTCCAAGATGATGTCATTCGATACACCAGAAGATGATGACGATCTATTCTAGAAAAGCTTCTTTTGGACTCCATTGGAATCTCCTCTGCCCCTTCTCCTAGGTTTACTCCGACTGCCGTGAAGCTGTAACACCCTCTTGCTAATCGCCCTAGCTTCCTCTCCCCTCCTGGCCGCATAGCTCCTACTGACTCCAGACTTTCTGCTCTCAAGCTCATCGAGTATGGGGTATGGGTACGACTTCCCTATTATGCACGAAAGCTCTCTTTGGAGGGCCTCAGGCATCTTCCACGGCTCATGAATGAATTTGGTTGGTACCATGGAGAGTTCTGGGACCCATTTCCTGATATATTCGCCCTCTGGGTCTTGGTCCCTTCCTTGCTTCGTCATAGAATAGGCCCTGATGGTGTTAATCCCCGTTGTGCCAGACTGCATTCCAATTTGTGACCAGTGAATCCCGGGCTCGTAGTCAAGGAACTGCCTTGCAAGGTAGGTCCCGGTATCTTTCCAGGGTAGCCAGAGATTGTATGAAGCCGCGGACATAATCATGGCCCTCATCCTGAAATTTATCCATCCTGTCGATCTTAATTGCCGCATACAAGCATCAAGAAACGGCCATCCGGTATTGCCCATCCTCCATCTATCGAATCGATTGTTGTCCAGCTCTCTCTCCAGATTCCTGTCTATCGCCGGATTCTGGGCGACCATGTCAAGATTTGGCTCCATCTCCATTTTCTGGATGAAGTGACATCTCCATGCCAGCCTCTTCTTGAATGAGGAGAGGCTCTTGATCCAGTCCCCCGGTGCATTTACCATTGATCTGTTCTCACGTATCCATTCAATTCTGGACGATGTTTCTTGTACTGCTCTCTTCATTGACAGAGACCCAGAGGAGAAATAGGGAGAGAGTCCAGATCCATGATCTACGGATAGGGTAGGGCTGGAGATGGCCCATCTGTACTCTCTGCCCCTTTGATTGAGAAATGAGCGTAGCTTCCGAATTGCTGCAGACTCGCCCGGTTCGGGCCTCATTAACAGATCCCGGGGATGGAATCCTAATTCATCCAAGCTTGGGATAGGGCCGTTAAATGGTATGCTATTGGCGAAGAACGGAGGGTCACTAAGTGCCTCCCTCATCCTCTTGTCCCTATGTCTCTTCCAGTCGTCCCTGCTCTTCAGTCTGCGAACTACTCCGTTGTGAGGCCACTCAAGCCATTCTATGCCTTTGTCGATGCTCCACTTTAGTACTCGCCTGTCTCTTTCGAAGGACCATGAGTTGCCGGTTTCCTCATGAGATAGCAATCTCTCTATCCCATATGACTGATTTAGTTCTTCCAAGATACTCACAGCGTCTCCAACCGCGAAGTGAAGATCTGCTCCCGAGTCTCTGAGGGTGGCTGAGAGTTCAACAGCACAGTCTAACTCCCATTGGATATGGATCGGATCAGTGTCATCGAGCTCCAGTCTTCCTGGTTCTAGCATAAACAAGCAAATTACTGGACTCCCCGATAGCGAGGCGCTAACCAGGGGAGCATGGTCTCTAGCACGCAGGTCCTTCTTGAACCAGACCACGTCTACGGGCATGTACCAAGAATCAATGACCGTAGTATAAACCTCAGTTTCCAGTCATTTGTTTTGATGCAAATCTAGTTTTGAAGACTAATTTTGAATCTTGCAAGGTTTTTCTTCCTACTATCTTTCCTGTCAACAATTGGCAAGGGGTAGTCCTTTCCAATCACGCAACCAGATGATATCTGTATTGGCAAAGGAGCCAGATGGGGCTCAAAGATGTACCTTGATGGAAAGTCCTTCAGCTCTGGAACCCAATGTCTGACGAACTCCGCAAGCTCGGTCTCAACATTCAGGCTAGACTTTGAGTCAGGACATGGATTGTACACTCTGTAGTATGGCATCGAAAATGGAGCCACTCCAGCTAGCCAGAGCCAGTTGCCATTATTTATCGCCCAATCACTATCTACCAGCTTTCTCTCAAACACATCTCTGCCTCTTGTCCAGCTCTGCCACAGCTGCCCTCTGGTTAGGAAGCAGGAAACTGCATGCCGCCCAAGGTGATGCATCCAGCCTGTTTCATCAAGCTGCCTCATCATTGCATCTATGAATGGGTAACCAGTCATCCCTGACTCCCAAGACTCCATCTTTGAACGATCGAAGTCATCCCAGTTGATCTCCTTGCAATTCTCATTTCCTGTACTCTTGTCCCAGTTAATTACTGACCTTGATAGTAGGTAGAACATCTCTCTGAACATCATCTGCCCGTGCAATGACTCGGGTGGCTGGCTGTGTTCGCCCGAGAGATATGACTTCTCACATTCCTTCCAAATCTTCCTGATCGATAGACATCCCGTACTTAGGTAAGGCGAAAGCCCAGTCGTGCTTGGCTCCCGAGGGTCTTCTTGCAAATTGGTGGAGTAAGTCTTCGGCTTCCTGAAGTTGTTAACGTAAGCAGGTCTCGCTGTGACCTTTCTCGCCAGCCTTTCCAAAGCCTCTCCCTCTCCTCCGTGAAAGTATTGATCCTTCCCCATTCTTTCGGGATATTGACTAAGCAAGTAATCCTCCAAATATGAAATCTCAATTTCATTATGCAGAGATTTCAATTCCGCCATTGGTTTACCAATTTCTGGAACGGGAAGGGGGTCTTTGATATCATAGAATCCAATTTCATTCGTGCCAAACTGATTTCGAAAAATCCTCTCCATATCCTTCATCGACTTGGGATTCGAATAGGTCGGAGAGCGTACTGTCTTCTCGATATCAAGCAAAGTATGACTAGCAGGGAAGGCCCTTGATCGAAATGCCGTCCGACCTGATGATCCCAAGTCGTTTATCTCCACCGATAGCAACAAGATCTCTGGTTCCGAGCAGTATTCGTAAGCGAGGAATGCATCATCTTCCAGGCTATCTATTAGCGTATCTATCGTCTCCAGATAGGCCCCTTTTAGGATCATGAGTTTGAGTCCGAGCTCCCGTTCAAGGCTGTCGCTAAGATCTCGGAGTGATTCAACTAGGAATCTAGTTCTGTTGAATCCAAACTTATTGTCGCCCTCTGCTCCTATTTCTTCATTCATGATGAAGACCGGAAGCACACTATCGACCTCATCAGATTCGCAGGCCCAGCTCAATACCGCATTGTCATGTATCCTCAGGCACTTACGAAACCAAACAACTGCAGTAGTCATGATTCGAACGCCAAATTCTTACTTTTGAGCTGTTGTTTAATCTACAATGCATCAGAATTTGAGAAATTTTCCATCAGGAACATTTGAAGTCATGACCATAGTGGCGAGGTTGCTACGGGACTGTAGCTCAGCTGGGAGAGCGCCGCACTGAAGATGCGGAGGCCGCTGGTTCAAGTCCGGCCAGTCCCACCAAAATAACGCCCCAATCTTCAGATTAGATCTCTCGCAGGGCTTCAGACTGAATTTCTTGAAGCTTCTTCAAGCCTATCTCGGCCATGTCCATCAGGGCGTCAAACTGCTTTCGTGAGTATGTGGCCTCCTCTCCTGTGCCCTGCACTTCCACGAACATCCCATCGCTCGTTCCAACCACATTCATGTCAACGTCAGCATTACTATCTAGGACGTAGTCCAGATCTAGGAAGACCTCCCCATCGATCAGGCCCACGCTAATCGCCGAGACGTCATTCGCCATAACGCGCAGCTCGTGCGCTTGCTTCTCCTCGTTCGTGAGCTCAGGAGCGGTCCATCCATTGGATATATCCTCCCTAGTAGGCCTCAATTCCTTGGGGAGGCAGTCTCCTGAATCTATCAATCTCCTGATAGCTAGTCTGAGGGCAATGCATGCAGCAGTAATGGACGCACACCTAGTTCCCCCATCGGCATTTAGGATATCGCAGTCCACGGTCAGTGCTAATGGGCCCAGTGCCTCCAGATCAACAGCGCCTCTGAGAGATCTCGCTACTAGCCTCTCTATTTCCATGGTCCGGCCCTTCGCACCATTCCTCTCTCTCCTGAATCTAGTATCGGTCGAACCGGGGAGGAGGGAATACTCCGCATGGACCCAGCCCCTGTCCGAATTTTTTGGGAACCATCTCGGAAGCGAAGGCGCTTTGGTTACACACACCAGTACAGTCGTGTCCCCTTGCTTGTACAAAAGCGATGAAAGTGCATTAGGGGTGAAATCCAATGTTACGTCTACATCACGTAATTCATCCTTCTTCCTATCCGTACTAATCTCGCCAGACTTCATCTTCGCCATGACGTCCCGAGTGGACACTACATGTTCAATCATTCGCGTCTTGCATGCAAAGGACGGAAAGATTCGACGACTTCAGGATCGGTAGTAATGTAAGGGCCACCTATCAAGTCAACACAGTAGGGGACTGCTGAAAACACCTCATCTAGAATCTGCCTAATTGACCTTGGAGATCCTGGTAAATTGATGATTAGACAATTTCCTCTAACTCCTGCTATCTGCCTTGACAGGATTGCGGTTGGCACATAGTTAAGTGATACCGCCCTCATCTTCTCTCCGAATCCCGGCAGTATCTTCTCACAAACTTCCTCAGTTGCCTCAGGAGTAACGTCCCGAGGTGATGGTCCAGTTCCTCCTGTGGTCACTACAACCGAGCAACCCCTTTCATCTGCAAGTTCGATAATTGATGACGAAATCGTATCTTTCTCATCTGGAACGACCATCCTCTCAACTCCCCATGGAGAGGTAAGTGTTTCCCGAAGAAAATCTTCTATTGAAGGTCCACTGAGGTCCTTGTATTCTCCAGAACTCGCTCTGTCAGATGCTGTCAAAATCCCGAATCTGCAATATTCGCCAACCACCACGAGGTAGTGAGGGGGCGATTCCTGATAATGGCGTTGGTCATAGCACGCTTACAATGGACACCTTCATTTACCGCCGATGTAAACGACCTTAACCTGAGGTGATGAAGTGCTGAGTCTTCCCCAAACCGCACGATGCGATATCATCCATGTTTCAGAGCTAAAACACTCTGCACCGGGATTCCCCAATTCGGGCCAATTAGACTCAGCCTTCCTCTTTTAGGAGGCAGATAAATGACCGTTGATGCAAAATATGCAAATCTAGTAGCCACTGTTAAGGAAGAATGTAAAGATGCTAGCGAAGATGAAATTGCAGATGAGTTCAGGAGATACGAGGAAGAGTTTCTGATACCTCCAGAGGACGCATTGAGATCAGTGATTAGAAAGTTTCAGGCCGCCGCTGGAATGGAGGTAACCGGCTCATCAGGAACTAGGGCAGCACCTCCTTCGGTCAAGAAGGTGGATAGGTTCTCCGATCTTGGTTCAGATGATCGAAACGTTACCGTCGAAGTCGCTGTGGTCTCCTACACCCCTAGGATGCAGAAGATGAAGACTGGTGAGGAGCGACAGATAGCCTTCGGATGGATCGAAGATAATCCATGGGAGCCGAGCGACAAAAGAGAGAGATGGGATTACAAGGATTGGGGAGGGCACAGTCAGAACCTAGCTCCTGGCTCAGTAGTCAGACTCGAGGGAGTATCCGTCAATGAGTGGAACGATAAAAAATCCATCAATATCAACAGAACTTCTAGAATCTCAGTCCTGAGGGAGGGAGGTCAAGCGAATCTTGAGAGGTCCGATGAGCCAATCTCTATCGAGAGAGCTTCACAATCAGACGGTTTTGTAAATATCGTAGCTAGGGTTCTTTCGACAAAGAGCGACGTCATCGTGAAGAGGGATGGTTCCGGTCAACTGAATGTTGTTAGAGGCAGATTGGCTGATGAGACTGGTAGTATCGGGATGCTTTCTTGGTCAGACTTTGATTACGAACCGGGGACGCTTCTCAAGATTGAGGGGGCATCGATCAGAAGATTCAGAGATACTCCCGAAGTAAATATCAGCGACACAACTAGGGTCGAGGTGTATCATGACAACTCATTCGCTAGTATGGACGATTTGGCCGCAACTAAGAAGAGTACTATTTCCGGCTTGAGAAATGGGATGAGGGACGTGGAAATAACCCTCCAAGTGGAATCATGGTACAAGAGGTCGTTCACTGCAAAAGACGGTTCAGAGAGAGTTGTCAGAAGCGGTGATGTGATGGATCCCACTGGCAGATGCAGACTCACGGCATGGTGTGACTTTGATCCAAAGCCCGGGGACTTCATTCACCTGAAGGAAGCCAGAGTCCAATCATGGCAAGGCTCCCCCGATCTAGTCATAGATGATATCGCGCAAGCGATAAGTCTGGAAAGCCCTACGTGGGAGAAGATTGACCCAGAGGATCATTGGGTCGATGTTGGCCTAACAGAGCTGGTAGCAGGAGGCACGAGACGTGGCGTACGAACTAAAGGAACAATAGTACTGATTACTGGTGACTCAGGAATAATTGAGAGGTGTACTGTACAGCTGCAAGATAGGGAAAGGAAATGCAGAAAGAGACTCAGGGATGGAGTATGTGTTGATTGTGGTCCTCAAAGAGGGGAGGAGGACTTGCGAATCAGGATGGTCTTGGACGATGGAATTTCCAATGTCTCACTGTTGTTATCCAAGGAGCCCGCAGAAAATTTCCTTGGGATGACTCAGGCTGAAGTTTCCGAGATGATTTCCAGAGATGGCCAAGACTCATTCTTATCATCGGTGAGGGAGAAAGCTCTCGGAAGGGGAGTCTCAGTAAATGGCTTGGCCCTCATAGACGATCAAGGCGCAATGCTACTTGCCGACAGCGTACAGGACGACGGAATAAATGCTTCAAAGGCTGCAGAAAACGTCATTGAGAGATGGGAGGTGGTAATGTGATGGAGTCTCGAAGATCGCCCCGTCAGACTGCTATTAGGATGCTTGCACAGGAGTATTCAGATGCATCCCTTACTGAGATGGGAACAGGTGAGTTCGACCCCTCATTCGTCATTACCAAGTTAGGGGCCAGAGTCAATAGGGCATTGGTAGCTGGGGTGATAGATAGATTGGAGAGGAGAGACGGGGACAACGGCCCAAGCTATTCTGGACATATTAGGGATCCAACTGGAAACCATGTTTTCAACATAGCTCCATTCCAAGAGGAGATGCATCCCGAGGCCGAAGAGCTTCTTGCCAGATTTGAATCAGGAGACCGATTCCTAATGTCCCTAGTTGGGAAGGCTAGATGGTTTGAGACCGAGGATGGTGGCGTATTTACGTCCCTCAGGGTCGAGCAGTTAGCAATAATTGACAAGGAGAGGTATTCAAGGTGGTTGGTTGAAGCGGCCGAAGCCACATTGAGGAGAATGAAGGCCTACGAAGATTCTGTCGAATTGGACGCAAACTCCCAGGCTTTGATTAATGGCGGGATTCCTGCCGACATAGCGAATGGAATGGCTCAGGCAAGATCACACTATCCAGAATTTGATCTAGAGAACTACAGAGTTGGAGTCTTACAGGCCCTGTCTATAGCATCTGGAAGGTCCAGTATGGCCGAGGCTGAATTGGAGATGTCACGTTCAGAGAGTGAGTCCGACAAAGTGGAACCAGGGGCCCCAGAGCCAAAGTCCCCAATTGAGCCCACTGGGGATATATCCATGACAATAATTAACGCAATAAAATCGGCAGATGGGGGTCAGGGGGCAGAGTATGATACAATAATTCTCACATGCGTTCAATCGGGCTTCTCTAGGGAAGAGGCGGAGGACGCGATAGAAGGAATGAGGGATGTCGATGGAACAATTATTGAGCCGAGGTTTGGATTTTTCCAAGTCCTCTAAGTTCCCATCTCACGCAATAGTGAATCAGTGAATTCCATTTTCTGCCTTATTCTCTGTGCCGATGATTCAGAAATTACTTGCTCTCTGAGTAGTGAGTTGCTGCTCATCCTACCAAACTCGCCAATTCTAGCCCCTCTTATTTCTGCAATATCCGTAGAAACCCGGGCAAGCCTTGTTCTTACGGCCTCGTCATTCACTGGCCAACCCCTTCTCTTGGAAATTCTTAGCATAAGCTCCCTCTGTCCTTCTCCCCAGATGCCTCCACACCCCCTAAGTATCGTCCCTACAATCCTGTCTATCTCAGATGCATAGGAGGAAATTATCCTGAGGTCTCGCTGTATGTCAGGTCCCAAGGTGTCTATCCCTAGGATCAAGGAGTCATGAGCATCCTCAATAACAGCAATCGGAGAATCCATGTCAAAGTCGATATTTGCTATCTCCAAATCATCCTCAGAATTCTCTTGGGCCTTGGTAACCGGGTCAGACACTGATAGTTTCAGGCCATTCCTTCTGAGGCTTCTTTTGATTCTCCCCCATCCGTTAAGCTGGTTGGTCAAGACTCCCGCCACTCTGCCCATCAGAACAGTCCGGTTCCCAGTTAGTGGCGCTTCTAGTCTCATACACAGCTCATGCAGCTCATCCCTGTCCATCTCTGCCAGTCTCTCTATGGTCATTCTACGCGAGTCAAAATTTAGGTGCAACCATAGACGCTGGCGCCTCTCCCTGTGGGATCCAGAAGACTTGATGCCGAATATTTTGAGAATCCCTCCAAGCTCATTATGGCTCATGCCTTGAATTCCATCCCATGACAGGTCCAGGTCTTTCAGAACGATACTGTGAATAAGACGTGCACGTAGAACTTCCACTGAGCCACTCTTGGAGATCTTCATAGATTCAGCCATTTCTCTCAACTCTACAAGTCTCCCCCTGTACAGGATATCGAGAGAGGACGCGTCATAAATCAACAGAGCACCAGTTCGCGGGATGACATCGTAGTCATATTCATTGCGTGCGAGTTCCCCAAAATCATGTGGTTTCAGAGGCAGGCATGTCCGGGCTATTCATCAAGAAGGATGAACGGAGGACTCTCAGGATCTGTATGGAAATCCTTTGGAACATCCCTCGATACTTCCTTGATGATTGTCTCCCAGTCTCTGAGAGAAGCTATAGTGGCTCTTTCGAAATTCGAGTATCTGATTACTCTGTGAAGTCCAACCGTCCTAGTCCCATCCTTGGATACTACCTCCAACCTAATTTCTACGTGCACCTCTTCCTCGATAACCTCTCCGTCAGGATCGAGACAGACCTGCTCCAAGGTTAGATCACGAGTAGCTTCCGCCTGTTTGATCAATGATCTCACTTGTCTATGCCTTACTAAGACCCCTAACTTCTCAAGAGATTCTGGATCTAAGGAACCCAGCATCGAATTCTGGACCCACCAACTAGTCTCCCCCTCCTTCTCAGATATCTCATCAGAGATGCTCTTTGGAAACCGTTCCCTAGCTACAAAAATGATCAAGTCCGAATAAGCAGGAGGAATAAATTGAGGGTCTCCCTCGTCCAATCCGTCAGGTAGTAGGGAATGCCTTCTACTGACAAGTTTACAATTGTCATAAAGGCCTCTGGCCACTACGAATCCGTCTATATCGCCAGATTCCCTCAATTCCTCCATCCATTTTGTCAAATCAAGTAAGTCGGAGGGAACCGCCCCCTTATCTTCGATTGAGGCATAAGCCTCAGGATCGAGGACTCTGAGGCCTCTACGTGCCCTCCTTAGCTGCCTTCGAATTAGCTTATTTCCACATAATATAATTGCAGATTTCGGCTGATACTGCAGTTTGTTCTCGGAAACGAGAACCGGATAGGGCCTGACGGGAGTCCTGGCTCCAACTACCTTACAGCCCGACTGAAGGACAGCCATCATGTTTCCATGTATCATTTCAGCAGGCATCGCTAGTACGTCTATGTCCCCTGATTCCAACCTCTTTAGGCCATGATCCAGACTATCGGATTCTGCCAGCTCTATTTCGATCTCCGGAGCTCCATCCGAGGAGAGGAATGAAGCCATTCTGGAGCCCACGGGACAGCTATGGGAGTCGAGAGTAGCAAGGGCAAGTCCTTCTTTCATCGCATCCACCTCTGGGGGGGAGCACTCACTGTGCCCGACTAAGCGCACGCACACTCGTTGATATATACGACCCTAGCCCAACGTAATGATAACATGGTATCCAAGCTGTCTGTCAAGCGCGGCTTGGAGAAGCGATTGAATCTCTTTGAAGAGGAATTGGAGAATTTGGTACAGGAGGCGATTTCATCCTCCGGTGCCCCTGCCATGGATCTAGCCCGTGATGTACTGCTCTCAGGCGGAAAGAGACTCAGGCCCCTTTTGGCCATTCTGACTTACGAAGCAGCAGGAGGTACTGACGTCGGGGAAGTTATGGACCTAGCTCTATCTGCAGAGTTGATTCATACTGCAACCCTGATTCATGACGACATTTATGATCAATCTAGATTCAGAAGGGGCAGGCCTACAATCCACTCCTCTCACGGCTTGGCGCAAGCAATTATTGCCGGCGACTACTTGTTTGCTCTCGGATTTTCCAAGGGAGGGAGGTATGAAATGGACGTTGTGGACATGATTGCAAGCTCATGTACCAATATCGCTAGGGGAGAACTACAGCAGTTCAACCACATAGGCGATCTCACAACAACCCCCGAGGATTACTACTCAATCATCGATGGGAAAACGGTGGGCCCCTTCGCCACTTGCACCGCCTGTTCCGCTTTGGTCGCCGGAGCTTCCAAAGAGGTATCAGATATGATGTATGATTTCGGGATCGAATTCGGGAGAGCATTCCAACTGGTCGATGATCTTCTAGATCTCACTGGCGACCCAGAAATGGGGAAGCCTAGGGGTACGGATGTACACGAGGGTAAGATGACACTACCAATTATTCATGCTCTGACCATATTGCATGGTACTGAAAGAGAACATTTAGCTGACGTCCTAAATAATTTCAGTGATGATAGATGGAATGAGCTAACGACTCTACTGGAGATTTCAGGATCATTCTCGTACACCAGACAACTCATTCAGAATCACGTTGACCGTGCTCTCGAAATTCTCTCGAAGCTCCCTCCCTCGGATGCCAAGGAACTCATTTCCGAGGTAGCAGTAATCTCCAGAAATAGGAGAGTATAATCTCGAGGATAATATGGCAGAAGAACCTGAAATCTGGGACGTGATTGTAATTGGGGGTGGGCCAGCTGGCTCTACTACTGCAAGGTACGTTGCCGAGGGAGGAAAGAAGGTGCTAGTCATAGATGGGAGAGATTCGATAGGGTCCCCTCTCCAGTGCGGCGAGCTAGTGCCGACCAATGACGAGATGAGAAGACTCTGCCCAGATGTCCCAGACATCGATGATTTACTGAGAACTCCCGAGGAAGCGATTTCTCGAAGAACTTCTGAGATGCATATCGTCCCTCCCTCGGGAAGGCCTCTGAAATATCCATTTGACGGCCTAATGCTCAATAGGGTACTCCATGACGAGTGGTTGGTTGATCTGGCTTCTTCTAAGGGTGCGGAGTACCTGACAGGAGCAAGAGTAGAGGCAGTTGATGGAGAGACAGTTACTCTGAGAGATGGAAGGCAATTCATGGCGAAAGTAATCGTAGGAGCCGGTGGGCACAACGATCCTCTCAGGAGAAGTCATTGGAATGAATCCTCACTCAAGATCCCCATCAAGTTCGTACTCATGGACGGCAAATTCGGAGATGCAGTGGAACTACATTTCGGCTCTATGGCCCCAGGTGGTTATGCTTGGGTTTTCCCGAAAGAAAACGGCGCAAACATTGGTTTGGGAATACAGAAAGATCTCTCGAGAGGGACCTCGCTAAACACTCTCGCTGACAAATTCATATCCAACTATCAGGGGGAGATTACTTTCAGAGGAGCAGGGTCACTTCCGATGTCTGGGACCATAAACAGCTTCGTCAAAGGAAGCCACCTACTTGTTGGGGATTCCGCGGGAATGGTACTTCCCTCCAATGGGGCAGGAATTACGATTGCAATGATTGGAGGGAGAATAGCTGGCCAAACTATAGTCTCACATCTGGACAACGGCACGTCACTGCATAACTACGAAACTGAATGGAAACGCCAAATGGGCTCAGTAATGAGAAACTCAAAGCTATCATTCAGGATCGGGAGTTGGATAATGAGGTTACCCGATTGGATCCTAAATATGGCATTCAACCCCATGACCAAGCCATTTGTTTGGAGATTCGTCACTTGCCGCAAGCCATTCTTCATTTTCTGACTAGACAATATTGTCAGTTAACTGGCTTTTCTCCCTGCCAGATAGTGGCCATGCCTGGAAATACTACTTTCGCACGAGCATCTATGAAACCCTCTTCTTGCAGCATGGAGACGTAGTCCTTCGTTGTGCCAAAGCTAACATATGTTTTAGTCAGCCATTTCCAAGGGTGCCCCCCAGTGCCGTAGAGGATCCTCGCGTACAAACTGACGTAGGTCCTCATCCAAAGCCATCCAAGGAATCCATGAAAACGATTTATCTTTGCCGGATCTACGATGATGAATGTCCCACCCGGCTTCAGAACTCTGAGTGCCTCTGATATTCCCGCCCTTTTGTCAAACCAGTCTCTGAAAGAGAATAATGTACAGACCGCATCAAAGGACGCATCATCAAATGGCAAATCCTCGGCCTTCCCGTGAACGAATTCTGCTGCCCCATCGCCCCTTTTTTTTCTTGCTGAATTCACCCTTTCTTCAGCGACCTTTAGCATTTCAGGAATCGGGTCAAGGCATACCAAATCGTATCCCTCTACGTCCTCTGCAAAGCTACCAGGGCCACATCCCACTTCCAAAATCCTGCCATTAGATGGCAGTCTTTCTCTTACCATCCGCCTCCATTTTGAGACTTGTCCAAAAGTTGCAACTCTGTTCACTTTGTCATAAACAGGGATCGTAGCTTCCAGATTTCTCTGAAGCTCTTCCCAGTCTTCCTTGCCTATGGTCTCAGTGTCCACGAACACCCCGCCGAGTGACACATATTTGGATAGTTCCCGCCCCAGACCTCTTTGCTCTGGGGTGTCTGCGAACTGAGACTCACAAGGTTATCATCATAAACTCGATATCGTTCGCCAAAGCCGTAGGTGCAAAAAATGGGCCGAGAAACAGTCCTCAAGGCAATTAAGAATGCAGAGAACAAAGCGAAGGAAACCATATCCGACGCGGAATCCAAAGCTGCAGAGATTATTACCAAAGCTAGACTATCGGCAACGGAGATAATCCAGTCGGGAAGGTCCGATTCAGAGTCCAGCAGCCAAGGCATGATTTCAGAGGCCCGTGGTGTAGCAGAGAAAGAAGCCAAGAAGGTCTCGAAGGATGGAGACTCATCTATTGAGTCCATTCACAAGGGAAGCGACGGTAACAGAGAGAAGGCTGTGAAGATAGTACTGGATGCCTTTAGGTCTAATTAATCACTGGAGGGTGTCTTGTATGTCGCAGGTTAACACCCAACAAATGGGAAGGTTCATCGCTGCGGGATCCAAGGATAACTTAGGTGGGGCAATTGAAGCTCTAGCTCACTTGAATGCCCTACATATTCTGGATTACGATGGTTCAGAGGACGGATTCTCACTGGGCTCTCCAGATCCTAGCTCTGAGGAAGTTGGTAGGGCCTTGGTCAAGGCTAGGTCAGCGGCCTCAATTATAGAATTCAACGGACCAGAGAGGGCAGTTCCATCTGCATCGGTCCGCGACAGTCTTTCCAACGAACTTCCCGGCAAGATAGAGAATCTTCTTCAAGCCCAGTCTAGGATTGATGAACTAGATACAGAGATTTCAGCCACCGAGGAAGAAGAGTCATCTTTGGAGATGGTGGCTTCACTCGGACTGGATATAGAGCTTCTAAGCGGGTACAACACTCTCTCATCATTCGTAGGAACAGTATCCGACCCCATTAGCCCGTCCTCCATAGGAGATTCATCATTGATATTCAATTCAAAGAATGGCAAGCAGAACATGGTGGCCGTATTCGTCGAGAATAATGATTCTCACAAGGCTACCGAGGCATTGGAATCTGCGGGATTCGAGTCAATACCACTTCCCAATGGAGTCGGCTCCCCAGTTGAAAGACTCTCACAGGTAAAGGGGCACAAGCAAGATCTGATTTCCGAGAGAGACGAGCTCACAGCCCTTATCGAGGAATGGATAGACGAAAATGGGGAGGATCTAGCGTGTGGCTTGGAAGTCTTGGAGAGGGACCATGACGTACTCACGGCACCAACCAGGGTAGCTGTTTCGGATCACGCCTTCGTCATTGACGGATGGATAGAGATGAGGAGGTCAGAAGAGGTAACTAAAGCTCTAGAGCCATTCTGCCTTTACACTGAGTCAGACAAGTTCGAACTCGTTGCAGGTGGGGGAGGGCACGGTCATTCAGATCATCATCACCATCAAGAGATGCCTCCTATATCCTATCAAGAGAGAAGCACGAGTAAACCAATGGAGCTACTTACCGATGCAGTCGGTAGGCCTGCTTATGGGAGAGTCGATCCAACAATTTTCATGATGTTCACTTATCCGCTGTTCTTTGGTATGATGCTGGGAGATATGGCATACGGGCTGATTACAATGGGAGTCGGATGGATGGTAATCAGGAACTCTGCCACTAATGACATGCTAAAGCTAGGTGGGAAGTTCTTGGTCTACATAGGATTAGGCACCCTAATTTTTGGTTATATTTACGCAGAGTTTGCTGGTTGGGAGATTTTCCTTTACGACAAGCTCACTTATGCAGATGGTAGCTACATGAAGGACTCAGCAGGACATTACATGTATTCTGAAAACCTTTCTCCGGTGGCATTCCTAGCTAATCTATACCCCTTTGATCTAGATCACGGATACGGCCCCGCAGCAGAATTGGGCTACGGAATCACACTGTCATTCCCATTCCACAGAGTAGGAACTCACCTAGAGGATCTTATCGTACTTACAATCTACGTCGGATTCTTCCACATCCTTATGGGATTGGCAATTGGATTCAGGGATATTCTCCTGTATGGGAATGGGCATGGTGGAGTCGGACTTGTGTGTGCCTTCTTCGAGAAGGGGACTTGGATGGCCCTACTTGTCGGCGGTTGGATGTTTGCATATGGATTCCTAGGCGACAACCAAGGGTGGCTTGGTGCCGAAGAGGCCGAAGCATTGATGATTCCAGGCGCAGCAATCGTTCTGGTCTCCATTGTCTTGCTTATGTGGACACTCTACAAGTATCACGGAGTCCCATTCCCCATTAACGTGGGGCTTGCTCCCATCGAGGCAGTTGGAATGATGCCTACAGTAATTTCATACGTCAGACTGTTCGCAGTTGGAATAGTGGGAGTCAAGATTGCAGAGACAGGCAATGAGAAGCTATTCGAGCCCCTGGCACACATAATCGAGGATATCGCAAATGCATCGGCCATGGACTTTGTCTCAATCCCACTTCTTCTCATCGGATGGCTTGCAGTCCAAGCATTCGCGTGGATACTTGGTGTCTTCAGTCCAAACATCCATGCGGCAAGGCTACACTTTGTAGAGTGGATGAGGCAGTATTACGATTCTAGCGGTGAGGAGTTCAAGCCATTTGGCCTGAAGTCTAGATACGTGGAGGTAGAATAGATCACATCAGATTCCAAGCATTAGCTTGAAAATAAGGAGGAAAAAAAATGAACAGAAGAAACATGATGAAAGGAATGAGCGCTCTTATGGTGATGACCTCGTTTGCAATGATAGCATCCGTGGTAGCAGCGCAAGAGGGAGACACAGCAACAGCCGCAGCACACTGGGATGCACAGAAGCTAGGAGCAGGACTAGCCCTAGGTCTATGTGGTATCGGAACTGGAATGAGCCAGGGGCCAATCGGAGCCGCAGCTGTTGGGATGATATCCGAAGACTCTAGCAAGTTCGTAAGTGGACTGATCTTTACTGCTCTACCAGAGACAATCGTACTTTTCGGTTTCCTAGCACTGTTCCTGCTCTAAGCGGAACAAAGGACCAGAAGTGTAAATTTGAGGTAATGAAATGTCACTAGAAGCTCTATCCAAGGAGATCAGCATGCAAGCTGAAGCCGAAGCAAAATCGATTATCGATAATGCCAAGGCAGAGGCCGAGAGGATCCAGAACGATGCCATGAGCCAGGCGGCAAATGCCGCTGCAGATGTCGTGGCACGTGCGTCCAAGGACAGCAAGCAGATTTCCATCGAGGTCGTCGCCGCAGCAAGGCAGGCCAATCAAAAGAGGGCCCTCGTCGCTCGACGAGAGGAACTAGATCTTACTTGGGAGTCAGTAAAGCAGAGGGTATCCTCTCCTGACTTAGAAGGAAGGAACAAGATTCTGCAGGGATTAGTCAAGGAAGCAAGCGCCTCCAATTCAGATATGATAATGAGGCCTGTAAGCATTGATAGAAAATCACTGTCTTCTTCCGATTTCTCAATGGGAGACGATATAGATGGACTGGGCGGTTTCGTCCTTGAGTCCAAAGATGGCTCGGTAGTCCTGGACTACAGGTTCGACAGTCTCCTAGAAGATGCATGGAAGGCCAATCTAGGTCCAGTAAACAAGGCGCTATTTGGAGAATAAGAGGTGATTATGTGTCTAGTGTGAGCTATGGGCGTTCGAATGTCTATAATGCCTCAGCAAGAGCAAAGGCACGAAAGGCATCGCTCATAGATTCAACTAGAATGCGCCAGCTTCTCCAACAGGGCCCAGATTCCATCGGTGCAAGTATCGGCGAATTAGGATACAGGGCGGAAATGGACTTGTATGCATCAAGGATGTCAGGGGCAGATGCTGTTGAAGCTGCATTATTCCACAATATGGACAATGACATACACCAAGTAATGGGATTCTGTCACGGACATCTTCGCTCTCTCGTCGCGATATACGTTGAGAGATTCGATTATGAGAAGGCCAAAACCGTACTTAGGGCAATTAATGGCGGGGCCTCCGATGAGATGATAGAGGACCAAATCCTACCTCCGGAGAACTCAAGAAATTCTCCATGGCTAGCAATCGTTAGATCTACCGAGGGACTTCAGGAGGCCGTCGAAGCAATGTCGGGAACTCCTTGGGGGAGGACCCTCTCCAAGTTAGAGGGCGACCTCACTTTGGAAGAAATGGAAAACTCTCTGGATATGCAGTATTTCTCGGATGCAATTAAGGCAGTAAAATCAGGCAAAGGTGAACCACGACTACTTAGATATCTAAGGATGGAAATAGATCACAGGAATATAATCAATCAACTTCGGGCAATCAGACTCGAGACCTCTCAGGAAAAACGCTCCTCCATAGTGATTCCCGGAGGTAGGATAGACTCTAGTGTGATGAAGCAGGCATGTCTAGCTATGAACGACTCCGATTTAATCGAGGCCTTGGGCAGGAGTAGCTCGTTCGATGATTCTGGTTTCGATGAGGCTATGAGCAAATCTTCCAGTCAAGGAACCTTGGACCCGTATGCTGAGCTTCTATCACATCAGAGGCACTCTCTGCTGAAGAAATTCTCTCATTTGAGCCCGATTTCTCCTTTCCCAGTTATTCATTATATCGAGTGCAAAGCACTCGAAGTTCGCAATCTCAGGCTTCTCGTTAGAGGAAAGGCGGTAGGCCTGCCAGATGACGTTATTGAGGCCCACATGGACTATTGAGGTGAAAAAATGGAGATAGCAGTAGTGGGACCTCTTGAATTCACATTAGGATTTCAACTTGCAGGTGTGAAAAACCTGTATAATCCGAGCAGCGATGAAGAACTATCAGAACTGCTCAAATCACTACTCAATCAGAGTGAGATCGGGGTTGTAGTGGTCGACAATAAAGATCTCAACAAGCTTTCCGATAGGCTCCGCTTACAGCTAACGGAAAGCGTCACCCCTACGGTATTGGGGATAGGGACAGAAGAAGATAATACTCTTCGTGAGTCCATCAAGTCTGCTCTAGGCGTAGACCTCTGGAAGTAAGCAATTAAACAGGAAGTGAAAATATGAGTAAAGAAAATGGAGTAATCTACCGGATTTCCGGACCAGTTGTGACAGCAGTAGGAATATCGCCAAGAATGTATGAAGTCGTCAGGGTTGGCGATGAGGGGCTAATGGGCGAAGTGATCGAGTTGCATGGTGACCAGTCTGTAATTCAGGTGTATGAGGAGACCTCGGGAATTAAGCCCGGGGAGCCAGTAATCAGAACTGGCCAGACTCTTTCGGTACAACTCGGGCCGGGATTGCTGACACAAATCTATGATGGTATCCAGCGTCCCCTACCTAAGTTAGAAGAGACCATGGGGGTTTTCATCACCCGTGGTGTTGATGCCGATGGTTTGGATCTTGAAAGAAAGTGGGATTTCAACGCAGTAGTCAAGAAGGGGGATGAGATAAGTTCTGGCCATGTAATTGGAAAGGTTCAGGAGACTGAAACCATCGAGCATCGAGTCATGGTACCTCCAAATGTGAGTGGTAAGGTGAAGAGCATTAAGTCCGGGTCGTTCAACATCACAGAGACCGTATGCGAATTAGACGATGGCACTGAGATTGCAATGATGCAAGAGTGGCCAGTACGTCATCCAAGACCTTTCGTTCAGAAGTATGCTCCTGATGTTCCCCTAATCACAGGTCAAAGGATACTAGATTTCCTATTCCCATTGGCCAAGGGCGGCACCGCAGGAATCCCCGGGCCATTCGGATCAGGGAAGACTGTAACACAGCAGCAACTAGCCAAATGGTCCGACGCACAAATTGTTGTTTACATTGGATGCGGTGAAAGAGGCAATGAGATGACGGAGGTTCTAGATGAGTTCCCTCATCTTATTGATCCAAACACGAACAAGCCTCTGATGAATAGAACTGTGATGATTGCGAATACATCCAACATGCCAGTAGCTGCCAGAGAGGCGTCAGTGTACACTGGAATCACCATAGCTGAGTACTTCAGGGACATGGGTTACAACGTAGCTCTAATGGCCGACTCGACCAGCAGGTGGGCCGAGGCTATGAGGGAAATCTCCTCGAGGCTTGAGGAAATGCCAGGGGAAGAGGGCTATCCAGCTTACCTATCTAGCAGGCTAGCTGAATTCTACGAGAGAGCTGGCAGGGTACAGACTCTGGCGGGATCCGATGGTTCAGTATCAGTGATTGGAGCTGTTTCTCCCCCCGGTGGAGATATTTCAGAGCCGGTAAGTCAGGGAACTCTCAGGATTGTTAAGGTATTCTGGGGTCTCGATGCTGGTCTTGCCAGGCAGAGGCATTTCCCAGCAATAAATTGGCTAAATTCGTACAGCCTATACCCACAAGCCCTAGATCAATGGTACAGGGACAATATCGCTCCCGACTTCCCAGAGGTTAGGACTGAAATCAGCACACTACTGCAAATAGAGTCGGAGCTTCAGGAAATTGTACAACTGGTGGGTTCAGACGCCCTTCCTGTAGATCAGCAACTCACGCTCGAGGTCGCTAGAATGATCAGGGAGTTCTTCCTGCAGCAGAATGCATTCCATGATGTCGACACATTCAGCGATCTAGACTTACAGTATCACATGGCCAAGGCCATACTTTCGTTCCAAGAAGAGGCAAAGAAAGCAATTGCAGGCGGTGCGCAGCTTGAGGACGTTGTCAACGTCCCTGCAAGGACAGACCTGATGAGGGGAAGGTTCGAGAAGGGCTATGAGGACAGAATCAGTGATTTAGTTAGTGAGATGAATAAGCAGATCGATGCTAGTATGGAGGCCAATTGAGAGGTGATATTATGAGTGGAAAAGAGTATAGAACCATTACAGACGTTAAGGGACCATTGGTTTTCCTGAATAAGACCGAGCCAGTATCATACGGAGAAATCGTGCAGCTCATGTTAAGCGATGGTTCCATCAAGAATGGGCAAGTTCTCGACACTTCTGACGAGCAAGTAATCGTTCAGGTCTTCGAGGGTACCGCATCTGTCGACAGGCAGACTGGAGTCAAGTTCCTTGGGGACGTTTTCAAGCTCCCTGTTAGCAAAGGACTCATCGGCAGGATCCTAGATGGGGCCGGACGTCCTCGAGATGGGGGGCCAGATATTGTCGCCGATGAAATGGCAGACATCATTGGGGCAGCGATAAATCCCTACTCAAGACAGAGCCCTGAATCTTTCATTCAGACCGGGATATCTGCAATCGATGCCTGTACCTCACTGGTGAGAGGCCAGAAGCTACCGATTTTCAGTGCCAGTGGACTTCCGCACAATGACATCGCACTGCAAATCGCGCGACAGGCCAAATTAGTGGGCAGCGATGATGACTTCGTCGTAGTTTTCTGTGCTATGGGAATTACAGCAGAGGAGTACAACTTCTTCGTACACGATTTGGAGAGGACAGGAGCGTTGGAGAATTCCGCGCTATTCGTTAATCTGGCAGATGACCCAGCAGTCGAGCGCCTGATTACTCCCCGTCTAGCCCTTACCGCAGCTGAGTATCTTGCTTTCGAGCACGACTATCACGTACTGGTCATTTACACCGACATGACAAACTACTGCGAGTCGCTAAGGCAAATCGGCGCCGCTAGAGAAGAAGTCCCTGGTAGGAGGGGATATCCCGGATACATGTACACCGATCTTGCAATGCTATACGAGAGAGCAGGTCTTGTGAAGGGTAAGAAGGGTTCAATCACACAGTTCCCTATCCTGACTATGCCTGGGGACGACATAACACACCCCATCCCTGACCTATCAGGGTATATCACAGAGGGACAGATCGTGATTTCCAGAGAACTCCATCAAAAGGGAATTTATCCGCCAATCAATGTACTGCCATCTCTAAGCAGGCTCATGAATGCTGGAATCGGAGACGGCAAGACAAGAGAGGACCACAAATCAGTCTCTGATCAGCTATACGCAGCTTATGCCCAGGGAAGGGAGCTCAGAGGGCTAGTGGCCATTGTTGGTGAGGATGCACTAAATGAGCGTGACCTACAGCTCCTCAAGTTTGCAGATATCTTTGAGGATCAGTTCCTAAGGCAGAGTAGAGACGAGGATAGGTCGATTAGCGAAGGTACGTTGGATTTGGCTTGGAAGCTCCTTTCGAACATAGATACGAAGTATCTCGTAAGACTAGATCAGAAGTGGATTGACAAGTACCATCCCACCGAGAGATCATCTAGTGAAGAGGAGTGAATCTGAGGTAATAGCATGGCTCTGGACATCAAGCCAACAAGGTCCGAGTTGATCAATCTAAAGCGCCGCATTAAGCAGACCAGTAGTGGATACAACCTCCTAAAAATGAAGAGGGACGGACTTTTTCATGAGTTCAGAACTCTTCTTTCTGAGATGATATCAGCTAGGGAGGAGCTTGTAGGTACTTACAGGGACGCACTCCAGGCAATCAGCTTGGCTTCCTCAATTGAGGGAGGACTCTCGGTCAAGAGTGCAGCAATTGCAGCTTCAAAGAGGCCTGAAGTGAACGTTTCTAGAAGGAATATAATGGGAGTCGTAGTTCCCAAGGTGGATGGTCAGAACCTCAAGCTATCAACAGAAGACAGGGGATTGGGACTTATCGGAGGATCGCCATACATAGACGAGGCTGCTGATTCATACTCCCTTCTAATTGAGAAAGTTGTCAAGGCAGCTGAAATGGAGGCCACTCTCAAGAGGCTTCTGGAAGAGATTGAAGCCACAAAAAGAAGAGTCAACGCTCTGGAGTTCAAGGTAATACCTGAAATGAAGGAAGCGCAGACTTTCATCCAGCTAAGGCTCGAGGAGATGGAGAGGGAGGAAACTTTCCGACTCAAGCGCTTCAAGAACAAGTAGTAGTATGCCCATCCGAAGCGAGGGGTAAAATCAGACTTCCTCTTGCACCGTGTATGACTACTCCTGAGCCGGTGCGTGAAAGGCTCGAAATCGATGTCGAGACTTGGAGTAAGAGGGACCTAATTCAGGTAATATCATCGAGATATTTCATACTTGGTGACTCCGAGCCAGGAGAGTTTTCTTGGAGGGTAAACGGCATAGGGGGGGCCTCAGAAAGCGAAAGTCTGCTTCAGATGAATGAACATCTTGAGAAGCTCGGGATGATCGGACTTCTGGATAAGGGAAATCCCCCCGTCCTCAGCGTCACAAACCTTCCGAATGATGTATTCGTTATGCCGAGGTGGCAACAGGCGATAATCTGGATAACGATGTTTTCTTTCATGACCGTAGCAGGATCTGGTCTGATTCTTAGGAATGATCCCAGTATGGAGTTCAGTACACCTCTGATAGCTGAAGCCTGCTCCCGATTCTCCATACCTCTGATACTCACTGTCCTCCTAGCAAGTGAAGTCAGGAGGAGGGTGGCTGGAAGCTATGGGGTCTCCATAGGTCATCTATCTCCCCTTGCCTTTCCCATCTCAGAGCCTATTTGGCCATTTGGACTAGCCGGATTTATCTCACAGAGACGTTCCGATCAAGTTCCAATACCGGATAGAAAGGCTCTAGGAATGATTGAGATTTCCTCTCCGTTGGTAATGCTAATCTCAGGAATATTCCTCACAATTTTAGGATTATCATCTACCTCCACCCAACCTCCTAATCTTGAGTCTCCCCCTCTGGCATTCAGTGGAAATGTAATTATCGGGGTGCTGGAATCCTTAGGAATCGTTGAATCTCTCGAGATAAAATTACAATGGCTGGACCCATTAGCGATTGCTGGCCTTGGACTATGTACGGTTTCATGGATTATGATGCTTCCAATACCCGGATTTCCCGGAGATCATCTTCTTCACTCGATCCTAGGTCCTGATAACCTTCTATCTGATGATAAGCAAACCGTCATTTTCGCATCCACCCTAGTTTTCATGATTCTGGTTTTCGCCACCGATCCATGGTTCCCCTGGCTCGTAATTGCGACAATAGCGGTCTGGAGAAGATTTAGTCCAACTCCAATATTGGACCCCTTTGTCGTGGATGAGTCATCCGGTCTCGATGACATCTCACGCAACCAATTTGTTACTGTGATTGCCATGGTTCTAATTCTAGCATTCCCGGGGATAAACGGGTCATACAGTATCTCAGAGTGGGATGAGGGAGTGGAGATGTCGCAGTGGCCAAATGAAGTGATTTACACAGTCGGAGAGGATACAGTGATCCCACTCGAGATAATTCCCGAAGGAGTTGTTCCGGTATCTGGTTGGATACAGTTCAGAATTGAGGGAACTGAGAATAAACTCGATCTCTCTTCCGAT
>PBZE01000021.1 GCA_002730095.1 Methanobacteriota archaeon | reverse complement strand
TGGCGATGCGTTTGAAGAGACTTGGGCAGACTCACAAAATCTAGTATCCGAACATCAAAGCCTACTCTTCCTTCCCTCTGACTTAGCTGTAGAAGTGGACGGTAAGAGGATGAATATAGGAATCGAAGATCTACCGACAAAATACCCAATTTACGATATAGGACTAGACACTATGATGAGAATGAGGCCTCTGATCATGGAAGCTAACTGCCTCCTTTGGAATGGCCCTGCATCCTACTTCGAGAAATCAGAATTCGCCCAAGGCACTGTTGAGATAATGAACATGTTCACGGAGGCGCAGGGAGTGACAATTGTTGGAGGGGGACATACTAGTGCACTCTTCAATCAGAGGGGTAAGGCCGGCGAAGTAAGCCACAATAGCACCGGCGGCGGATCGGTACTAACTATGCTGTCAGGCGGTACTATGCCAGTCTTCGACTCTTTGGAAAGATCCTATGAAAAGTTCAGACCTCTCCTTCGTTCTCTAGGAATGAGCAAAGAATAATCATGGAGCCACTGGGGAGATTTGAACTCCCGGCCTTCTGATTACGAATCAGATGCTCTACCAGGCTAAGCTACAGTGGCTTCAACCTTTCCAAATGAGAGATAAGGATAAGAGAATCGGTTTCCAATATTGCCACATAATTCCGATTTTCTGCCATAAATGCCGTAGACAACACTAAGTCCGAGACCTCGATGGGTGATCATGGATGGAGAATCCCAAGATGAAAATCCCGGGGCCGGAACCCTGGAAGGAACAACTAGTAATGTAGCCCCACAAGATAATCAGAATGCCTTCGAGCAGAATGTTGTTTATATGAGGCAGAAGTCACAAATCCCGAAGGTTTTTGGGGTCTTAATGATGATTTATGGTGTTGTCCTTGGATTGCTTGGTATCCTTGCAGTCTTCAACACAGGAACAGTAATTGATGATTATGAACAAGTAGGTATTACTATCTCAGGCCTTCAAAATGCATGGTTCTATCTCTCTGCAATAGGAGCTGGACTATTAGTGAATGGAGCTGTTGCCTATGGCGGTTTCGAGACCTTCAACTACAAGAGAAGAGGAGTCATGATTGGACTGGGAGCAGTTGGACTTGGACTGGTCTTCTCTCTCGGCGACTCAATAATCCTCGGAGACATCACCCAGCAGTTCCTTGATATGGAAGGAGATGGCGAGTTAGATGGCTTTGGAGCGTTGGTCTCAGGAGTAGGAGTAGTAATGTCTATTTTTTGCTCCGCGATTTGCGGACTCTTGGTGGCCATCCCACTACTCGCATCTGGAAACGATCTAGAATGAGGTAATCTCGGACTCGGAGTAAGTGCTAAGGACCATTTTGAAAATCAAGAGCAGTGACTTTCTGTGTTTTTTTTCACCAAATACCTTGAGTCATACAGGGAGGCTATGGAGACTATCGATGGCCTGAACACCTCGCCCATTTTGAAAGGAATTGGTAAGCTTCTGACAACGATGAAGGTATTGATGGATATGGGGATTACTATTGCACTTCTCGTTATCGTAGTTTGGAAGGTATCAGGACTTCTTTAGACTCAAGGGAAGCTTGCATCTCGCAATAGCTTACTCAAATCCAACATATGCCCAATTCGCGAATCGACGTCACTAAGAATTTTCTCTAGAGCATCTTGGCTTCGACCCTCGGCCCTCATTACCAGAATCGGCTCTGTGTTGCTTGGTCGACAAAGATACCATCCGTTCTCGTAACGAACCCTAATCCCATCCACCTCTGAATATTCCAAATCAGAAAAGGAATCTACAATGGCTCTCATGACATCATCCCTGTTGCCTACCAGGGGTATTTTCGCTTCATCCGTTGAAGGATAATTAGGCAAATCATTGAATCTTTCAGAGAATTTCATTCCCCCATTACTAGGCGACGGGCTCCTACCTACAATCTCCAGAAGTCTGTAAGCGTTGTAAATTGAGTCATCAAATCCAGGCCACCTGTCGTTGAGGAAGAAATGTCCCGACATCTCTCCTGCCAAAGGAGACATCGGATTATCCCTCAGTGTCTTCTTCATGAAAGAGTGACCCGTCCTAACCATTACAGGTATCCCTCCTGACTCCTCAATGCACTCCTCAAGTGCCATGCTACACTTGACATCATAGAAGACCTTCCTAGCCTCATCTCCGGAATGCCGATCTACACTTGACAATAGGTCCCTGACAAAGATCGACATTAGTCTGTCAGGATGGATAAAAATCCCTTCTTCGTCAACAACGCCAATCCTATCTCCATCTCCATCCATTCCTATGCCAAACTCGCAGCCATTTTCAAGTACAACTGAAGACAAGTCCGTCATATTCTCCTTCCTAGTAGGATCAGGAGGGTGGTTGGGGAATGAACTGTCCCAAGTACAGTGAACAGGGATCACTTCCGCCCCAATTCTTTCCAGAGCCTCTACAGCCAAAGGTCCGGGAACTGCGTTTCCACAGTCCAGGGCAACTCTGATCTGCCTCTCGGGTTTTCCAGCATTCGACATGATCACATCTAGATACAAATCCTGGAAGCCATCTGTTGGAATCAGATTCCCCTTGCCCTCTCTGAATTCTCCAGACTCCATGGTCTTTCGCAAATCTTGGATTTCCTCTCCAGCTACAGGAAGGGTACCTTTGCAGATCTTGAAACCGTTATACTCAGGCGGATTGTGACTTGCAGTGATCATTATTGATACATCTACATCAAGGTCCATGGATGCCCTGTACAGGACCCCAGTAGTGGTGATTCCCAAGTCCATGACATCACATCCAGAATTGATAATCCCATCCAAGAATGACTCATGCAAATGTGGACCTGAATCACGAATGTCCCTTGCAACAGCGATACATTTCGCATCGAAATGACTCACTATTGCTCTGCCCAATCTATTGGCAAAATCAGGAGTCAACTCATCTCCATAGATGCCCCTGATGTCGTACGCCTTGAACACACTCACATGCTTGGCCGCACGATTACACACCTAAGCATTGCCAATTCTAGATTCTATTGGATCTGTTTAGTGGCTTCTCCCTCACAGGTAGATGAATCAAGGACGAGAAAATCCCCACTGCTATCCCAATCCACCAGACAGTCGTATAGCTGCCATACATGTCGTACAAAACGCCTCCAAGATAGACCCCTACAAAGCTACCCATTTGGTGAGAGAAGAACACAATCCCGTAAAGCGTTGCCATATATCTAACTCCGTAGATATGCGCTACTAGACCACTAGTCAAAGGAACTGTAGCCAGCCATAGAAAACCCATGGAAAATGAGAAAATTAGTACAGAATTGGCCGTTATTGGTGTCAAGATAAACCACGCGGCAGCAATTGACCTGCCTGCATAAATTCCTGATAGGAGCCACTTCTTTCCATATCTCTTGCCTGCCCATCCTGCGGCCAATGTTCCCACGATGTTCGCAGCTCCAATCACCGAAATCGCGAAGCCCCCCAAAGCTGCTGTTGTCTCTATCCCTAAATCTCCACACCATCCAGCTGGATCTATCGGCGCACTCATCTCGGTGATTAGAGCAGGGAAGTGTGCTGTGATGAATGCAAGCTGGTATCCGCAGGAGAAGAAACCCACGAAGATCATCATGTAAGAAGGATCTTTCAATGCCAGAGAAAGAATCTCACTCAGACTTTCCTCAATCTCATCTTTGGAAGCCCTCTCGGGGGCTCTCATGAATGGAAGAAGCAGTAGAACCAACAATATTGAAACAGCGAATATCATGAACACGGACTGCCATTTCATTGATTCTAGAAGGAAAACTGCCACCATCGGGCCCACAATTTGCCCTGCGGATCCAGAGGCGGTAGCAATAGCCAGACTCA
The DNA here is from genome assembly GCA_002730095.1 of Methanobacteriota archaeon. Taxonomy (GTDB): domain Archaea; phylum Thermoplasmatota; class Poseidoniia; order Poseidoniales; family Thalassarchaeaceae; genus MGIIb-O5. Next base: position 13,006 of record PBZE01000021.1, on the reverse strand, counting down.
TTGCCCTATTGTCAGGAGTGCTCGCTCTTCCGACAACGGCTAGTATTACTCCAAAACCAGTCCCAGCTACTCCGAACCCAACTAGAATTTCATAGAACTGTATCGCGAATGCACTGCTCGCCCCTGCAGTCAGTACAAGTCCGAGAGAGTACAGTACCGCTCCTAGTATTATCGCCTTTCTATCGCCTATTTTCTCCGCGAAAGCTCCGAAGAACGGAGAACCAAACCCCCAAGCCAGATTCTGAATCGCTATCGCCAAGCTGAATTCCGATCGTGGCCAGCCAAACTCTTCTTGAATCGGAATCTGAAATACCCCGAAGGATGCCCTAATTGCGAAACCTACCAGTACTATTACGCATCCAACCAGCAATACTGGAGTGAAAAGAGACCGACTTTCTTGTTGGGCCTGATTAGTCATTGGCCCCACTTCCGCGGAATGCCTCACAAATTATCTCTATCAATGCCCCAACTGGTAGGTCACTCACCGCATATGCGGCTCTGGAGGGTGGAACAGAGTCCTCTAGCCACTCTCCGTAAATCTCGTTTATCTTTGAGTAGAATCCGATATCTGTCATCAAGATAGTCACTCTTACAAGATCATACTTGGAGCTATTACCTGCCTCTAATAACGCATCTATCTTTGCTAGAGTACCTCTGGTTTGTGATTCGATATCACTACCTGTAACATCAACTTGGCCTGAAAGCCATATGTGATCTCTAACACTAATTCCGGGACTATAAGGAGCAAATGTTTGGCCTCCAGTGTCTATTCTCAGCTTCCTGTCCATACCCTCCGGATTACAAGGAGAGTGATAGACTATTCTCTAAGCATATTGATTATTAGAATATGATCTCCGGCAATTATCTCTTCTGTAACCTCGTCCAGTGGTATCCAATGAGCTTCCGAGGCATCATCTCCAGCAATAGGCACTGAATCAGGATCAACCTCTACTCTGTAAAATAGGGCTATGACGTGCTTTCGAGGATCCCTCGTGGGCTCTCCGTGGACAGCGATTGAGATAGGATTAGATCCTATCACCCCAGTTTCTTCTAAGAGCTCTCTTTTGACAGCATCTTCAGGGTCTTCCCCATACTCGACGAATCCTCCAGGGAACGCCAACATGCCTTTGCATGGTTCATGCCCCCTCCTGATTAGGAGTACCTCCATCCCCCTCTCTGTATCCCTGGTCGCAACAGCGTCAACTACCACGGATGGACTTCGATAGCTGTCTCTTCCACAATGATAGCATGCATCACCCACCATATCTCCTCCTTCTGTACTGGTAAGACTCGATTGCCTCATACAAATCTGCCTTGGAGAAAGAAGGCCAGAAAACATCACTAAAATGCAATTCAGAATAAGCAATCTGCCATAGCAAGAAATTGGATATCCTTTCTTCTCCACTGGTTCTAATAACTAAATCTGGATCAGGCAATTCGGAGGCGTACATCCTACTTGTTATTTCAGAGGAATCTATCGAGTCGACATCTAGATTCCCTGAAGCATGATCGATTGCCACAGATTTCACTGCATCAACGATCTCTTCCCTTCCTCCATAGGCCAGACAGACCGTGAATGTGAAATTAGAGTATTCCGAGGTAACCTCCTCGGCTCTGGAGATTGCATCTCTGACCCTCTGCGGGAGCATTTCTAGCCTTCCAACGACTTGGACTCTAACCCCTCTCTCATGAATCCTTGAGTCTTCGGAGATCTCCCTCAGCCCTGATACATAGAGGTCATACAGAACCTCCAACTCATCATCCCCTCTTTCAGAGATATTTTCAGTAGATAATGCATACACGGTAAAGTATGGAACTCCAAGATCCAATACCCAATTCATGACCTCTTTGAGCTTCTCTTTTCCCTCCGAGTGGCCAACTCCAACTACAGAGCTCTTACTCCATGCGAACCTCCTATTTCCGTCCATGATAATCGAGATGTGCTTCGGCAACTCTCCCAATACCAGCCGATCTCTTAGTCTGTTGGCCCTGACCCTATCAGATCTAGAAATAATGCTCCAAGCAACACTGGAGTTGGCAATTTTCCTAGCTGGTATGGATATTAATCTAAACCTTAGTAGCCACTTAGCGAACGAGTCCAACCTCTTTCCGAACACACTCCGCCGGCGGCGCATGACCTAACCAAGAGATACATGCGCTAAAGCACGTCGCTCCACTCAATCACTCAAAAACGATGTCAACTGAGTCTCCTAATCTATCTAGAACTCCAGAATCAGGATTGACAACGATGACTTGAGAAGACCTGTTCCAAACTGAGATATCATGATGACTGTTCCCGGCATATCCAAAGCCAGACTCCCCGAATCTTGCAACTAGGGCCTCTGCCTTCTTCGTATCTCTTAGGTTGTAGTCATTATCAGAAGCCATGACATCAGAGAACATGCCAACATGGGCAGCGACCTGTTCAGCCACGATTCTATCTGAAGCAGTCGCTAGAATTATCGTTCTCCCTCTCGCATGCTCACCCGTCAACCATTCAATGAAAGCCTCATGGTAGTCAAGTTCAGATGGATCGAAATCTAGCAATCTCCCCAAGTCGCGCTTCCACTCCGCTCTCCTGCCCCTCAATTCCTTAATCAAGACCGAGGGAATGAGCCATGGCCTTCTTGTTAGAACCCTTCTAACACTCATTACCGACATGTCTGAGAGTATCAGAGTACCGTCCATATCGACTGCAAGGGGCACGTCAGACACCTTTGACTCCATGGTTACCGCTTGACGTACTCCGAATCAAGCCTTCGCATACCGATTCTATGTATACTCCAACCCTCTCCTGAGTACGATTGCGATGTCTGCCGATGTGCCCGCATGGAGACCTCGAGCCTTGAGGCAGGTAAGCTCGGCCTTCCAAGCCCCCCCTGGATTCGTCCCGATAAAGGTCGTTGGAATGGGAGGGTTGACAGGGATGAGTGCAGATTTAATCGAGCCAGAGGAAATCCTTACTCCAAGTGACTGGGAGAAACTCATGGCAGAACTGGACTATTGGGGCGATGTACCTGATCCTACCACTGTTTCAAGAATCTATCCAGAGGAGACCGAAAGGGGGCTCAGAGTATCGATCTTCGCCGAAGAGGAATGGATAGCCGAGTTTCTTCCATGGGGCTCGGATGGTCTACTAAAGACTAGGTCAAGAAACTCTCCAGAGAACTCCGATACCCCTTCAGGGGGCTATTCATGGAATGACAGAGACATTGTAATTCTAAGGCGAAGAATGGATACAGTAGAGAGTGCAGAGCTAGTTCTAGAGAGGTCTCTGCAAGAAGGAAGCTTGGAATCCTGCAGGACAGTACTCGAGGAATCTGGCAAGGCACTGGGAAGATTCCACAAATCCATGTCTGCAATACGCGAACTACCTCCCGACCAAAAGAGATGGAATTCTAGAAATGAGAAGATCGAGGGACTTCTCAGAGCCCAGTTCATTTGGAGGGCGCCTTACACAAAGGAGCAGCCTTGCACAGTCAGCCTCCTGGATGTAAGGTTCTCAGATTTGGTGGGGGGGTCTGTCCGTGTGGGGCCTCCGAGACTGTCGGATGCGCTAATTCCTCATGAGTCAGAAAAGCCTGCTATGAGGGATCTAGCATCCTTGGTCCACGATCTTTCTAGGATTCATCATAGGGCGGGGAGCGGAATCGAACTGAGTGAGCTTAGAGGGTATCTCATCGAAGGATGGAGGGAGACAGCACCTGAGGAATGGGCTTCTGACAGAGCCTTTTACTCTCATAGAGGAGGATTGGCCATTTGGGAATATGAGCAGTGCCTGATGGATGTCTTGGAGGCATCTTCTAACCAGTCAGGAGCGCCACAGCCAGCAGTCGAGACTCTCATGTATGTCAAAATGTATCAGAAGAGGATGTTCAACAATAGGACTTTCGCAGCACTCTCATTCATGGCGTTCTTCTTCGGAGCTTCCTCTCTGATCAATCACTTTCCTCCGAGCCCGTCAGAAATCTTCACACCCGCATTATGCTTCCTAGCAGGGTATTTCTGTTTCATCGCATACAAGAGAATGTCTCCTCCTCCTGAGAGGCCATTCAAAGACATATAGCGGTTTTTTATTCATTTTCGCTTGCCCTAAACCACCAGTTTTTATATCAAAATATTACCGCAGGGTCCATGGGATTATCTCATAACAGATCAAACGCAACAAGAACGACAGTTTTTGCAATGACCATTGCAACACTGGCACTGATTGTTACACAGTCAGTGTCAGCAGGAACGGTGAACCCAGCAACGAAGGGATATACAGACCTCGAGATGCTGACCTTCTTCACCTTCTTCGTTGGATACATTGCTATGGGAGCGGCCTTCGTCTTCTTCATGGTTGAGCGCAACAGTGTCGCGCCTCAGTTCAGGACGACGATGACCATTTCAGCTCTAATCGTCGGTATCGCTGCAATGCACTACTACTACATGAGGGGAGTCTACATCGAGCACGACGCTGTTAGCATCGAGTACAGGTACATGGACTGGATCATCACAGTTCCGCTAATGGCTCTAAAGTTCCCATCCCTGGTTGGCAAGGATGCAATCACTGACAAGAAAGTCGCCGGACTTGGATTCACAGGAATCTGCTTCGTTGGAGCACTGATCATGATAGGATTCGGCTATGCTGGAGAGTCCGGCATGATGGATGCTATCCCAGCACTTCTTCTAGGAGGAATGGGATGGGCTATGATAATCGTAGCAACTGGAACTCCTTGGACAGACGGACTCGGTGTTGACAACAGCAAGATCGCTCCAGAGCTAATGTGGAGCACAAACGCTCTAAGGTGGTTCATCGTTGTAGGATGGATAATCTACCCAATCGGTTACCTCTTCAGTCCTGAGGTAGCTCTAGTAGATGGTCCAAGCGAGGACTTGATGGCTGTTCTCTACAACAGCGCCGACATGATCAACAAGATCGGATTCGGTGTAGTAGCATGGATGGGTGCAAAGAAGGCATCCTCCATGATGGCCTGATTACCTACGAGTAATTGCAAAACGTAATCCGGGCGGTCGGGAAAACCCGGCCGTCCGGACACACACATCTAAATCTCCAGCCTGTATCTCAATCATGTGAGGGGCTGGCCATTTTATGCTGATAATTCAGTTGTCATAGACGCTCCCAAGGAAGTGGTCTGGAAGGCGATAAGCTCACCCGGTAATCTCAACGACTCCCATCCATTCTGTCTAGAGAATAAAGTCCTAAATTGGCCGGGAGAGGAATCTGTTGACACTTTGGAGTATCTCAATGGATTCGTGATCGTCAGAAGGTTCCAGACTTGGGATGAAGGCGATGGATACTCTCTGATGACAGGTAGGGAGGGAGGGAGGCAGTCATTTGTCAAATGGGAAATCTCAGAAGTAAGTGCTGAAAGAACTCTTCTCAAAATTACAGTTCACCCACATCTCCTTTCCGACCGAAATAGAATTACTGCCTCACTGGCCTATCTGTTCTACATCAGGCCCAAATTGAGGAAATACCTCTTCTCAGTTACCAGGGGATTTGCATGGCAGATTAAGAACAAGAAGAAGATCCCGAGGAATCACTTCGGCGAGCATCCTTGGTTCTCATGAGAATCAGGGGGCTACTCCCTGGTCAATTTACCTGAGTCCATGTCGTATTCGTAAAACATCGGAGTTCCTGTTGCGATCTCAAGGGACACTATGTCCTGAGAGCTAATTGACTCGATGTGCATTACTATCGATCTCAGAGAGTTTCCATGGGCCGAAACCAACACATTCTTCCCTTGCTCCAGATCTGGAATAATCTCCTCCTCAAAGTAGGGTATAGTTCTCTCAGCATTCATCTTCAGACTCTCTCCACCGGGAGGAGGGATATCGAATGAACGCCTCCAGATATGTACTTGCTCGGGACCATGTTTCTCTGCAGTCTCAGCCTTGTTCAGGCCCTGCAGATCACCATAGTGTCTCTCATTAAGCCGCTCGTCTTTGATCAAGGGAATCTCACCAGACGCAGAATTCCTCGACATTATTATCGTGGCAGTTCTCTGGGCCCTGATGAGTCCACTAGTATGGATCGCATCGAACCTAATCTCAGAGAGTAAATCGCCGGCCATCTCAGCCTCCCTAACTCCTTTCTCAGAAAGATCGACATCTGTCCACCCGGTGAATCTATTTTCAGCATTCCACACAGATTGTCCGTGCCTAATCAGGATTAGCCTTCCCATCTGAATTCCTCATACCGTGTGGCTTTCCCTGAATCGGGGCTCATGGAATTTCAATCCGAACTCCGTAGCGCTTGATTTCGCCATCAGAGCTACATCCTCCTTCATCTCCCTCTCTGACTTGGATGATGAATCGCAGTAGAAATTGGTCTGGACGATTATTTTAGAAGGTCCAACCGAGCTTATCCTAACCCATGAATCATCTTTCTTGGTTGATCTTGGATCATTGGTAACCTGTTCGAGCAATGAGCTACAGAAACCTTTGATGGCCTGTTGATCACTGCTTGCCTCGAACTCGTATGAAGGCCTGATTCTTCTGAATCTCCTCTGACTGAAGTTTTCGACGGAGGAGTTAGTGATGTTGGAATTGGGAACTGTGACAAGGGTGTCAGCACTGGTCCTGATCAGTGTAGTTCTTAGTGCGATTGTCACCACCTCTCCCTCTACCCCATCCACGATAATCCAGTCTCCGACATTAAACGGCTGATCAATCAAGATGCTGATGGCGCCGAATATGTTTGCTACCGTATCCTTGGCAGCCAGTGCAAGTGCCAGACCTGTAATCCCGAGTCCCGCGATAAGGCCACTCAGATTTACTCCTGCCAGGCCCGCCATTATGAAAACACCAGAAATCACTACAGCAACCCTTCCTACTGACTCTGCAACGCTAGCTAGAGACCTTCTAGCAGCCAGATTCTGCCCCTCGACCACGATAAAGGCATCAAGGTAATCGACTAATCTGTATGCCGCAACCAGCATCAGAAGTACAAAGCCAGCATAGGAGTAGGCATTCAACGTCTCTACCATTCCGGAATCCCAGATCGGTTCGGTATTGGCAGTCAACCAATCAACTGACAGGGTGAAAACCAAGAATCCAACCATCCATCCCAGAGATGCAGGCGCCAGGAGAGTTCTGCCGTCGATCCTGTCGGTCTTTGAGATGAGGTTCATCAATCGGGGGAAGAGAATTCTTCTCGAGGAGAAGCCAGCGGCGGCACTTATGGCCACTGCTCCCAACAAAACTACAATGGTCCCACTTGAGAAACCCGCCAAAATCGTCTCTCCGGCCATGAACTCGTCGAGCTGTTCCATAATTTGGGCGACAGGCATCCACACATAAACCCAGCTCGGTCCTAAGGACCGATTAACGAGGGTTTCAATACGTGCTCTGCTTTCGGCGGTTGTATATGACAACTAGCAGACTGTCATCCGAGCGGGCAAAAGGCCAGGGCACAACAGTACTGGCCATGCTCCTGCCTCTGCTACTCTCAGTACTAGCCCCTGCATCGGTAATCGCTCCAGTAGCTGCCCAGGAATCCGAATCTGGGCTCGCTCCCCAGGATATCTGGTCAGATGAGTACTCGTTCCAGATTTTTCCTTGGGGGGGCGATAGCAGGGTCCAGTTCAGAGAGTACCACGACTACTTCACCATGAAGCAGAGGATGCAGAACCTAGCTGATCAGAACTCCGAGATCATGACATTCCACGATGGCATGAATGGGGGCATGAATGCCCGTGGTGAGGAGACCAATCGTGGAACTTACCAGGGTTGGCACTACAACCATGACAGCCCATGGATGAAAATCACTGCAGATGTGAATGGGGGGGACTGCAACCCATTCGTTGGAGATTGCGGAAACTACGAAGACAGGCCAGATGTAATGCTTGCAGGCAATTTCCATGCCAGGGAGTGGATGTCCTACGAGGTACCGATGCTCTTCCTAGAGACAATCGCCTACTACTACGGCATGGCCGGAGTGGACAACGATGGTGACGGGCTGATTGACGAAGATGGGTGGGATGGTATCGACAACGACGGCGACTGCCTGATGCTGAATGCATCATACCAAGACAGCAATGGGGATGGAAACCCCTGTGGACCTGGTGATCTAGGGGTGGACGAGGACTTCTCAGAGCAGTTCATAACCGACATGGTGAATACGAGGGAAATGTATCTGATCCCCATGCTGAATGTGGATGGTAACAGGTACGACAGGGAGGTATATTGTGGTCCGACGGCATGGGAGAACTGTCCAACCTCTGGCTGGAGGAAGAACCTGAGGGACAATACTGTGACTGGGGTCACACCAATACCAGATGTGGATGAGGAACCAGATCCAAGTTGTGATGGTGTAGATTTGAATCGTAACTTCCAGTACGAGTGGGGAGCCCCTTTGGGTGCCACTGGTCCTCTATTCCCGGGGATGTGCTATGCGGGAGATGCCGGGGCTAACAACGATGTTTACAACGGACCGGTCGATACTGTCGATCAGGACGGAGATAATCGTCTGAATGAGGATCATGTTGATGGCAATGACGACGACGCTGACGGGCTGATAGACGAGGACTGGTTGGGAGGGAACAGTGAGCCCGAGACCAAGCTCATCCAAGACATGACCGAGATGAACGATGATGACAATGACGGATTCTCTGACTTCAAAGCAACACTGAGCTGGCACTCATTCTCAGAACTGGTCCTATGGCCATGGGGACATTGTACCGGTTGCTATTCCCCCGACGACGAATTCCTAGTGTACCATGGCGTCAAGATGGGAGAGATGACCGACTACGCTCCAATGCAGTCCTCAGACCTCTATCCGACTACCGGTGACTTCTGTGACTGGCACTATGGGGTCCACAACTCATACTGCTACACGATGGAGATAGGGACCGCCTTTCACCAGCACCCCGATGACATCGCACATATCGCTGTTAGGAATCTCGGAGTCCCATTCTACATGGTTGAGATGGCCGATGATCCCAGATACCGGGCTATCGTCGGAATAGAGAACACTACCGTCAGTCAATGGCTTCAGGAGCCCTCAGAAGTCAAAGTTGGGAATGGAGACATCCCGATATCCCTGTGTCTCGATGAGTCGTTCCCATATTCCACAGACATCAATATGACTCACCTGATGTGGAGATTGGTACAGCCAAACAGGCAGCAAAACGACTTCGGCCCCACCGAGTGGATTGATGTCCCTTGGAAGATGTCAGCCTTCTCCACACCTTCTGAGGGGCAAGAAACCCAGTGTCTTCTACTGGATGGATCAAACGGAACTGTACTCTATTCCGAGATACCCCTGCCTGATACTTCTGTAGGCAAGATACAGTACAAGGCGATGCTAGGAACGACCAACGGGGCATTCCCATTCACCTATCCGACACTAGAGGGAGGCAACTACTACGAGTTAGCAATACCATACAGGGCCTCATTCGGATCAAGCGTACTCTCACTCATGATGTTCATTGTCATTGCCAGCTTCGTATGGGGTGGCCTAGGACTGACTCTCAGAGCGATGTTCGATGACGAAGGTGGCGTAATCGGCCTGCCAGACGATTATGATCTGGAGGACTCCTGATGGCCGAAGGTGGCTCCGACGAGTTCAGTGGTCGACTGGGTCTCATCTTCGCGACAATCGGAGCGGCAATTGGGACCGGCAACATATGGAGATTCCCCAGAATGGTGGGGGCAAACGGAGGTGGGTCCTTCCTAGTTCCTTGGCTGATCTTCCTGTTCATATGGTCAGTTCCACTAATTATTGCCGAATTCGCTTTGGGTAAGAGGAGTAGGACGGGAACAGTCGGAACCTTCAGAATCTTCGCTGGAAAGAACTTCGCATGGATGGGCCTGTGGACGGCATGGATATCAACAGCCATAGGGTTCTACTACGCCGTGGTCACTGGCTGGTGTCTGAATTACTTCCAGACCGCGGTTAGAGGAGGTCTGGGAAGCGAGGTAGACACTACCGAGGTGTGGAACTCATTCCTAGAGTCCCCGTCCGACGTGATATTCTTCCAAGCCATTGCTGTCGTAATTACCATGGCCGCAATTTGGAGGGGCGCCAAGGCCATAGAGAAGGTAAACGTCATTCTCATGGTCTCTCTCTTCGTCCTTCTATTCTCCGCGCTTTTCCTCGCCTTCGTGATGGACCTCAATGACGGTACTCTGGACGGCTTCGTCTACATGTTCAGCATCCAGCCAGAGTATCTGATGGAGCCAGAGACGTGGATTAGCGGGCTTTCGCAATCCGCGTGGTCCTGCTCGGCGGGAATGGGAATGGCAATCACATACTCCGTCTACATGAGGAAGGACGAGGACACGACCCTGAATGCGGCAACCATGTGCCTAGCGAACAACAGCATCAGCATAATCGCTGGACTGACAGTTATGATGGCAGTCTTCGCCGTTGTCGACGATCCGCTAAGTGCCGTGGGGGCCGGTAGCTCAGCGATCACCTTCCTAGTTCTGCCCGAAGTCTTTGCACAGGCCCCAGGTGGGCCTGTAGTTCAGGTAGTGATGGTAACCGTATTCTTCCTGGCACTGTCCTTCGCCGCTTTGACATCGATGATCTCCACCGTCGAGCTTTGTGTGAGGAACTTCGTCGATCACGGAGTAGACAGGTCCCAGGCTGTAGGGTTCACAAGCGTGGCTATCTTCCTCTTCGGACTTCCAAGCGCAGCATTATGGATCAAGATGGATACGGCAACCGGCGTCGCATTCCCACAGTTCCTAGAGGTTCAAGACCACATCTGGGGGTACGGGTTGATGTTCAGTGGACTGTTCATCGCATACAGTATCTGGAAGTACGGCTGGAGCAGGTACAGGCACTGGCAGTCTGAGAACGACATCGAGGGCTTCAGCCTCAGGGACTACCTCGACAATGGGGTCTCATCATTCCGTGACGACTTCATCAACACTGGTGACAACGACTGGTGGATCGGAAAGTGGTGGGACTACATCATGTACCTAGGATTCCCGATAATGTTCTCCGTTCTCATGGGCTCTTACTTCATCGACCTTCTAGTCAATGTCGATGACCCGTGGAATCCCTCCAACCCGAATGGAATATCCATAATACTCCTCTTTTGGGGAATCACCGCGTCCTTGTTCATCGGGATGAACAGGTACGTACTGGTCAATCGAATGGTACCAACCAGTTCCGACTCTGGTCCATGGCCTCTGTACATTCTCTCCGGAGACTTCGAGCTTGAGCCTCGTCCACTCTACAGGAATGTCCCAGAGGGGGCCGAGGCACCGATAGACACCCTTCCCGGTGGGGAAGATGATTTCATCGTCCAGGTTGGCGATGCACTGCCGTCGTCATTCACGGACGATTACGGTGAAACTAGGGCACACACACTCGCAACCCTTGAAGCAGAGCTCGCTTAGTGCGCCCTGTGCTAGAGCAGGTGGCTGCAGCAGTGGCCTTACTAATCATCACCCCCGGTTGGGCCGTAGCTCTCATCGCATTGGCCTATTGGATCTGGAGAAGGCTAAACCCCTCTGTAAAGGAATGATGGGACTTCCAAGCGCCATATGGCTTGAAGTGGTCAAGTTCGTGGCGGTGTCATGGTAAACGGCGTACGCGGAACCCGGGACTTCTATCCCGAGGACATGCGTCTGCGGAACTGGCTATTTCAGAAATTCCACTCTTCCTCTCTTTCACACGGCTTCGAGGAGTATGATTCTCCAATCATAGAGCACGAGGAGCTCTACACGAGGAAGCAGGGAGAGGAGATTACCCAGCAATTGTACAACTTCGAGGACAAGGGTGGCAGGAAGATCTCCCTGAGGCCAGAGATGACCCCATCGTTGGCTAGGATGGTTATGGCAAGGTCAGGGACACTGCCCCTGCCAATCAAGTGGTACTCCATCCCCCAGTGCTGGAGATATGAGAGGACACAGAGGGGAAGGGGGAGAGAGCACTACCAGTGGAATGTGGACATCTGGGGAATGGAGGGCATCGAAGCCGATGCCGAGTTGCTTTCCGTGATGGTGCACATGCTCAGCAGCGTAGGACTCACTCACGAGGACGTAGTCATCAGAATCAGCAGTAGGAAGGTGCTTGAGGAGGTACTCGGGTCTCTCGGGATAGAGGGAGACTCCTTCACCAAGACGTGCGTGATCGTTGACAAGATGGACAAGCTACCTGCCGAGACTGTATCAGCGCAGCTCTCAGAGCTCGGCATCAGTGACAGCTCGATAGCTACCATCCAATCCGTTCTGGGTGTCAGGGAACTATCCGATCTGAAGGGGATGCTTTCCACTGACAGCCCAGCGGTAATTGAGCTGGAGGGACTATTCCGGCTCCTCGAGTCATACGGAATCGTCGAGTGGACCATGTTCGACGCCTCGATAGTAAGGGGGCTGGCATACTACACAGGACCGGTTTTCGAGGCCCATGACAGATCAGGGGACCTAAGGGCGATCTGCGGGGGTGGCAGGTATGACAAGCTAATCGGGACCCTCGGAGGAAGGGACCTCCCTGCAACCGGGTTCGGGTTCGGAGACATGGTCATAATGGAGCTCCTAAGAGAGAAGGGGCTGCTCCCTGACATCTCTAGCAGGGTATCCGATGTGGTCTTCTCGATGGACGAGTCACTCAGGGGGGCCGCCATGATGGTATCGTCCAAGCTGAGGGATTCAGGCAGGACCGTTGACCTGGTGCTCGAGCCCAAGAAGATGAAATGGGTCTTCAAGCACTCTGAGAGGACGGGCGCAGAGAGGCTAGTGATGGTCATGCCAGACGAGTGGCAAGCAGGCAAGGTCAGGATCAAGGATCTGAAGACAGGCGAAGAGAGCGATACCGACTTCGAGTCACTCTAGTCTTCCTTGGGGTTCCTACTAGCTGCAGCCGCAGCCATAGCGAGTGACCCTATCCCTGCTAGAAGGCCGAATCCCGGTACCGAGTCAGCGACTCCTCCGATCAGACCGCCGTCGTCGTCATCTGTGCCTCCGGGCATTGTCTGGTTGATCACCGGGAACTCAATCTCAGCAGTTTCGTTTCCAGGAACATGATAGTACATCCTGAATG
>PBZE01000020.1 GCA_002730095.1 Methanobacteriota archaeon | reverse complement strand
CGTATCAGGTGCCTGATCGGAAGGGCCCTTTAGTACGAGAGGAACGAGGGCTCGGAGCCACTAGTTTACCAGTTGTCTGACAAGGCAATGCTGGGTAGCCACGCTCCATGCGGATAAGAGCTGAAAGCATCTAAGCTCGAAGTCGCCCGAAAGACGAGGCACCTCAGGGGACTCGTAAAAGACGAGATTGATAGACAGCGGGTGTAAGTACCGAGGTTTCGACCGAGGTATTCAGCCCAGCTGCACTAATCCCCCGAGCATCAAGAATTCACATATTAAGCCCTGTGTGGGCCTCTGTTCAATCAAGCATATCAATTCACACATTCGAAAGAAAGTTGTGCACGGCCATAGCGGAGGGGTAATACCCGGTCCCATATCGAACCCGGAAGTCAAGACCTCCTGCGTCGATTCCTGTACTGTGGTGCGAGAGCCCACGGGAACGATCGTCGCTGTGCCTTCTTTCTTTCGAACATCGCTAGCGATGTTCAAATCCCCGCAAATCACATTTATTCATATACGCCTCCATGCTAGGAAGAATGAGGAGAGACCGTATATGGGAATTTCAACAGCCGACATTTTGGGGCATAGTCAGGTAGGGGTCTACCTTTCCGTAATCGGAGATGTATTATTTGTCCCCAGGTCTCTAGACTCGGAAGCCATAGAAGAGATCCAGACGGCATTTGAGATCGAGACCCATCCATTCATGGTAGGCGGGTCATCACTTATCGGCAGTCTGTTGAAGGGAAATAGCAAAGGAATAGCAGTCGCAGATATCGCCACTGAAGATGATTTAGACGAATTAACTAGTTTTGGAGATGTTGTGGTTATGCAAAGTGGTGTGAATGCTGCAGGGAATCTCGTAGAATGCAATGAAATAGGAGCTGTGGTAAGTCCTGTAGTTCCTCCCGGCGCTAACGGTGTAGATATGATTGGCGAGGTACTTGGCGTAAGGGCGGTCAGGAGCAAGGTTGCAGGCCATGATACGGTCGGCAGCATGTTAGTGGCAAACTCAAATGGGGCCTTAGCCCATCCAGATATTACTTCTGAAGAAGCCAAACTCATTGAAGAAACCCTTGGGGTCCCATTGATGGTGGGTACCGTTAGTTTCGGATCTCCATTTGTAGGTTCAGGTTGCGCAGCTAGCGATTCTCATGCAATGGTAGGTACTGGATCAACCGGTCCGGAGATGAATAGGATTGAGGATGCATTGGGACTGATATAGTGCATCATATTGCTGTAGGGGCAACATGGTCATCGTCCTTACCATCAGAATCCCTGACCCTATTCCATACGGACTTCATCAATTCATCATGATGTTTCTCACAGTATCCAAATCTCTTGTATGCTTCTCTGAAGGAGTAAGCTTTGTTCCCTGTTGCAACTAGGAAACCATCTGGTGATAGCCGACTGATAATGTAGCTCTTTTCTGTGCAACCTGGATAATCGCACTTGGCCATACATTACCCCAGGGGTGTCCACTATTGAAATCTCTCTAAGCTCACTCGGTTGACTCAGGCTCTATTATTAACAAAGGGGAATTTGCTTCAATACTATCTCCCGGTTCACAGCTCATCTGGGTGATCTTGCCAGAAATTGGTGCTTGAATCTCGTTCTGCATCTTCATTGCTTCTAATATCATTACTACATCTCCCTCTAGGACCGAATCCCCGTTTCCAACAGATAGGGATACTATTTTTCCAGGTATCGGGGATGAGACGACCCCAGATTTAACCGATTTTCTTGACTCTTTCCTTTTTCTAACAACTTTACGGCCCACTCCTCCATCCGTTTTTACTGAAAATTCATGGCCATCAACCAGTACTTTCCATACTCCTTCATTATTGGAAAGAGTTACCTCAAATTCCTCATCATCAATGACAATTTTCCTTTTGGTTTCCAAAAAATCACCTCGACGTACTACGCTTCGACTTAGAACGGAGGAGATTCCCCCGGCCCATAGCAACTCTTCTATGATCCATAGACCATTCGCTACCAGAGCTTCTCTGCGGAGATGTTTGGAGATAATCTCCTGAGGACTCTTCAAGGATAACTGCAGTCATCGCTATTACTTTCAATTTCAATAATCTCTCACTATCCATGCCATCACCTACAGGGGGATATTGCCATGTTTCCTAGCTGGCCTGGCTTCTTCCTTCTCGAGTAATGCACCAAGAGCTTTGGCCATCACAGTCCTAGTTTCACTTGGCTGAATGACATCGTCCAGATAACCCAGCGATGCAGCACGGTATGGATTTGCGAAAGTTTCAACATAGTCATCGACCAATCTTTCTCTTTCCTGAATGGGGTTTCCTGAAGACGCTATACGTCGCCTGTGGATAATTTGTACAGCCCCCTCAGCCCCCATGACTGCCAGTTGTGCGGAGGGCCATGCGACATTGTAATCCCCCCTGATATGCTTCGATGACATCACATCATACGCCCCCCCATACGCCTTTCTGGTAATCACAGTTAATTTGGGTACAGTCGCCTCTGCATAAGCGTACAATAGCTTTGCACCATGCCGTATTATTCCCCCCCATTCTTGGCTGGCACCCGGAAGGAAACCCGGAACATCTACAAATGTGATAATTGGAATATTGAATGAGTCACAAAATCTGACAAATCTCGCTGCCTTTACCGATGCATCGATATCTAGACAGCCTGCGAGGAATAGTGGTTGATTGGCTACAACGCCTACCGTATGCCCTCCTAGCCTAGCAAATCCGACTACTATGTTCATAGCGAACTCCGCCTGTACTTCAAGGAACGCTCCGTCATCCACTGTCTCCTCTATTGCCCTGACAATATCGTATGGCTCCTTCGGATTTGTCGGTACCAAATTCTGCAATTTTTCGCATGATCTGTCTACTGGATCATTCGTAGGCAGTACAGGGGCTCTTTGTAGGTTGTTCTGAGGGAGCATTTCGACTAATTCCCTAACGAGATCCAGTGCAGACTCATCATCTTCAGCAGTAAAATGAGTCACTCCGGATTTAGTTGCGTGAGTAGCTGACCCTCCCAAATCTTCGAATGAGACCTCTTCATTGGTTACGGTCTTGATCACTTCAGGACCTGTAATGAACATATGTGATGTCTTATCGACCATTATCACGAAGTCTGTTATCGCTGGCGAGTATACGGCCCCTCCAGCACACGGTCCCATAATTACCGAAATCTGCGGAATCACACCACTTGCTCTGACATTCCTAAAGAAAATCTCGGCATATGACCCTAGGCTGGCCACTCCTTCCTGAATCCTAGCGCCTCCGCTATCATTCAAACCAATAACCGGAGAACCTGTCTTGAGTGCCATATCTAGTATCTTACAGATTTTTAATCCGTGCATTTCACCGAGTGACCCCCCATAAACAGTAAAATCCTGAGCGAAGCAGTATACGGTTCTGCCTCCAATTGTCCCATGGCCGCAAACTACGCCATCTCCAGGGATTACATTTCGATCCATATCAAAGTCCCTACATCTGTGCTCAACCAGTGGATCTATTTCCATGAAAGAATCATCATCTAGTAGTAATTCTATCCTCTCTCTAGCAGTCAATTTTCCCTTCGAATGCTGCGCAGAGACTCTTGCCTGGCCCCCTCCGGCCACTGCCTGAGCTTTGCGTCGACGAAGTTCACTGACTCGTGCATCTTCCGCACCCATGCCCTTCCATCTGACGGGACCTCAATATGCATTCCTGATGATAACCCCCTAATTCGCGTCTGCGGTTGTTTCAAGGAGGGCAACCGACTCGGGAAGTCGAAGTATGAAGATCGTAATGGCAAAACCGGGCCTTGATGGGCATGACAGAGGTGCAAAGGTCATTGCTAGGGCTTTGAGAGATGGAGGTCACGAAGTAGTATACACCGGTCTCAGAAGAACACCAGAAGAGATCTCAAGAATAGTAATGGATGAGGATGCCGACGCATTGGGACTCTCGACTCTCTCAGGCGCCCATGATGTCCTGATACCTCGAATATGCGCCCTTCTAAGAGATTCAGGTATGGGTCACGTGATGGTTTTCCTTGGAGGGATAATTCCAAAGAGGGATCATGAAAAGATGTTTTCAGAAGGAGTCAGAGCAATTTTTGGACCCGGTTCAAGAACCGAGGAGATTCTTATGTTCTTGGAGGATGCCAGTTCTAGGATTGGAAGTAACATGCCAATCGGAGTCTTGAATGATGACGGATGGCGTTGGAATTGACTGGAAATAAAGAGCTCTTAGGATCAGCTTTGCGAGGTAGCAGAAGGGACCTTTCTAGGCTTCTTTCTCTTATCGAAAAGGGTGAGGATGTCGCTATCCCTGAAAATACTAGTACTAAAAAATCAATGATTCTGGGCATCACAGGCCCTCCCGGTGTTGGAAAATCTACGTTGGTGGGCAGAATCATCAGTTATTGGAAGAAAGAGGGTAAAAGGGTTGCAGTATTGGCAATAGACCCGTCTTCTCCTCGTACAGGGGGGGCATTACTCGGAGATAGGGTTCGGATGGATTCAGCAGACTCAGGCGACCACGTTTTCGTGAGGTCACTCTCAACCCGCGGGAATCCCGGTGGAATTTCTGCTTCTCTAATGTCCATGGTCAAACTACTGGAAAGCTGTGGTTGGGAAAATATCATTATCGAAACAGTAGGGTCGGGACAGTCGGAAATAAAAATCGTAGCTTTTGCAGATAAGATAATTTTAGTCGATGGCCCAGACAGGGGGGATATAATACAGGCCGAAAAAGCAGGAATAATCGAGTTGGCTGATTTGATAGTGGTGAATAAATCAGACACTCCAGGGGCTCTGAAGGTAGCTGAAACTATCAAATCCGCTCTCTCTTTCAGTAATGAAAATGACTCCCCACAGGTCTTGCTAGTATCTGCAGAAAGAAATACTGGAGTAGATGAAATGATGGAGTTAATCCGCTATTCAAAGTCACCTATTTGGAGGGATAGGATAAAGATCAGAGAGAGATTACTATCCCTGTGGGACTATCGTCTATTGTCATCCTCCCAATTAAATCAGGTAATTGAAGACATTGAAACCGGAAGTATTTCACTTGAAGACGGCTTGGATATTCTATCTAGGTGAGAAAATGAGTGATGCGCTACAGGACTTTGAGACTGATCATGTCAAGCACTCCATTGGCGGATTTGGCGGTCACGCCCTAAGAAGGGCAACTCATATGGCAATGGCCATAATACCGATTATTTACTATTCAAGAGGCCATGATATCGCGGATTATGTGGGATTGAATCCCGAGCAGTTAGTAAGCTCAATCATAATTGGCATAATGATCCTTGAAGCATTGAGATTAAAGCTAGGAATAGTAATTATCGGACAAAGAGAGTACGAGGCACAGCAAATTTCTGCCTTGGCATGGGGAGGATTTGCAGTTGCATTAGCATTATTAATCTCCCCAGATGATGGAAAATCCGGTATTGAAGCCGGTTTATATGGAATTCCAATAATTCTAGGACTTACATTTGTTGACCCAGTGATGGGGGAAATTAAGAGAAAGAAAGATGATTTGAAAATGGCGATATATATCGGTTTGTTCACGTCTTATGCTGTTTGGCTCGGCTGTCATTTATGGATTGGTACTCCGATACTAGCTTCACTTCTGCTAGCTCCTCTGACCGTGGCAGGAGAAGTGCCCAAACTAAGATACATAGACGATAATGCAACAATGGTCTTCTTCCCTCTTTCCGCATTAGTTATCATGCTTCCATTCCTATGAGGGAAGGATGATTACGGGTTATATTTACATTCAAATCTGTTTTGGGATCTTTATGAGCGAGCCTAATGATGATGAATTGAATCAATCGACATACGTTATGGTTTGGGCCATTGCATCTCTTGCATCTCTGGCTATCTTCGTTATTTACTTCTAACTAGGTCCGCGACTCTCGTTCCAGAAGGGCGATCTTCTTCCCAATGCCGCCCTCAGCAGAATATCCCCCAATGCTCCCATCGGTGCAAATAACTCTGTGACAAGGGACCTCGGGAGAGTAAGGATTCGCAGCACAAGCGTTAGCTACAGCCCTATAAGAAAAGGGCCTTCCAATGGCTTGTGCAATTTGCTTGTAAGTCCTCACTTCCCCTCTAGGGATAGAAAGCAACTCATTCCAGACCAATTTCTGAAAGGCCGTACCTTGCATATCATTCATGTTCATCACTCTGTGATTCCGGCCTGTAACCTTCGTCCATCCCAACAATTTCGTAATTTGAAGGAAATAATGCAATCGCAACTCCTCCAATCATACAACCCAGGCCAAGAAGGAACTGCCCTGTAATCATCATCTCCAATGCAATGGCGACTAAAACCAGTCCGCCTATATTCGAGATCCATACCAAATTTTTGAAAGTCGAAAGGGATACCCCTGTCGTCCTTTCCGTACGCTTAGGGCCAAACTCTGCTCCAAATCTAATAGGGTCATCATCACTCATTGAATCACCTATCAATCATTAGAATCGCATCTGTTGGACATGCCAAAACACACAATTGGCAGCCTGTGCATGGGTCTCTCAAAATCTTCGCCTTCCTATTCACCTCTATATTCAGTATTGGGCTTGCTAAGGGGGTATCATACAGTTCGATCGCATCATCCTCGCACACGAGGGTGCACTGATCGCATCCAATGCATTGCTCCTCCTTGACCCAAGCCACAGCATCTTCCCCTCCCTTCAATTTGGCTTGATCCTCTGATTTCCTAGCATCCAGAAGCATCCTAATCCGAAGTTGTTCGGATTTTCTTCTGGCGAGTAAATCTTCAATACTTGTCAAAAAACACCCCTCCGATACCTTCTCTCTATATGCCGGTCCACACATCACTAATTTAACCATGTTTCGATAGCGAGTACCATGCAGTCGAACGTGCAACCTTGGTTCAGGGACCCGCTTAGTTTACTAGGGCTCTTCCAAGGAGTAATTATTTGGTCTACAATGGCTATTTTCATATCTATTGAGATTGCATGGATTTCATTCGCATGCGGCGGAATGATAGGAATCTTCCTATGGTTAACTGCACTTGGCTATGGGAGGAAAAGAGTAGCTATGTTTACTCTATATGGGATATTATTCAATGCAGCCTTGTCATCATATTCAGGTTGGATGGCATTTTACTAGTCACATCACTTGCGACCAGCTTCTACCTGCCTAGCTAAGAAACTCACTACATCCAATATTTCGAAGTCGTGCTTTGGGTCTCCCTCGAACTTGAGGCATTCGAAGTGTGAGACACACTTGGGACAGGATGTCAACATGATGTCCGCTCCCGTGGCATTTACTTCTTCGAATCTCTGAACTCTGAGGGCCCTGCTATTCTCATTACAACTCATCATACTCGATACTCCGCAGCAAAGGGCGTCTTCCCCATGGTGTTCCATCTCTACTAGATCAACACCGTCTACACTGGAAATCAGGTCTCTTGGTTGATCGTAGATATTCATCTGCCTACCAAGTCTGCAAGGGTCATGGAAAGTCACTGTAACGTCTTCCTCAGATCTCAAGTTCATATCAAAGCCATTTTCCACAAGGAACTCAGTTGTATGCATCACCTTCATTTCATCCAACTCATAGTCCATGGCAAATGTCCTGAAGCACTCTGCACAAGATGTGACTAGTGTGTCTATGCCACTCTCTCCCAGCTTCTTCTGATTGTAGGACTTTAGCTTCTCAAAAACCTCAGTCATTCCTTGCCATTTCTGGTCATGGCCACAGCACTTCAAGAAGTCTCTTCCTAGGTATGTAACATCTTCCCCCATTTCCTCGAATAGAGTAAATGCGGATGTGGTCGCATCTCCAAGATTCATTGTGCCCTGATTCACATGGCTGAAAATCATCTCTTGATCAAGGTAGTCTACACATCCTGGGTAGTAACCTATGTTAGAGTCGATTGGATAGTCTTCTATTGACATGAAATCTTCATCAGCATCTTCCTCTGCCTCAGCAGCTAGAACTGCCTGCAATACGGTATGGGGTATCTCTGCCGCGGGAGGCCCACCGACAATCATATTCCTCCTGATGTCGACGTATGAGTCGTAATCCACTAATTGTGGGCAGGCATTAGTGCATGCCGAACAGGTCAGGCATGAGTAAAGCGGAACTCCGTCGTCCTCATTGTTCCATGTGTTGTAAATGATGTTTAGCTTGTCTCCAGAGTTGAAGAGTCTAACCGGACATGCATCATCACAAAGGTCACAACCGTAGCACTTGTTCATTTCATACTCATACCCTCTAGCCATGCTTCTCATCAGCATGAAGACCAATGCTCCCACTCCCAGACATGGTACAAATAAGGAGTATATCAGTTTGGCATCCAAGCTCTTCGGATTCTTATGGAAAGTAGGATTCTCCATGTACATGGAAGACAACGTTTCCATGTCCATTGTCGACTCCGACCGAACCAGTGCGGTTCCGTCTGCATTCAGTAGTAATGGCTGATATGATATTACAGAGAAGCTAGTAATCACTTCCACTGTATCGTTTATGCCCTGCGAAGTAGTTTGGAAGTCCACAGTATAAGTCTGCCCCGAATCGAGGTATATGCTGTCAGAAACACAACCATCGGTGCTCCAAATCTCAGAACCAGCAGAGTCAGTCAAGACAAGGCTTTGGCTGTGAGTCCCGGCCGATCTCACTGATGTTCTGAAAAGGCACCCTATGTCAGTGGGAACTTCTGATACTCCAAGGTCCTCAACTTCGAAGGTAAAACTACTGCTATACATCACCTCTGAACCATCTTCCATTCCGAAGAAAGCCGTCCTATCTTCTGCGGCGTTTCTCCCCATTGCACTGTCTGAATGTCCATTATCGCCATTGAAATCTATGATTTTGAATTTAGTAGGTTGATATATTCCCCATTTTGACCAATGAGAGGCAGCTATAACACACCAATCAGCCACATCTTCGCCTTCTCCTAATCCATTCCATGCAGCCAATGATTGACTCTCTTCATAGGGTATGCACTCATCTTCCCAGTCTGCCCAAACGTTGCCCTCTTCGACGTGTACAAGTGTATCTGATGGCTGCGATCTGAGGGCATCCAAATCTTCCAAATCATCCATAGCCCCAAGACCTCCATAGTCCCAGAACCCATTTTCATAGATCGGCCAGGTTACCACTGATATCAGGACCGCCGCCAATAGTGATCCAACAGCCACTTGTCTTCCGATTTGTGGAGTTACCCTGGATCCAACAGAATTGAGTAGGAATTTTCTGGTCGGGAAGTAAATTATAGCGAATAAGAAAACTCCAGTAAGGATCCACGGTACGGCGTTGAAAACCTCTGCAGTCCATGGAGCCTGTCGGCCACACATCAATTCTGAGTGAGATCCAGTGAAGCAGTAGTCGCTACGATCCTTTGCATACAGGTCTAGGAATATATTGATCGAGAAAACCGATATGAACCACACATGAGCGAGATAGACGGCTCCTGCAGTTGCGAACCACGGATCCTCCACTCCCCTCTTCTCTCTTCCCGGAAGGAACGGGGGCAGTGCCAGAATTCCAACTGGAAGTCCGGTAATTGCCGCGCCCCACCATGCTGCGTTCCAGTCTATAACAGGAGCCCCAAGGAATTCGCCGATTGGCCCAGCAGGAATTACGAATTGAGGCAGGTATTCCCCCCATCGCAGATATCCATACGAGAAAAGAACATACCAGTCAGGGAATACGAAACCAGCTTGAGCAAACGGATCAGCAGCACTGTGCAATGGAGGCGGTATTAGCCATGAATAGAATGCTATTGTCATCACTATCGATGCGAAAATAATGGTATCCCTGAGTACCTCAGTAGGCCAGAAAGGATGTCCAGTGAAAGTTCTCCTTCTTTCCTTGTCAGCCTCAATGAGCTTATCCCTCTCACTGATGTATGTGTCTGCGATTCTGCCAAATCTCTCCATCATCCCCATATCATCAACCTCAATGTGGCTCCGCAATTCCTTGAGCCCATACTATGAACAGGTGAGCAAGAATGAGAGTCGTAACAACTACTGGCAGGATGAAGACATGAAGGAAGTACATCCTAGTCACGGTTTGTCCGGTAACAGTGGTGCCTGCAAACATCGCCGTTGCCACCCATCCTCCAATCAGAGGCGTGGAGTTGGCCATATTGATTCCAATCGTAGCAGCTCCAAAGGCTAAGCTATCCCATGGAAGTAGATATCCCGAGTAGCCAAAGAAGATTGTGAAGAACATCAGAGCTACTCCGATAAGCCAGTTGAGCTCACGAGGATTCCTGTATGCTCCTGTAAAGTATACTCTGCACATGTGCAGGAATACTGCGGCAACCATGAAATGGGTAGTCCAATGATGAATGGATCTGATTATGTATCCGAATGGAAGTTGGGTCATGATGAATTCCATACTGCTGTATGCTGGAGTGGGGTCTCCCTCCCCGCCTGGCACGTAGTATAGGCCGAGAACTGTGCCGGTAATTACCAGAATTACGAAAGCGAGGAAAGAAATCCCGCCAAGGCAGTAAAGTGGATACCAGTACCATATTATCCTGAGCTTGTATTTTTCAGCATGCGTCATAGGCATCTGTCTGTGCATGCCATAGTATGCATCCCTACTCATCCCCCAATAGTCCTGAATTCTGAACCTAGTATCCAACCATGAGAATGCCCATAGGAAAGTCTTCTCTGCCAGTCCCATACTGCTAGCACTAGTCTCCACCGCTCGAAGTATATCTTTTCTCGGCATTTCCTCTCTTTCCTTTCTCAGCGTAAGGGCCACAATCACCACGACTAGTGTGATGAAAACCCAAAGGAACCAGAATTGAATCATTTTAATCACCTCAGTCGCAGTACGTATACCAATCCTTGAAATCCGGCAAAGCCTCAATCAAATCTCCATTGAGAACGAACGGTATCAGTGGCATCCCCATTGGTGCCGGTCCTCCGGCCCTCTTAATCCCAATGAAATCAAACTCTGCACCACTGGATCTATTCCTTGCTCTATTCTTCTCTATGACCGTCGGGTCAAATCTCGATGAATGACAGATACAGAATAGTTTACTGCCGCCAGAATCCGTACCATTTGGAACCCACTGGTCCTCAGTGAACTCGTTTGTCACGAGTTGCCATCCCGGGATACAACACAAGTGAGTGCATCGGGAGAATATCAGGATTAAATTGTCATGAATCGATAGTGCTTGATATTGAGGGTCTTCATCGAGCTCATATCCAGATCCAACATAGGAGCCATCTGCAGTGTAGCCGTCCATGAACTGGAATCTTGGCTTATCCTGAATTAGCTCACTACCCTTGTTTTCATCGTGAGGTACATACACGGCATTGACGGGCATTCCTGACCAGACTCCCTGAGCTGCTGACATGCCAGTCGAAGAAGATGCTGCAGCATCAATGAACGATTGATATGTCATCGGCTCCAAATGCCTGTCTCCATACCAGACAGAATCCTCAGCTCCCGTTGGGACCCAGTACCTAACTGCTGTATCTCCTCCCGATGAATCCGATTGGCCCATTAGAAGTGCAGCGAAACCAACACTAGTTAAGCCAGCCATCGTGATCACTCCAGCTGCAGTATTGAAGGAATGCCTCATGAATTGCCTTCTGTCTATCATGTGGACATCAGCGTCGTCACCCCCCACTCCTCCAGAGCTATCCCTCAGTGTGAATTTCCTAGCCATGTTCTAGACCTCATATTTTTTCCAGGACTCAGGGTCCTTAGCCGTGATGTACTTGTTTCTCCTACTCTTTACTATCACTATATCGGGCATTACATATTTCATGTAAATCATGCCTAGGATAATCACTGTTAGAAGGAGCATCCCAAGGAAGAAAGATAGCATCTGTTGATCCCATTTGTTGTATAGGCCATAAGATAATGATCCCGCCCAATAGAGTGACCAGACTATCCCCCATAATCCAACTAGAATGATTAACCACGAGTCCCCGGAGGGAGATACGCTTGCCCTAACTATGGATCCAGCTGGGGCTTCGTTGAAGACACCATGTTCTATGGCAGATTCATACACTTCTTCAGATAGGGAAATTCCATCCAATGCATCTCTGGCATCCTCCACACTTACCTCCCCAGAAGCCACCTGCCTGAGCATCTTCATGACTACATCGTCTTTCATCATTGATCCCCCCTTCTCTGATGCTTAATCCTCAATCTGAGCAAGTTGCTTCTGCCTTCATAGTGCCTGGAGAATCCATATCTCAACATGAGGCCACAGAAAATAATCACAATTACTACGGCCGCGAATCCCAGTAGCCCCAACCAATGCGCCCTCATTCCGGCGCCCATGTGATGCAAGTCTACTCCTTCTTCAACAGGAGCAGGCGGCTCGATTTCTCCGTTTCCAACGAATACGGTACGGACTCCCCCGAAATCACCTTCATCCATGGAAGCACTAAGGCGGTTCCATCTATCAAGCTGAGAAGGAATGCCATCCCCGTTAACAGAGTTCCCTGCTAGCCATATGGTTACTACCCCCGTTCCTTCCACGGGAGCAGTCCATGTGATGTGCCACATTCTGTCAGGAGTCTTAGAGCCAGAATTGCTGTGTGTAAGTGAAGCCAAATCATCTTCCCAATTGTACACCAGGGACTCGAAACCTTCCGAGCCAGCGAGCGTTCCACTACTGACACGCATCGCGAATCCGCCTGTGTGTGACGCTGTATCTGCAGGAGGTCCGCCAATGATTTGTATTGCCATCTCGTAAGACTCACCAGGTTCGTAACGATACGGAACGTCAGTCAAAATAAGAGTCACAGAGTTGTCCGGTTCATCAGCATGACAAGTGCATCCGGCTAGGGCTACATCGCCTTCATTGTTGGCGTCTCCGCCTATTCCTGTTGGATTAGCTTGAGACCCTCCAGCGGCCAGTACTGCGACTATGCTGATAGCCAGTACCTTCCTCACTGTAAGCATACCCGACGCCATACACAACACCTTTGGTGTATACGCCACCTGAAAGGGGGCTATTAACGTTGCATTGCCCGACTGTCAAACCATGGCCTGAATCATGCCAATTTACATCTTTCACTTCACGCCAAACTAATATGCTCTAGCTCCAAGGCAGGCCCATGGCAGGGCCTGTTTGGAGAAATGTATACCGTCTGACAGATAGTCAGATTTCGAAGCTTGATGAGGCTGAGGATTATATGGAAATGATGAAGCTCGGGCCCGCTGAAAAGATACTAATGGAAATGATCAATGAGGATCCGGAATGTGTACCTGTGCTGAATGTAATGGCGCATTTCCAAGGGAGGTATATCTCAGACTTTGAGATGGCTATACACTACTATGACAGAGTTCTGGTTTTGGAGCCCGATAATGCTTGGGCAAGGGATGAAAGAAGACGATACCTCAGATATTCGAGCTACGATTGAGCAATTCTATACGCCTGCCCCATACTCGGAGCTCGTGCAGGATGGCGAGGTCCTTATTGCTGGAGTGGGCGGGATTGGGTGCCTGTGGGCGCTCGAAGCGCACTCAAGATGTTCCAATTTAGCAGAATTGTTGTTAATAGATGCCGATGAAACATCCTTCGAAGGTGCCAATGAGGCCAATTGCTTGTTTCTAGATTCGGGAGGCGAGGGCAGGGGCGCTGCAGCACTCCCCTCCATGGCCATCCATAGGCTGAGAAATGGCGCAGACTCTATCTCCGAACTACTCGAAAGAGCCGAGGTCTTGATTCTAATGGCGGGACTGGGCGGGGGAATGGGCTCTGGAGCTTCAGGAGAACTCGCGAAGATGGCCAATCAATACGGCTGCATGGTACTGTCTGTAGCAGGCCTACCATTTGCAGAGCAACCACTAAGATATGCAATAGCAGAGGAAGCACTGCCTTCACTGGAGGCAAACTCTAGTGTTTGTATCAGGGTTAGTATGGAGCGCCTAGCGTGGCAGTCCAAGAGAAGGAAAACGGACTGGATTACAGGATCAGGATGGATAGAAGAACTCGTCGAAGGATTAGTAACCACATTAGCTAGAGTGGGAAGAATCAACCTCGATCTAATGGATATGAGGGCGATAATCAACAAAGAAGGGAACGCTACCCTCATCGTTGGAACTGGATCTTCGGAAAGCCCAAATTCAGTCGTTGAAATGGCTAGAAACTCGCCATTGAACGACGTCTCTATCGACGGTGCTAAGGGATGCATGATTCAGGTCGAAGGCGGACCAGACATGACTTTGTCACATCTTACGGAGTTAACAGACTCCTTCGTATCATCCATGGATCCGGATTGTCAGGTTATTATGGGAGCTAGGGTAAGCGACGAAATGGTCGGAAAACTCAGACTTGTGGCCATAGTGAGCGGTATCTAGATTCTCCATTAATTAACTCAATTGTATTCGCAGGGCCATGGCAAAGCTGACTAAGGCCAAGAGGGGTAAAAACCGGTGGATAGGGCTTTCTATCATAGACTCCGATATTTCTCGTACTGAACTCAGTCATTTATTGGAGGCCAGATTACAGGGGAAAGGTTGGAAGCTTTTCGATTTACAGAAGCATAAAAACTACAAGGTCGCAATCATAAAAACCACGTTGGAAGACTCTTCGGAAGTGCGCGATAGGATAAATTCGACCGATGGCCTATCTACAATTACCACATCCGGGAAAATCAGACTTGTGAGGGCAAGAATTACTGATGACTGACACATTATTTAAAATTCCAGATAATGTCTTCAGTACTCGATAAAACAACTCTTTCTCCTCTAGAATCAACATGCAGGAAACCATCAGAGTCGATTCCCACGACTCTAACTTCTTCCCCCTCATGAATGGCCCCAACTCCCCTGGATAATGATCTAGAAAGTGTACTCCAAGACATCCTTTCCAAGTCGGATGAGTGACTATCAGGAATTCTATCGTCTTTCTCAATAATCGATGAGATTCTGGAATCCACTGCATTGAAAATGTAATCTCTTGAAAATTCCCCAAAGGTCTCTCTCCACCCAGGGCATAATCTCCCATCAAGGTCCCTACTGAACGAATTAATTCCAACTCCCAATCTAAATCCCGGATTTGAGCTATTGGCCTCTATTAGGACCCCTCCAATCTTCCCTCCCCCTTTAGTAACCAAGTCATTAGGCCATTTCAATTCGCAGTTAATCAGGTTCGATACAACTGCTCCAATGGAGATCTGTAGTATTCCAGGGGTAGGCAATTCAGAAAGATCCCTATTTATCCTCCAAGAAGCAACTAGGTCTCCTTCTTCCGATTTCCAAACAGATCCTCTCCTTCCTCTTCCCGAATCCTGATTATTGGCCACAACTCTCTGCCAGCCTTCATCCGGGAGGTTACTTGCGTAATCCATGGTTGAGCTACAAGAGCCAACTCTACTTTCTTTAATTCCAAAGCCAGTTTTCCACAGTCCGAAAACCCCCAGTTTTTCATCACCAATTCTAAGCGACTCGATATTTCTGCATGACCAACCAGAGTTGAGCCAATCAGAGGCCTTACTGGGGCTTTCGGGATCAATCCTGAATAAGGCGATAACAACCAAATCATGATGTTTCCTTCTACTAAGATATTGCAAGAGCTCAGATGACCATCCGCCACCACCCAAGTCACTCATCGATGCTTCTTCTATCGGTTCCAGTTTTGGCTCCCCTTCCTCCGGTGGGGTCAGGTATGGAAGATTCCAGACTACCAACTCTACATCCTCTGAGATGCTCCAATTATCTTCCCCAAGGCCACCTTCAGAAATTTTAACAGAATCCGAGAATCCGAACTTCTCGATATTAGCTCTAGAGCAAGCAACTGCATACGGATTTATATCAAATCCTTCCACTCTCCAACCCATTTGTGCTAAGGCCATTGAAATCACCCCCGAGCCACAACCGATCTCCACAGCCTTCCGGCCTCTGCCCTGTATTCCGGACAATGATCTGCAAAGTAATTCGGTGTCTTCTCTTGGTGGATAGACACTCGGTGCAACATCAATGTCCCATGGTCCGAATTCTCCGGAAGAGAATCTTACAACTTTGATTCCGTCCATCCCCAATTTTCCTCCGAACCTCGATTTTTTGTCAGCAAACCTTATTTGTGACGCTCCTAAATTATGTTTGCTCCCGACAGCTCGGGAGGTGAACCCGCCCAGTGCCAGCCATGCCTTTGCCGGTAGGTTCAAAAATACCCCTACGGTCCGAGGATAGCCCAGCATCAGCCATGGGCCTGTAGCTTAGTCAGGTAGAGCACCGGGCTTTTAACCCGGTGGCCGGGGGTTCGAATCCCCCCGGGCCCGCCTGCTAAGCTACAGGCCCACGGTTGAAATTGGGCCGTGGGTAGTGTAGAAAATGGCAGTAAAAAGCTCAACAAAAAAGAGACTCATAGAACTAGGCGTTTCCGAAGAACATGCTCACAAACTCGCTGATGATGCAAACATGGATGCCATCAAGAGGATGACTGTCGAAGAGGTGGCTAAGAAGGTCGGATTGGAATCCGGTGCGTCCGAGCTAGAGAATATAATGGGAATCATCAGGGAGCAGGCAGCTTCCAGGAGAAGAAGCAGGTCTGGTAGGATTACAATATCAAGAACCGCCCTTTTAGACGAAGATATCCCGATAGGAGAAGACAGATTTAACGTCTTGAATCATCAACTAGTTCCGCATCATTCTCTTGTTCCCGAAGAGCAAGAAGCCATCGAACTCTCTCCATGGGGGCTCATGG
>PBZE01000019.1 GCA_002730095.1 Methanobacteriota archaeon | reverse complement strand
TTTTAGAAAGGCCTGTTACTGTAATGTACCCCTATGAGAGACTGGAGGATCTCGAACCATGGCTTTTCGTTCCAGGAAACTACAATGGAAGGATTGGAGTGATTTGGGAGACATGTACGGCTTGCAAAGCATGTGTTAGAGCGTGCCCAAATGACTGTCTGCATATGACTTCCGAGGTCAGAGTAAATGTCTTAGATACCACCGAGGAAGGAGACGAGTGGCATGGTTATGGGAGCGAACTGGAGGCAGGAGGATTTGCAGCTAGGCCAAGAGAGGATTCTGGAGCCGACAACTTTGACCTGATGACCGCTCATGAAGCCGCACCTGCCGAGTATGACTTCGCCGAGATAATTGATCTATCTGGAGACAAGGCTACTGTCAGATGGATGGATGGCTCAGGAATTGAAACATTGGACTCTTCTGATTTGAAGCCAGCTGAGAAGGATATTGTTTCCGGTAGAATAGACCTTGGAAGGTGCATGTTCTGTGGATTGTGCATGGAATCCTGCCCATTCGAGTCATTCTTCATGACAAATGAGTACGATGGCATGTCGGGCTTCTCGAGACAAGACCTATGGATGGATGCTGACAGAACCAGAGTCCTCCCCTCCACACACAAAGAAAGAGTGGATATGGAACTAGCTAAGAGGGCCGAGA
Source organism: Methanobacteriota archaeon (assembly GCA_002730095.1). Classification (GTDB taxonomy): domain Archaea; phylum Thermoplasmatota; class Poseidoniia; order Poseidoniales; family Thalassarchaeaceae; genus MGIIb-O5. The sequence goes on along the minus strand of PBZE01000019.1, from coordinate 85,105 downwards.
AGGAGAAAGCGAAGCTAGCGCGAAAGGCTGCCAAAGCCGCTGCAGAGGGATAGAAACATGGCTATAGACTTCGAAGCGATTGTCTTCCTAATCCTAGCTGTAGCTACAGTTGGAGGGGCAATAGGCTGCGTCTATGGGAAAAGGGTGGCCCACTCACTCCTTTTCCTAATGCTGACTTTCTTTGGTGTTGCAGGGATATTTGTTCTTGCAAGTGCTGAGATGCTTGCCGCTGTACAGATTCTCGTATACCTCGGCTCGGTAATGTTGGTCGTCCAGTTCGGCGTAATGCTGACCAGAAAGCAAATTCAAGAGGGTGATATCGAATGAGGTTCCTCTCCATAATGGCCAGAATAGGAACTGTTGGGTTCATTCTCTTACTTTTGAGGGAGACTATGAGACACCCAATGTGGGGTTCTCCTATCTGGGGAGGGAATTCCAATCCTCCCTCGACATACGATCTCGCTGATGCGCTATTCAATGAGTGGGCTTTGGCCACTCTAGTTCTCGGAGCCCTTCTGTCCATGGCGATGATTGGTTCTTCATACCTGGTACGCGACGAGAGATTGGTAAATCTGGTCTGGGATATGGGGGGCGACGATCAATGATTGATCCAAGCTGGATTGCAGGACTTGGAGTCATACTGTTCGGCGTAGGGCTGATTGGAGTTTTCACAAGAAACAACGCAATAGTAGTCCTGATGTGTATCGAGGTCATGCTAAATGCTGCAAATCTCAATTTCGTTGCGGGTACCATGCATTACGGCGATGTCAATGGGTGGGTGTTCACATCTATCGCTATTGCAATAGCCGCAGCTGAGGTAGCAATCGGGTTAGCAATTTTCCTTTCTCTGTATAGCACCCAAGAGACGATTTCACTGGATGATGCCACCACATTGAGGAACTGAGGCGATATAATGGGAGACAATAAGAGTGAAATTGGGTTACTGGTATACATTATACCATTCCTAGCAGTAGTCCCAGCATTGTACGCAATGGGATGGGAATCATATGAGGCTTCAATATTGATTGTAGCAGTTCCTTTCATGACATTTCCAGTAATTCTTATCGTTGGACAGGTGTACAATGGTGAAGACTTCTGGAAGAACAAAATGAAGGAGGGGGGGATCCTCGCACTTGGAGCCCTCGGAGCTTCATTATCCGCTGCTGTGTGGCTTGTCTACGACTATGTTGACGCACTTCCAAACTTCGATGAGCAACAGAGTGTTACCCAGTGGCTTGAATGGGTTTCTTTTGATCTCCTTCAGTCCGATTACACTTTGACCTCAGGTAGCAAAATACTCGGAATGGGAGTCTGGATAGACTCAATCACATTGATGATTCTGTTCGTAGCAACGTTCCTGTGCTTCCTGATTTGCTGGTTCAGCTTGGGTTACATGAATACCGACCCAATCAATGAAGATAGGAATCACAGATTCTACGGGGAATTTGTTTTATTCGCTCTCGGAATGTTTGGAATGGTTCTGGCAGACAATTTCCTCTGGCTATTCATCTTCTGGGAGGTAATGGGCCTCTGCTCATACCTACTGATCGGATTCTACTACTGGAAGGATAGTGCAGCTTATGCCTCGAAAAAGGCATTCCTGACTACTAGAGTCGGTGATGTTTTCTTGATGATCGGACTTTTCATTCTTTACGACATATACGGATCCTTGGAGTTCTCAGTTATCTTCCATGATCCATCACTGAATGGAACAGTCGACTCAGGACAGCTTTTCTGGGCACTAATGATGATGTTCATCGGCGCTGTCGGAAAGTCTGCACAGTTCCCTCTTCATGTTTGGCTACCTGATGCTATGGAGGGGCCAACTCCTGTTTCCGCATTGATTCACGCTGCAACCATGGTCAATGCCGGACTGTATCTAGTAGCTAGAATGGTTCCCTTCGTTGACGTTGGCCACCATGGGGTAGCAGGTCTAGAGGATCTAGGACTAATCATTGCATACGTCGGAGGAATAACCGCATTCATGGCCGCTGCCATAGCATTCGTCCAGAATGATATCAAGAAGGTGCTGGCATACTCTACAATGAGCCAGCTAGCGTATATCTTCACAGGCTTAGGCTCGGCACTCTGGTTCTACAATAACGATGAGCATCACGCAGCTGTTGTGGTCTTCGGATCCTCGATGTTCCATCTCTTCAACCATGCCATGGCAAAAGGCATGCTTTTCATGGCTAGTGGCTCGGTAATTCATGAGGTGCATCATGCGCACGATCACTTACATCACGGGCATGATGACGATCACGGGCACGATTTCGATCCTCAGGATATGAGGAATATGGGAGGCCTTGCATCCAAGATGCCAGTCACAGCTACAGCAATGATGTTCGGCTCAATGTCGATAATTGGCATTCCTCTCATTGGGGGTTTCTGGTCGAAGGAAGGAATCATTGCCGAGACATGGCTAGCTGCTCTAGAACATGAGCCATTGATGTATGGTCCAGCAATACTGGTGCTACTAACAGCAGGGATGACAGGATTCTACATGTCGAGAATGTGGTTCATGACTTTCGCAGGAGAGCCAAAATCAGAAGTTGTTGAGCACATCCACGAAGAAACTCCCTGGATTAAAATGCCTCTAGTCGTGTTAACTGCAATAACCGCATTCGGTGGCTTCGCCTTTGCATTACTTGGCGCTACAGACTATCTCTCATCAGCATATGACTACTCCGGGCATCTCAAACTCCATGAATCAACTTTACTAGACTCAATAATATACAAACTGGAATATGCCTTCCTCCCAGAGAAAATCAATCTCAGAATAATCGGATGGATCACTATATTCCTCTCCTTCATAGTCGGCCCCATTTTCGCCGCAAGAATACACGGAGGAAGACTAGCAGACGGCGAGTCATCAACACCATTCGTATCGTGGCTAGTCTCTCTATCTTCCAAGTTTGGAAATCAAGATGTGAGCGCTCTTGCGGAATCAGAGCTCTCCGTAGCTCTACAGAACAGACTCTACTTCGATGATTTGTATGAAGGGGCGTTGGCTCGAACGGTAATTCCATTCTCCCAGTTCACTGCATGGTTCGACCGGAAGGTAATTGATGGACTAGTCAAGCAAGTAGAAAGGAGTTCAGTTTCAGGATCTACTCAGATCAGGAGACTCACAACCGGCAGCGCTCGAGATTACATTCTGATGGCTACAGTTGGGATGCTCAGCATAATTGCACTACTATGGGGGCTTAACTCATGATTTCTGACCCACTGACCGTCATTACCCTGGTTCCAATCATAGTCAGCTTAGTACTACTGATACTGCCAAAGATCGCATCCTCTGCTGAGGGACTAGCTAGGGCATCAAGGGCCATCAGCATGGGCGTATCACTGGCAATGCTGGCGATCACGACAATGATCTTCTTCGGAGAAATTGGAAATGTCGATTGGTCAAATTACAATTCCGGGTATTACCTAACTAATGATCCGGTTGCCCTTATCCCCTCGATAGGGGTCTACTGGAAGGTCGGCGCAGACGCCCTCTCTTTCCCTATGATTTGGCTCACAACGTTACTTATTCCAATTTCAATGTTGGTGGAATGGGACGCCAAGAAAGGACATCTGTTCCATCCCTTAATTTTGATGATGGAAGGTGCATTGATCGGGGTATTTGTCTCTCTTGATATGTTCGTCTTCTATGCATTTTGGGAATTGACTCTTGTGCCTATGTTCTTCCTAATCATGGTCTGGGGAGGTGAGGATAGAAAATACGCCTCAATGAAGTTCTTCATCTACACATTCACAGCTAGCGTAATCATGCTGATTGGCATTCTTGTAATGTACTTCTACACTCCAGAAGTAGCTTCATCAGGTTCAATCACCGGTCATTCTTTTGATATGTCAGTAATGATTTCATCTTCGGAATTAATTCCTAGTGAAGGACTCAGACATCTAGTCTGGCTACTGTTACTAATTGGCTTCGCAACTAAGATGCCAAGCGTCCCTGTCCATACGTGGCTCCCAGATGCCCACGTCCAAGCACCTACGGCCGGCTCTATGCTGCTAGCTGGGGTGATGCTGAAGATGGGCGCATACGGCTTCCTTAGAATTGCAGTTTCAGCCTTCCCAGAATCCACTGTCGCCTTTATCCCACTCTTGATTTTCCTTGGCATGGCGAGCTTGGTTTATGGGGCATGGGTTTGCATGGGTCAGACCAATCTCAAGAGAATGGTAGCATATTCTTCGGTATCTCATATGGGACTAATTTTCCTCGGGATAGCTACAATGCAACCACTGGGAATTGCGGGGGCACTTTTCATGATGTTCGCTCACGGCATAATTAGCCCTCTACTTTTCGCTGTGGCAGGCGCTTTCAAGCATCATTACCACACACTAGAGATTGGTTCAATGAGGGGTATAGCACATCACAGTCCATGGCTTTCGGCTCACATGATGCTAGGGTGGATGGCAAGCCTTGGACTTCCTCTATTGGCAGGATTCGTAGCTGAAGTGACAATCCTTATCGCATTCTGGATGTCCTTTGGATGGTTAGTCCTACTTCCAACACTAACTCTGATAATCACAGCCGTGTACTACCTTACGTCAATGCAGAAGACGATTTTCGAATCCAATGATCCTCATCAGGGAATAATGCCTGATACTCTCCATGGTGAAGAACCAAGGGATATTTCGTGGCACGAGAATGCAGGAATGATTATTCTAGGCGCACTGACTATCCTTTTCGGAATACTTCCCTTCATTTTCTGGGATATGATGTCAGAATGGAGCTCAGGATTCCTACTTGAGACGCTCGTTCAGGCCATGCAATCAGAGGGGGTGAAGCCTTGAATTCACTAGGACAACTCCCTCTAAATTCCGATACAGCATCGACACTATTGCCCGAGGCTGTAATGCTATTAGGTTTGATCTCGATAGTCTTGATTCCAAATCTCGGAGATGCTAAATTCAGAATCCCTCTGACATCAGTAAGAGTTCCGGTTCTTTTGGGCGGATCAAGATTCGAAGTGACGAATGATCCTAGGATGCCAAATAGGATTTCAAACATAACCTTCCTAGTCGCATTCTTGTCATCATTGGTCCTCATCTCGGAGTCTTCAGAGGAAGTGGGCGGAGTCTTGATGGCAGATGGATTCAGTAGGCTTTTCTCAACCATGTTCCTAGGTGCCCTTCTATTGGTTAGTATAGCCACCACTCATAGGATCCCAGCAAAGACAAATGCGAAGATTCCAGATGATTCTGACTCCAAGGCGGTCTCAGACAGAAAAATTTCCGTCCTAATTGACAACAGGAGGCAAGTCGACTTCTACATTCTCCTGATCATGGTAGGCCTAGGGATGACTATGATGACCATGGCCACAAACCTGTTCATGATGGTAGTTTGTATTGAGCTGGCATCACTCTCCACCTATGTCCTCGTAGCATTCCACAAGGAGTCACCGTCTGGCGGTGAGGCAGGTGCGAAATACTTCATTGTTGGATCCGTGGCTTCGGCGATAGGAATTTATGGGATGTCTCTACTTTACCTTTGGTCTGGAAGTCTTGATCTGGATGTCCTGAGAGAAAGCTGGCACTCCATGGACGGAGTGGACCCATTTGCTGCATTCGGCATAGGTATGATGCTTGTCGCATTTGGCTTCAAGGTCAGTGCCGCCCCATTTCACCTAGCCGCTCCTGATGCCTACTCTGGAGCCGCCTCTCCAATATCCGGACTTCTTGCAACTGCCTCAAAGGCAATGGGATTCGTGGCTCTATTCAGGGTCCTAGTGATAATCACGGTCCCCGAAGGGGCCGAAGCATTGTGGATGGTGGCCCTGGGAATATTCGCCGTTGTCACCATGACATGGGGCAATCTGGCAGCTTTGACAAGTGAGAATCCCAAGAGGATGCTAGCTTACTCTAGCGTAGCACATGCCGGATATATGCTAGCAGCTATCGCAGTCGTAGGAAGTGGAATCTCAAGCACCGAGGAAAGCGTAGTCATAATCACTGCAGTAACCTTCCACCTGGCAGTACTGGTTCTTTTCAAGCTCGGGGCATTCCTCGTAATTGCTCATCTGGAGACAGAAGGAAAGGGGCATAGTATCGAAGATCTACATGGCCTAGGGCAAAGAGACCCCATAATCGCTGGATCTATGTTCTTGTTCGTTTTATCTCTAGCTGGAGTACCTCCCCTCTCAGGCTTCCTATCCAAACTCCTCATGATTAATGGAATAGTCTCTACCTCGGCATCTACTGGCGCATCCAGTTCTGCAGACATAGCCTCATGGGCGGAATCCGTGGATCCATTATTCTGGCTGGCTGCAGCAATCGTACTGAATAGCGCCCTTTCGTTGTTCTACTACCTAAGAATAGGTCTTGTAATGTTCTTTGAAGAGCCAATCTCAAAGAAATCACTCAAAGCAGCCCCATCTCTAAGAATGGCTATTTTCACCTGTGCGATTTTGACAGTACTTTGCGGGGTCGGCCCCATGAGTGAGTGGCTATTGGACTTAGTTAACGGAGCAATCGACTCATTCATGCATCAGTAATGATGCTCAACTTCACATAGGTGACTCTCGACGGAGACCTGTGGGGCGTAGAGAGGAGAAGGTCGATTTCGAGCGACTAGCTCAACTAGAATCCGGTAGCGGAGATCGAATTAGAGTGCCTCTTCCAAACAGAAAGATCAACGAAATGTTTGCAATAGCTGATGAGATCCTAGGGGGCAGAAGGCTCAGAGCCGTTTGCGAGGACGGACTAAGTAGGATCTCAAGAATTCCAGGAAAAATGAGGAGAAGGCAATGGGTCAGGGAAGGAGACCTCATTGTAATCCAGCCATGGGATTTCCAAGATGAGAAGGCAAATGTATGTATGAGATACACTAAGACCCAGTCACTATACCTATCTAGGAAAGGTGTTCTTCCTGAGATAGTCGACCTATTCGGGCTATCTGTGGATAAATCATCTGGGGATGAACAAGATTCCGAGGCATTAATCGAGGAGTTTGAAGAATCTGACAACATTCAGGAAGATGCAATCGAGGAAGTAGCTCAGAAGAGCATCCCATCCAAAAACGATGAAGATGACATAGACTCATTCTTTGGGTGAGTAAATGAATTATGACGAAGACTGGGATGAAGACCCGGATGCGATAATGAAATCGCAGACAAAGCACGACTGGATGTCCGAGCCGAGATTCAAGAAAATATTCGAGGAGGTTGAAGACGGCCTTCAGGGAGTAATGGGTAAGGGCCTCTATGAGTGGGTCGACAAGAGAGTCTTCGACGCAGTTTTCGACAAGTCCACTTTGCTCGCATTACACAAGCTAATGCAAAAGGGAGATATCGAAACCATAGACTACCCAATTGCAAGGGGCAAGGAAGCACATGTTTTCCACGCAACATCTGTGAACGGACCGGTAGCTGTGAAGATTTTTCATACCACGAACGCGGTCTTCAAGGGTCTAGCCAAGTATATCGATGGCGACCCTAGATTCAGTGGCCTCTCCGGGAGACACAGGGAACTGGTCAACATTTGGGTGAAGAAGGAGTTCAGGAACCTCAGAAGAATGAGAAAATATGGGATCAGAGTACCCTTGCCAATATCCTACAATAAGAATGTCCTAGTCATGGAATTGATCGGGAATAATGCCGCGGCTCCCAGATTAAAAGACATCGAGGTAGACGAAAAGTTTGAGACATTCTCAGAAATGTTGGATATGGTTGCAGTATCATGGCAGAAGGCGAGCCTAGTTCATGCAGATTTAAGTGAGTACAATATTCTATGGCATGACAGTCAACCCTGGTTCATAGATGTGGGACAGGGAGTCACTGAACAACACCCCCATTCGGAGGAGTTCCTAGTTCGAGACGTAACTAGGCTAGTCCACTGGATAAACAAGCAAGGATATGAGGTTGAATTAGCAGATTGTATGCTTAGGGTTCTGGAAGAACCAGTCCCAGATTTACAACCCCTCCCGGGCGGGGATTAAAGAGAGGAGCCTATTGGAACGCCTCGTGGAACCAATAGCCCGAATACCCAAGGACCGTATTGCGGTACTTATCGGAAAGGGCGGATCTACTAGGAAGATGATCGAGGAGGCATGTGGAGGCAAACTAGATATTGACTCCAGATCAGGAGAAGTATCCGTTGATTGGTCAGGTTCTGACGTAGATCCAATTGTGAAAATGAAGACACCGGATGTCATTCTAGCTATCGGTAGAGGACTTTCCCCCAGTAGAGCGGTAAATCTACTTGAGGATGAGATACATCTCCGAATGTACGATATCAGGGAATGGGTAGGTAGACAACCAAACCAAATTAGGAGAATGAGAAGTAGGTTAATTGGTCGTAACGGCCTGATAAGGAGTCGTATAGAGGAGCTTTCCGGGACTGAAATAGCAATTTACGGTTCCTCGGTCATTGTCATAGGGGATGAAATGGGACTTGAGGTAGCTAATCCTGCAATAGAGTCGATCCTAAGGGGGGCTGAGCATGGTAGCGTACTTCATGGGCTCGAGAAGGACAGGAAGAGGCAACGAATCCGCTCCAGGAGTTTAGAGAGCTATGAGGAAAGAGGAAATGACTCCTCTACCTTTGACTCACTTGTACCCGGCCTATCAGCTGCTCGGAGGAGAAGGGAGAGGAGACTAAAGGACAGCCAAATAGACCCGGATGACCAAGGGGCCGTAGATGAGATGCTGGAGCTCGCAGAAGATGAGGAAATCATCTACGAGGAAGAGTGAATTCTTCCGCCATTGCTAAGACATGAACCTCATCGTAGGCATATGACTGACACCGCTTATGCGTTGTACGATTATGAAAAATGGTCAATATATGCTCTAACTGCAATTACCGTCCTTCTACTATCGGCACTTTCCCTCAATTTCCTTGATATCTCCAATCCACTCACAGATTTCGTAACCGAATATTACGTTGATCCAATCCTTGACGAATCGGGCGGCGATGCTGGATACAACGAGACTAACACAGTAACATACGCTGTAGTGCTCGCACTTTTCGTCGCTGCACTAAGCGCATGGTTGAGAATACTGAACATTGACTCTAGTGAAGCTACGATACTAGCCCTTCTTCCCTATGTCTTCTGGGCAGCTCTCGGAGAGGTTGTCGAGGATGCAGACCTGTTCGATGCAACGATGGCCCCCCTCTTTGTAAGTCCTAGTATCCATTTCCAGACCGCTCTATGGGTCGTCATTGCCGGCTCTATCGGATATCACGTCAGAGGATATGGCTCAAAGATTAGTGAAAGTGAAAAGAATAGGATTCTAGAAAACTTATCGATGATTGCAATATTCTCTCAATTCCTCATCTATGGGCATTCAATCTCTGTAAGTGAAGTTGGTAGCGAGTTAGATTTGACCATGTTCGCAGTAATTGGAATATCAGCAACTCTTCTGCCGATATTCTTCAGGCAATCAATATCAGAATTCACATTCGTCCAGAAGTCAGTGTATCTCGTTGGATCAGGTGGCGTACTGGTATTCTTTGGTGCATTGGTTTCCTTTGCAGCATCTCTACCAGGTGAAAAATTGACTTTATGGCCACTAATTATCGTTCTGGGAGTTCCCATAATAATTTGTTATCTTATGTTTGTTTATGGAATAGAGTCTGCAAGTAAACTGTCGGAAAGGGGATTTGTGGCAGGAATACTCCCAGAGGGGATGTCAGAATTAGAATATCAGAATTTAGATTCCGAGGACAAACAATTTATCGAGGAAAACAGGAAGAAAGCAGTATTGGCATATCCAGTTGTATTTCTGGCAGTATCCGGGCAGGTAATGGACGGTATTGCGACATGGATAGGAATAGACTTCTTTGGGTACGAGGAGAAGCACCTTCTCTCGGCAAGAATTATCGAAGAGTTTGGTAATACATTCGGATTTACATTAGTTAAGGCGGGACTTGGCGTGGTAATTTGGTGGTTCTTCGCATTCGCTAACTTCGAGCACAAGCAGAAGCATCTAAGATTACTAGTCGGACTAATGATCTTGGTAGTTGGGATGGCTCCAGGTCTGAGGGGAGTAGCAAGACTGGTTATTGGCCAGTAAACAGATAAATGGAGGAAAGCTTCCCATTCAATTGAAGGCTCAAACATCATCACGGATATGATACTCATGGATAGGCTGCCAACGAGAATCGACAAATCGGCCGAGGACTACTCTTCCAGGAAGAGCCATAATTCAAGCTTAATCGATGAACTCAGAGAGAGGGTGGATACCGCTAGGATGGGAGGAGGAGGAAAATATGTCGAGAGGCATGAGGCCAGAGGAAAGGGGATGCCTAGAGATAGAATCTCAGAAATTTGTGATCCGGGAACTCCATTCATCGAACTCTCCACTCTGGCAGCGTACGAAATGTATGATGGCAGAGCTCATTCGGCGGGAATAGTTACTGGGATAGGTGTCGTACATGGAAAGGAATGTGTTTTCGTAGCCAATGATGCTACGGTGAAGGGAGGGTCATACTATCCAATGACTGTCAAGAAACATATTAGGGCACAGGAAATAGCCGAGTCAAACAATCTTCCTTGTATCTATCTAGTAGACTCTGGAGGGGCCTTCCTCCCTCTACAAGACCAAGTCTTTCCAGACAAGGGACATTTCGGTAGAATCTTCAGGAATCAGGCCATCCTGTCAAGCAAAGGAATACCACAAGTCGCCGCTGTCCTTGGCTCATGCACGGCAGGAGGAGCATATATCCCTGCAATGAGTGATGAGTCAATAATAGTCAAAGGAAACGGAACGATTTTTCTTGCAGGTCCGCCACTGGTAAAGGCGGCTACAGGTGAGGAGGTTAGTGCCGAGAATCTAGGTGGAGCAGATCTACATACCCGTGAATCAGGTGTGGCTGATCACTTCGCAGAGGACGAGAAGGAGGCCTTGCAGACAGTCAGGGACATAGTTGAGAATCTCAATGTCGGGAAGAAAATTAGACTGGATACTGAGGCTCCAGAAGATCCATATCATGATCCAGAGGAGTTACTTGGAATCATCCCCAGTGACAATAGGACGCCATATGATGTCAGAGAGGTGATCTCTAGAATTGTCGATGGAAGCAGATTCCATGAATTCAAGAAGAGGTATGGGACATCTCTGGTTTGCGGTTTTGCAAGGATTCACGGATATCCAGTGGGCATAGTTGCGAACAACGGAATTTTGTTTTCAGAGTCATCACTAAAGGGTGCACACTTCGTAGAATTGTGTGGTCAGAGAGGAATCCCCCTGATCTTCCTTCAGAACATCATGGGATTCATGGTTGGAAGGGATGCCGAAGCAGGAGGGATAGCCAAAGATGGGGCTAAGCTAGTCACTGCTGTCTCCTGCGTACCAGTTCCAAAGTTTACAGTCATCATCGGAGGGTCTCATGGAGCAGGGAACTATGGGATGTGCGGTAGAGCGTACGACCCGAGGTTCCTTTTCATGTGGCCAAATGCCAGGATTTCTGTAATGGGCGGGGAGCAAGCAGCCAGTGTTTTGTCCACAGTAGGAAATGCCGATCCTGATGCGATCAGGGAGAAGTATGAGAGAGAGAGTAATCCATACTATTCCACTGCCAGACTATGGGATGATGGAGTAATTGATCCTAGGGACACTAGGGACGTCCTGGGACTGTGTATATCATCATCACTAAACGCCGATCTTCCAGATAACAAGTACGGAGTATTCAGGATGTGAAATCATGCAAAATCGAATGACTGATCATCTTCCAAATACCGAACTCTGCCGCCTCAATGTAGAAGCCTCAGTAGCTACAGTCACTCTATCTCGTAGTGAAGTCTTTAACGCTCTAAATGCTCAATTGATTACCGAGTTAGTGGAAATACTCAATTGGACATCATCAAGATCTGCGGCCATCAATAAATCGTTAATGGACGAGGATGGTAACCCCTTCCTTAGGGTCATCGTCCTTAAATCGGAAGGAAAGCACTTCTGTGCCGGTGCCGATGTCAACATGATGAGGGATGCTGGTGCCGCATCCCCAGAAGAGAACAGGAGGGATTCGAAAAGACTAGACTCACTGTTTAACACACTTTGGTCACACCCGTGCTTCACAATATGCTGTGTTCAGGGAGTCGCTCTTGGAGGAGGGGCAGGACTCGTCTCATGTGCCGACCATGTAATAGGGGAACCAAGGACCAGAATCGCTCTATCTGAGGGAAAACTCGGTATTCTTCCAGCTGTTATTGGGCCGTATGTTTACAGGAAAATAGGAAGCTCACAATTCAGAAGACTCTCCATGCTTGCAAGTAGAGTTGACTCCGAGGAGGCGTTGAGAATTGGATGGGTCAATGATTTGGTAGATGATAAGGAGCATTTTGTCGAGACTACAAAAAATATGATTGATACAGTTCTGACCACAGGTCCGATGGCTGTATATGAATCGAAGAAACTCGCACTTCAGTTTGACATGTGGACTGGAACTGATGAGGAATTAAGGATTTGGACACTTGAGAAGACAAGTGAAATGAGAGAGTCGCAAGAAGGCCAAGAGGGACTCTCTGCGTTCTTGGAGAGAAGACCTCCCGAATGGTCCCCAAAATAAGTTGAGAGTGTTTGTCATGTTTCCTGAGTGGATGAAGGAAGCATCAACACCATTCTCCTCAGTGCTTGTTGCTAACAGGGGGGAGATCGCAGTTAGGATAATCAAAGCGGTCCAGGAAGCAGGTCTCAGAGCAATCGCAGTATATTCAGATCCAGATAGAAACGCGCTCCATTTAGAAATTGCAGACGAAGCAGTGTATCTTCCCGGTGATTCCTTAGTAGAAAACTATCTCAGTTCTGAGGCTATCATACAGGCTGCAAGAACATCCGGCGCCCAGGCCATTCATCCCGGATACGGATTCCTTTCAGAGAGAGCAGATTTTGCTCGAGCAGTTGTCAATGCAGGAATCGTATGGATCGGCCCATCGCCAGAGGCCATAGAGACAATGGGTGACAAAATATCAGCTAGATCTAGGATGATAGAGTCAGGAGTGCCTGTGATACCAGGCGATGAAATAGCTATTCCAGAGGGGAGCGATCACATGGGCGCATTGGCTTCCGTGGCGGCCAGAGTTGGCTACCCCCTGCTCCTGAAAGCCAGTGCTGGAGGGGGCGGGAAAGGAATGAGGGTTGTCCGCGAACCAAAAATGCTCAGGACAGAGTACGAAGCCGCAGCAAGGGAGGCATCCGCTGCATTCGGCGATGGGACTGTGTATGTCGAGAGGCTCCTCACTGGAGCGAGACACATCGAGATTCAAGTTCTAGCGGATAAACATGGAAACTGCATTCATCTCAATGAGAGGGACTGCTCTCTACAAAGGAGGCATCAGAAGGTCATCGAAGAAGCACCATCGTCTGCTGTTTCAGATGATCTTAGGAGATCTATGGGCGAATCAGCAGTTCTAGCTGCAATGGCTGTTGATTATGTCGGAGCCGGAACTGTGGAGTTGCTGCTCTCCCCAAACGGGCAGTATTATTTCTTGGAGATGAACACAAGACTGCAGGTCGAGCATCCAGTAACAGAGATGATTACTGGAATTGACTTGGTCCAAAAACAACTCGAGATCGCCTCAGGGATGCAACTTGGAATTTCTCAGGATTCAATCGGCATAAACGGCCATTCCATTGAAGCTAGGATATATGCAGAGGATGCAAAGTCCGGTTTCCTACCGTCAATTGGTAATCTAGGAATCTGGAGGCCTCCAACCGGACCTGGCATCAGGGTGGACTCAGGAGTCAGGGAAGGGGACGAGGTAACAGTCGACTTCGATCCAATGTTGGCTAAACTGATTGTTCATGCACCAGATAGGATATCTGCGATAAGAAGGATGGACAATGCCCTATCCTCCTTCGTCGCCCTTGGAGTTACTACCAATATAGGATTCCTGAGAAACGCACTGTTGCATCAGTCCTTCAAATCAGGAAGCATAACAACAGACTTCTTGGATAGTACGCCAATTACAGAATTCGACCCAGAGTACTCCGATCCGAAAACCCTCGTCTCTATTGCAGCTTCAGCTAAGAGGCTAGGTCTAGATAGGTCCATGAATTCGGTTTCATACACGGATTTGGATGATCATTCGGGCCATCCCGGTGACCCATTCAGGACACTGTCGAGGAGATTCCCATAGGTGATTGATATGGAGTGGGAAATTCCTGATTCAGATGAAAAATTCTCAGTAGATCTGACTGAAAGAGAGGGGATGGTTACAACCACTTCAGTTTCGATCAATGGAATCATAAATGATGTTTCGGAGATTAGAATTTCTAAGGCAGGGGACGACTCCAGAATCATTCTGGAGACCGATAGAGGAACAAGATTTGCTCATGTGGCAAAAATTGGGGACAAATGGTGGATTCACTTGGAGGGCGAGGTATATACCGTCAACGAGGTAGAGAAGGGAAGCAAATCCTCGGATAGATCCGCGGGCGGACTTTCTGCCCCTATGCCTGGGACCATTCTAGAGGTCATGGTGAAAGAAGGACAGAGAGTCAGAGAAGGACAACCTCTGATGACCATGGAAGCAATGAAGATGGAACACAGAATACTAGCTCCAAAATCCGGAGAGGTCACTTCCATCAATTTCAATCAGGGAGACAGAGTCGATATGGGTGCAACACTCGTTGAGTTGGGAGATTAGCAAACCCGTGTTCGGAACTAATTTCGGGTCTGCATTAATACGAGTCGGCCTTATCGAAGCATCATGGAAGGCTTCACCCTGGTTATCGCTGCATTCATGGGAGTCAGTCTAGCTGCAGCCTCTGGATTCCGTGTTTTCCTTCCTCCATTTCTAATGGCACTTGCAGTGAGATCAGGAATAGTCGATATCGAACTAATCGGGACTCAGTTCGAATTCTTCACCTCCACCCCAGCGATCATCCTATTGGGAATAGCAATGCTTGCTGAATTTGCTGCTTACTATGTCCCCTTCATAGATAATCTCCTAGATACCATTGCCACACCAGCAGCAGTGATTTCCGGAGTTGGAATGACCGCAATTTCTCTCGAAGGGAGTGAGCCAATAATTCAGTGGGCAGTAGCAATAATCGCTGGTGGAGGAATGTCAGCTACAATTCAGACAGCGACAGTCGCGGCAAGGGGAATCAGCTCTACCCTCACCCTTGGAACCGCCAATCCCGTGGTAGCTACCGGTGAGAATATAGCCAGTGTTGCCTTGACCATAATCGCGTTATTATTCCCAATTTTGGCAATTTCTTTCGCTACTTTGGTCGCATTACTCCTGATTAGACGGAACATGATAAAAGATACGGAAATCAAGAATACCAACTCAGCATGATGCCAACCGATTTGAACTACCACAGGAACGTGATAGCGTGCCCCGTAACCCTAGTGCCCAACCTCCGATAAAAGAGGAGAGGCTCCGAATCGGAAAGCCAAAGAATACCGCAGCAGGGATTGTGGGAGTTCAGAAGTCATTTTCCATTGGCTTACAGGAAGCCGGTATCAAAAGAACATTACAGTCGATGCTGACTGTGAATAGATTTGACGGATATGACTGTCCAGGGTGTGCTTGGCCTGATCCAGACGATCACAGAAGCAGTTTCGAGTTCTGTGAGAATGGCGCCAAGGCATTCGCTACTGAGGCCACTAGGAAGAGAGTGACTCCAGATGATCTCAGAGAACTCTCTGTTAACGAGCTGTCGAAACTCACTGACATGGAATTGGATAAGATGGGAAGGATCACAAATCCATTGTTCCTGAGAGATGGTTCTGAACACTATGAAGAAATAGATTGGGAGAGTGCATTCCAAATTATCGCATCATCGATTAGTAAGTCCGAGAATCCAGATGATAACGTATTCTACACCAGTGGAAGGGCCTCAAATGAGGCTGCATTCCTTTGGGGGACTCTAGCTAGACAGATCGGTACAAACAATCTTCCCGATTGCAGCAACATGTGTCACGAGTCTAGTGGTGTCGCACTATCTGGTTCTATAGGGATAGGCAAGGGAACAGTAAAGCTGTCTTGCTTCGAAGAAGCGGACCTGATATTGGTAATAGGCCAGAATCCCGGAACTAACCATCCAAGGATGCTAACCGCACTAGCCGCATGCAAGGAGAACGGGGGCTCTGTCGTTAGTATCAATCCACTTGAGGAGACGGCAATGAAGAGATTCAAGCATCCCCAAAAGCCGTTGCACATAATTGGCAGAGGTGCCCAGATTGCGGACGAACACCTACCTGTAAGAATCGGTGGAGATGCCGCCCTGCTACAGGGATTCGCTAAGACAATGCTGTCCCTGGGGGCGATAGATTCGGACTTCATTTCGAAAAATACCTTGGGATTCGAAGAGTGGGAGAGGCACATAGACTCTGTGAGCTGGGATGATATTCTGATACAGTCGGGGGTTTCTCGAAA
Source organism: Methanobacteriota archaeon (assembly GCA_002730095.1). Lineage (GTDB taxonomy): Archaea > Thermoplasmatota > Poseidoniia > Poseidoniales > Thalassarchaeaceae > MGIIb-O5. Next base: position 68,766 of record PBZE01000019.1, on the reverse strand, counting down.
GAGAATAGAGAATGTTGGAACGGCCATTGCCAAATCAGAGAGGCTGATCGTTTGTTGGGCAATGGGCCTTACTCAGCATGAGAATAGCGTAGCTATAATCCAGGAGATAACAAATCTCCTTCTCGCTGGAGGGCACTTCGGTAAGCCAGGAGCTGGAGCATGCCCCGTCAGAGGGCACTCCAACGTCCAAGGTGATAGAACCGTTGGAATTAACCATCACCCAAGTGAGGGTTTTCTTGATTCCTGCGAGAAAGAGACTGGAATCAATATGCCCAGGAAAAGAGGGTATGATGTTGTTGAATTCATCCAGGCCGCATTACAAGGAAAGGTTAGGACATTCATGGCCCTTGGTGGAAACTTAGTTTCAGCAATGTCAGACACAGAGAGAGTTGCCGAGGCGATTTCCAAGATAGATCTGACAGTACAAATATCGACCAAACTCAACAGGTCACATTTGATAACAGGCAAAGAAGCTCTCATCCTCCCCTGTCTCGGGAGAACCGAGAAAGATCCAGCTGGTTTCGTAACCGTGGAGAATTCTATGGGATTGGTCCACTCAAGCAGAGGGTCCTTGGAACCAGCCTCAAAGAGCCTGCTTTCAGAGCCCGAGATTATCTGCAGAATCGGGAAAAAGCTGTATCCAGATGGGCCTCTTGACTGGAATATTTATCACGACCATGAGAATACCAGATACCTGATCTCCAGATGCATACCAGGATTTGAGGACTACAACACCAGGGTGCGTTCCAAAGGTGGATTCTACCTCCCAAATGGTCCTAGGGATGGGCCAAGTTGGAACACCTCTTCCGGAAAGGCCCATTTCTTCTGTCACGATCTCCCAGAAAGGTCGTTAGAAGATGGAAGGTTCATTCTGATGACAGTTAGGAGTCACGACCAGTACAATACCACGATCTATGGTATGGATGACAGGTACAGGGGTATTTACAACGCTAGGAGAGTAGTCATGATGAACAAAGATGACATGAGAGATATCGGGGCTTCAGCAGGTCAGGAAGTAGATCTGACAAGTCATTGGGGAGAGAGGAAGATATGCTCAGAGAGGTGGAAGGTAGTTCCCTATGACATACCTAGAGGTAATCTATGCTCATACTTCCCAGAGGCAAATGTTCTAGTTCCTCTAGAGAGTACAGCGGAAGGCAGTAACACCCCCACCTCTAAATGGATTGAGATCTCAATCTCGCTCAGATCCTAATGTATTATATCTCATCATCCAGTGACATTGTATGATTTCCAAGTACTCATAGACTGCTGAGTTTTTCCAATATTTCTTGCCCACCCATGTAAGGCCTCAGGACTTCAGGAACCGAGACTCTGCCGTCCTCTAATTGGTTCTGCTCCATTATGGCGACCAATGCCCTACTCGTTGCCACCGCTGTGGAATTCAGTGTATGGACAGATTCATTCCCCTCATTCGTTCTAAATCTAATCTTGAGTCTGTTAGCCTGATAGTCGGTGCAGTTGGAGCACGAAACAACCTCCTTGTAGGAATCGGCACCCGGCAACCAAGCCTCAAGGTCGTATTTCTTCGCAGCGACAGTCCCCATGTCTCCTGTACAGATATTCACCACCCTGTAATGCAAGCCTAGGCTGTCCCAGAGATCTACAGCATTCTGCAGCAACTCCTCATGATGGCCCCACGAATCATCTGGATGGCAGATAACTATCTGCTCGACCTTCGTGAATTGATGAACCCTCCAGATTCCCCTATCTGATAGTCCATGGGCACCCACCTCCCTTCGAAAGCACGGAGAAACTCCAACGAGTTTGATAGGGAGCTCATTTGGCTCAATCACTTCATCCATCCTCATTGCTGTTAGAGGATGTTCGCTAGTAGCAATAAGGTAGTAGCTATCTGGCTCGATTCCATACATTACCGTCTCGAAGTCAGATAGATCGGTCACTCCTTCATATGCCTCCCTGTTCATCATCAAAGGAGGCTGTACTAGGGTGTAGCCCCTTTCTATCAAGAAATCAGCAGAGTATTGTTGCAGAGCCATTTCCATTCGAGCTAGATCTCCTTGCATGAAGTAGAATCTACTACCTGCGACTTTCGCGCCTCTCGCCTGGTCAACCCAGCCGTTCATCTCAATCATGTCGTTATGGTTCCTAGGTTCGAAATCAAGACTCGGCTTGTCCCCATGGAGGCTATGGAGCGTATTCTTCTGATCGTCTTCTCCAATCGGTACATCTGGATGTAGGATGTTTGGAACCTTCATTCTCAGACTATCCCTCTCTCGGAGACACTCATCGGCTATTGCGCCTAGTTCTGCGATTCGCTCTCCCAGATCGGCTACTTCCGACAGAATCTCCTCCGCTCTGACAGAATCACCAGACTTCTTCGCTTCTGCAATGCCCTTCGCAGCTACGTTCCTCTCTCTTCTTATCTGATCAGCATCATACTGTGATTTTCGCCATTCCTCATCAAGTCTGATTATTTCATCTATCGAGTCGTGAGGAATCCCTCTCCTATCGTGATCAGCCCTAATGAGGTCCGCATTTTCACGGAACATGGTAATGTCTAGCACAATTATCGACTCCTCCACATCACTATCGACTTTCAAGGAATCGGGAGAAATCATCAGAAGAACGTGATGTCTTGCCAAAGATTTCCTATTCCGAGGGCGAAATATCCGGATACTAGGTATCCTAGAATGGAGCCCCCATTCAACAATGGAAGGCCCGCCTGTGGCTTACCCATAGCTACTTGTGTCATTAGTGCGAAATATCCTAACAGTCCACCAAACAAGGTGCCCAATGCCACAATCAAAGGATCGGCATACATGACTCCAAAAGCGCTGAAATAAGTGACTTCTCCTCCGGTTTGAGGTAGGAATGAGACCGATGATATGACTAGCATTCCTGGGAATATAACATCTCCTAGGCCCATAAAAAGGGCATCTCTGCCCTCCTTCTTCACCTTTACATTCTCTAGATGAGGCACCGGATCGTCCCAGTCTATCTGATCTCTCGTTTCGCCCCTGTCTTCACCCATGACACTGTCCTCTTCATCGATGAATGAGTAATTAGCACTCTTGGGGGCCACGAGGAGGACTGGAAGCTTCAGTCCAATCATAGTGTCAGCCAGTTCTAGCATGTGCTTGCTCCCATTGACAGCCCAGTGGTCGTAAATAGCCGCTGCAACCATGAATCCAATTATCAATACTGGAACGAAAGACACGCCTATGAGTGTGACGACTCCAGCTCCAACTAGGACACCTACTCCATTTACGACATACCACTCTGGGAAACGGTACAGAAGTATCATCAAGCCTAAACTGAGTGCCACTGAAATCAGAGCTACATTCAGACCCAACATCCACTCCCAACCAACTAACCAGAAAGGCAAGGCGATGTAAGGTTGGATTGCGTAGAATAAACTCATGGAAAGGGCGAAATAAACAATAAGTGTGATCATAAGGTCAAAGTTTCTTCTCGCCAACCAAATTATCGCAACGGTGAATACGCCAATCATGATCAGTTCGAACAACACGAAACTAGCTGTGCTAGCCCCCTCCTCTCCGAAAGCCCTAGCCTCGGGAACGTTGTATATCGGTTGAATGCTTAGGCCGATGAGGATAGTGGATACAAACATGCACGCCATTCCTGTCATAGAGGCCCATTGCTCCCTCATTGCGGCTAGCACAACACCTCCGCCCCCCTCGGTCATGCTTGCACGAAGTTCAAGGGCCATATCACCTTGACCCGTTCGCGCCTACTGCTTAACAGCGCAGGAATTATCCTATGTCTAGCCGCACTTGGTTCGAGGACAGGACAAATATGGGTATCAAGCTAGGACTGGAAAATACAATTGAAATCCTCTCTAGACTGGGGAATCCACAGTTATCATTTCCCTCAATACATGTAGCAGGAACGAATGGAAAGGGGTCTCTTTGCGCCCAGTTATCCGCAGCGTCTACTGCCAATGGGGCCAAGACAGGATTATTCACATCTCCACATCTTGTGATGGTCGAAGAAAGGATTAGGATCGATGGAGAACCAATCCACCCACTACATTTTGACGAGGCACTGGCCAAAGTCATGGCGGCCTCGGAGCAGAACCCTCCCATTTCCCCCACTTACTTCGAGACCACCTTTCTTGCCTCAATGGTCATTTTCAGTGATTTTGGAGTCGAAAGAGCGATTATCGAGACAGGAATGGGAGGACGAATGGACGCGACAAGACTTGTTGAGGCAGACATGGCCATACTGACTACCATCTCAATGGACCACTCTGAATATTTGGGGGAGACAATCGAAGAAATCGCAAGAGAGAAGGCAGCCATCCATAGGCCTGGATTTCCATTGATATCAATTATGCCAGAAAGGCCAGAAGTTCAGAGAATAATAGAAGGGAAGGCTGGAAACGATCTCCGATGGGTCACCTTGCGAAGCGATCTCAGTAAATGGAATGCATACTCGCAAATTGTCTCAATGGTTTCTGATTACTTTGGCTGGAAAAATGATCCCTTGGATTGTGTATGGCCCGGTCGGTCTCCCGGATTTGGGTCCTCATGGTTCGAGGGTGTTGATTTGAAGTTCAGTGCCGCCCATAATCCGGAGAGCATGGAGAATGATATCAGAGAAACGCCAAATATCGAAGTAATTCTGATGGCTATGATTGAGAAGGATGAGATTCAAGAAACTATGAAGGCCCTCTCAAGAGCGATAGTCGAAAGAGAAACGCCACCAAAGGTAATCATCACACAGGTTAAGTCAGGAAGGAAGCCTTCTGTCTCCCCCGAGGTCTTGATCGAGACCATTCTTTCTGAATGCCCCTCGATCAAGCTCGCTATTCCGATAGCAGACCCCTCATTAGCACTAGGGGAGAGCTTGAAGTTAGCACTTCAGGGCAGTGGTACGTTACTAGTAACTGGAAGCATATACCTAATGGGCGAAATTATTTCTAAAGTAGCAACCGATAGAGGCATGGATACTAGAAAAGTAATGACAATCCACTAAGAAGCCAAGTACGATGACCTCTCCTCGTAACCCATCGATGTCAGGTAAGAGTGAGTCCAAGCCGGAAATAAAAGTAGTAGTGGAATCCAGGGATACTGCTTCCAAGGTTATTTTGATCTCCCTAGTAATAGTCCTCTCAGGGGTATTGCTGGCTCTCTTGACTACCGAAGCAGGAGAGAGTATTCTCAATCCTGTATCCGACAAATCAGGAAATTGCGGCGACGGGATTGACAACGACAATGGAGGGCAAGCTGATCAGGATGATCCCGATTGCTATAATAATCCAGAACTCTGGGAAGGTTACGACGAGAACAGGACCGAGGCCAACAGAGATAACGACCCCCCAAGTGGAAGATAGAGGTGACGAAATGAGTGACAAGTGGGATAAGAGATTCTTGGAGTTAGCAAAACACATCTCACTGTGGAGTAAGGACCCTTCAACGAAGGTTGGATGTGTAGTGGTGGGCGAAGATAGAGAGATCAGGTCAACTGGATTCAATGGTTTCCCAAGAGGAATAGAGGATGACAATGGAAGACTTTCGGACAGGGCTCAGAAGTACCCGCTAATTTGTCATGCAGAGGAGAATGCAATTATGCATGCCGCGAGAGTCGGCGTCTCCCTAAAGGGCAATACTGCCTATGTAACTTGGCCACCCTGTTCTAGATGCACTAGGTCTCTAATTCAAGCAGGTATTGAGGAAGTAGTTTTTCCAAAGGAGTTGGACATACCAGACAGGTGGCAGGATGACTTCGCGATTGCCATGTCAATGATGTCCGAAGCTAAGGTAAGCGTCAGGCAAGTTTAGTGAGTGTCGGCCATAGGTCTTCCAAATCAGAATACAAGTCCTCGATTCCTCCTTCGTTAATGATAACCATATCGCACATGGCTGCAGTAGCGTTTAGGGCCTGTCCAGCATCATCCACAGCTACTTCCTCAGTCTTCTCCTGTGCAAGAAATTTCGCCTTCTCTGTGGGGTCACCTATTCTCCCCCTATCTTGTGATCTCTTCCATCTAGAATCAACACCAGCTCTTATCTCAATTAGAATAAAATCACTCCTCTCTCTGAGTGCCTCTACTTCACCAGGAGTTCTAATTGAATCAATCACGGCATCTTCGCCGCCCAAGGACTCTAGCAGCATTTCCGCAAGAATGCCCGCTCCTCCTCTTCTGCGAAGCTCCCTCCCTCCCTCAATCAGTGTGTCCCTACTCTCTTGGATTCCCTGCTCCGAGAGCCAAGACCTGATGGAATCTGAGCACGAAGTAGTCTTCACTCCCTTCGAAGAAAACCAATTGACCACAGTGGTTTTACCTGAAGCGTTACGGCCAGTTAGTCCGACAAGCACACCTCTCGGAAGGCATACAAGAAATAGGGCTTTCTAGCGCCAGAATGGACGAGTCCTAGCATATTGCAACTCCGAGTTATGAATGGATCGTAGTAATCTGACCCTATCTCCAGGAGGCCCTCTCAAAATTCTAGTTGCTGTCTCCTCCCCGACCCCTCTGCCCATCAGGCACAAAATCGCATCTTGACCATGCGTTCTGACAAGCTCGGCATTCCTCTGGACCTTACCTTTAGTCTTCACATCAGAACTTCGTATCCTATCTAGTAGGATTTTTTCCAATCTTTCTGGTGCACAGGCCTGCATGGTTCCTCCACAGGTTGAACAAGGCGAGATCTGTTCCATCCTCGCGACTCTCCTCCTAGTTTTGCCTTCACAATTAAGACAAATCAGAATTGCCCTCTCATTGAGTAAACGAGTCTCTAGCCTCTCTCTAATCTCGATATCGCTCCATGCTGGAAGCAACAAGTCCATCTCTGCTCTCGGAGACCTTCCAAGCCTCCCTGGTGCGGTTCGATGAACTTCTACCTCGCCATTGGATATTTGTCGAAAAAGATCCTGAGTTCCATCGATATCCATCCTCTCGTGGAAGAGCTTCTCGAGAGACTCCTCGATGACCGGAGTCCCCCTGTATCTTTGCATTAAACCCTCGAGATTAACCTTCCTTGGATCGGTGCCCTTCTGTAGAATCCCCATCTTCCTAGCAACTTGGACCACCCTCCATCTAATTGCTCTGCCATTGGGGATGGTCATCCACATTATCGAAGGAATCGATGAGGCTGGTGTTTCTTTGAGAAGGTTTACAACATCGTCCGCGGATAGTGATGGGACTTGGAGGGAGATTCTATATGGATCAATTGTTGACCTGCCCATCTTTCCATCCTTCAAAGATCCCATAGCTTGTAGGAGATGGCCAAGTGTTTCGTTCACTCTAGAGCCCCTGCAAGTATTCACAATTATTGCTCCATCACCTTCTGAAACTGTTACGGTATTCTCATCTGGAATTATTCCTGATGAATCGTAATGTTCTGTCACAGTACTGATGAGGTGATTGCGCGCCTCATCGGATAGGGGGTATTCACCAAGTTCCCGAGCTTCACCATTGGAAGCACCTATGGCTACAGCAATCGATCTTCTCAGCATCCCGACTTCCATGGCGACTTCAATCGGAACAGGTGGCAACTCTCCTGACCATACAGGAACTTCACCAGAATCATTGATTGGGATAACCAGAATCTCCTCTTGATCCGGATCTGCATCGACAATTTGCCAGGTTCTTCCAGCCATCACGAAAGTCCTACTTCTCTTTCCACCGCCCTCGTCTTCTCCCCCTAGGGACAAGACGAAAGCCTCGTCCACAGAACCTAAGACGCCCCTTCCCACCGCGTCTCTAACTCTGTAAGATAGCTCATCGGGAATCATCGAGATATGGTCAACTCGATTTTTACCGAGTCTGGATGAAGGTGAGAACCATCCCTTCTTCAGAGCCTCTGGGAGGCCCGATACAAGCTGCCTCCTCCATCGTTCTTTCTTAGTATCATCAATTTCTTCATCCCACCCCGGCCTCTCCAGAGGAGCATCACCTTCGGTAATTTTCACCAATTCAGACCAAAGCTTACGTGGCCATGAAGTAACGTCAGAATCACTCGGCGACTCTACGAAATTTATCATCCACCTGTCACTAAGTACTTTCAGTAGAGAGACAGTATCTGCCCTACTCCATTTCTTGAATATTGAGCATCTTGCTATAATTTCTGTTGCCAAGCAAATCGGAACTACTCCTCTCTCGATTGACATCTGCATAAACTGATTTGCGGCAACTATTCCCGGATTGTTTCTCCATTCAACACCTTCTATTTCTCCGGACATGGCCTTTCTAGCAATTACTGCTCCTTCAGCGACTTCGTCAGTTTCCCAAGCTAGTAATTCCCCCCTTCCTGTTCCACCGATATTATGCTCCGCTCTCCCCATTCTTTGGAGAAGTCGATCAACAGCTCTAGGGCTCTGTATTTGGTGGACTCTCTTAATTGAACCAATGTCTATACCGAGCTCGAGACTACTAGTACAAACTATAGCATTCAAAATTCCGTTTCTCAGGCTTTCCTCCATTTCCATCCTAGTCTCGGCGGCTAGACTTCCATGATGGACGCCCAATTTCAAATCCGGATCAATCCCCCTTAGGCGCTGAGAAACCGATTCTGCTGCATTGCGCGAGTTCACGAAAACCAACGCAGGATAGTCTTCAGAGAGAGATTTAGCTAGTCTTCTATGCGCGGCAACTGAATGTGGCGAGCTCGACCAAATAATTGATTCAGCTTCATCCGAAGGATTGGGCACTTCTCTGTGAACCAGTACCTCAGTTGTTCTTGGCGAAGGTCCGATAATTGCTATAGCTTCCTTTGACAGCCATTTAGCAGTCTCGTCAGGATTCCCAACTGTCGCAGAGAGTCCAATTCTCTGAAAACTATCTGGACAATACTCATTGATTCTTTCAAGAGCGACCAATAGTTGAGCGCCTCTCTCGGATGAAGCTAGGTCATGCACTTCATCTAGTATCACTGCGTTTAATCCAGACAAATGCCTCCTCAATCTACTTCCGAGAAGCATTATTTGAGCAGTCTCTGGAGTTGTAACTAGTAGATTTGGTGGATTCTTAGACTGCCTAGTCCTCTCTTTCTGTGTAGTATCCCCATGTCTCAGTCCTACGGTAATGCCTAATGGCTCTAGCATTTCAGCTAGCCTCCTGTCAATGTCCCTGTTCAAAGCCCTCAGGGGGGTAATGTAGAGAATGGATAGTCCATCCCATCCCTCTGTAAGAAACCTAGATGCCAAAGGTAGGATCGCAGCCTCTGTTTTCCCACTCCCAGTAGGTGACACCAGAACCCTGTCGAGTCCAGAGACTAGATCCTCCATCGATGAACTCTGTATCGAGGAAAGCCTCCAATTCCTACTATCAATAAGGCCCTGGACCTTGGGATGAAGAATTTCCATATTGCTCCCCAATCAGGTAACAGAGGCTGGATGAGGCGGTATTTCATCAGACCAATCTGACATTTTGTTGAGTGTAATTGTCACATTAGTCACCTCCCCTTGCTCCCAATAATCAACACCAATGAATGTCGGCCTATTACCTACAGTTTCCCAGCACAACAAAGCCCTTTCAAGTAATGTTTGATATTCATTTACTATTGTAGCCTTCGTTGGATCAGCCCTTGACATGGTGTTCAACCAGTTGTTCATATGCCATACAGGCTGATTCAGATCTCCTCTACCTAATTCACAACTCATCTCCTCTGGTTCAGATTCTCCATACGGAGTATCCCAAGTATGCGTCCATGCCGACATTAGTTCCGGATACTCGTCGCCATATCCATACTGCACGAAAATTACTATGTTTTTCCCAGACAGAATCATATCGCCCATCGATGGCCATTCAGTTCCAATTTCATGGAAATAGGTCCTCTGCAAAATGCCGGATTCAGACAGGAGGTATTCTAGATGATTTCCTGGAACGTAATTCTCAAAAAGTAGAGTGACAATATCGCCTGTGGTGTTTCCTTGCAGAGAGGTTAGGTTATCCAACCAAACGAATGCATCAGCCGATCCGAATTGGCAGGGATGCATATCAAATATCCCTATGTTATGACAGAAAACTATGTCTTGTTCAGACTCATTACTCCATTGTGAGTGGTATACATCGAGCATGAACGCTCTTATGCCATCATCCCATTGGCTTTGCAAACCAGTGAGGTGGTTTATACCTGCTAAAATCCCATCTTCTGGAGTAGAGTAGGCATTATGAGCCTCTGCAAAGGTAAAATCATCATAAGTTCTCAAACAGTACTCGCTCATTCCATGGCAACTGATGTAGTCCTCACTGTCCAGATAATCCAAACCTCTGGCTTGCTCCCAATCATTAGGGAGGCCATCACCGTCAGCATCTAGATCCAATGAATCACAAATCCTATCTTCATCGTAATCTTCGGGAACCGATTGATTGTCCAGTGGATCTGTGGAGCAATCTACCTCTGTGGAGTCCCCCCAGAGGTCACCATCATCGTCACTATCAAGGAAGTCGCAGATCAAGTCTCCATCAATATCCGATGGAACACTGGTGGAGATCAGATGATCAGTACTACAATTAGACTCGACATCATTATCCCATCCGTCACCATCGATATCAGAGTCTTCACCATCTGGTATCCCGTCTCCATCTAGATCTGGTGGCTCTGACATACATCCAGAAGTAAGCATAAAGATGACAACCAGTACTGGTACGACCCTCCTTTCCATCAAACATCCATAACGCAGCCTTCTCATGAACCAATCGGATGAAAACCTCCTATTTTTCCAATCATAAAATAGGAAGTGACTAATCATATGTGCTGTGTCCAGTGATTGCTATGGCTCGCGGAAGGGCAACTAGGAAGGGTGTTTTCACTAGATGGTGGGAATCCAAGAAAGACAGTCATTTCCAGATTGTAACATATGTCACCATTCTCTCATGCGCATCAATGTTATGGGGGTTCATTTTCCTATTCATTCTTGGAGGGGCTTCAGATCCATCTCACCAAGATCGTATGGTCCCATTCAGTTGGCTTTGCTTGGTGGGGGGCTCACTGATTTCATTCTACACGCTTCCCGAGTTTGGATATTATTGGTCCCAAAGAGGGGCCTTAGAAGAAATCCTCGCTTTAGATGCAAGAACTGAGGTCCTAAGAAGGAGGAAAGAGGCAGAAGATGCAGCAGCTATGCTAGGCCCCAAATACCAATCTAGACTTATGGGCCTTTATGCTAATTTTCAGATTAGAGGAGGGAAGAGATTCAAGGTTGAGCCGTCCCCCCCAAAGAATTTCCTTAGTAAAAGAATCTCTCTTGAAAAAGAGAAAATCGAATATGAGTGGTGGCAAACCGAGGACTCTCGACTATCTTATTGGCTACCTGGTTTACACTCACTCAAGTTGAAGAAGGTGAATAGGACGATCATAGTTCTCTCGGCATCAGCAATTCTTCTATTGTCTCTAAACACGATTTTTGGCATATCTATCGGGCTAGGGGGCATAAATAACGATACAATTGATCTTTCAGCATACATTCTCTCAATGGAGAGAATCACCTTTAGTCCACCACATTTGGATTCTGTGAGTCTATTACTAATTGCCTTCTTTTCTATAATCTTGGACTTTACAAAGCCCCTCGTCAAATACCAAGAGGAGGAGTGAGATGAATAATACGGTATTCAGAGAGGTATTCCTCGCAGGAGGGCTGGTCTCACTTCTTCTTGGAGCCATGTACCTATCAACTGGAACCTTCCCTCCCATGGTGGTAGTGGAGTCTGGGTCCATGATGCATGATGACGATGGAAAGATCGGCGTCATAGATCCGGGCGATTTGATCCTTGTAGTTAACCCGGAAAGAAAGGACGTTGTGACCTATGTTGAAGCTACGGACCCTAGTGATGAAAATTTTGGATACGAGTCCCATGGAATGTATGGGGATGTTATTGTATTCAGTAAGAACGGAGGATCAGACACCCCTGTAATCCATCGAGCACTCTTGAAGGCAGTTCTGAATGAATCAGGAGGTTGGGATGTTCCAGGAACCACGCTAAGGGGCGTAAGTAGCGTCAACTGGACCCTAGGATACAGCTGCGTATCGTATCATGGATCAGTATACGATTTGAAGATAGATGACTGGGTACCTTCACACGAAGGATACCTCACCACAGGAGATAATCCCGATACCAATGGATGCAGAATAGACCAACTTTCAGCTACTGGACAAGATGGAAGAAATGGCCTCCTAGATGAAAATAATAACCCAGTTACCGCAGTCAAAGACGAATGGATTATCGGCATCGCATCATCAGAGATCCCTTGGATTGGGGCTGCCAAGCTATTCTTCTCCCCTCCTCCTTCGGCAGATTATGTTACGAGTAAGACTTGGACCATGTTGGGTCTGGTTATCGCCTCTATTTTGGTAATCCCAAGTGTGGTAGATGCCATTTATCCCAGAAATGATGAGGAAGAATAATCATACAATTAGCATCATTATTGGGATTAGAACGATGATCAACATTACTACAGTGGTCACTCCACCTATTGAGCCAGCCAACCTCTCAACTCTGAGGGGATTACTCCCTTTCATAATCCTAGAAAGAATAGAGTGAGCACCATCCTTTAGCATGTGCCCACCATCGAAGGGGATGATTGGTAGGAGATTCAGGAACCCGAGAAGAAAGTTAACCCATATTAGCCAGAAAATGAAGTCGAAAAGATCCAATAGTCCTTCAGTACCAAGTCCGGATAGGACAAACTCATCATCAACCTCTATCATGCCTCTCTCGTGTAGATCCATAGTCTGCCCATCATATGACATGGGAGTCCCCATCATGGACAATGGAGTGAGCAAGAGTGTCAGAGCCTTCTGCCCTGTCGTGTATCTTTCTTCAAAGATGAAGGAAAACCTATCTGTTTGATACGTCCCAGATCTGGGGGCATTGACCCCCAAGAAAGCATCACCTTCGCCGATTCCATAACTTTCTAGTAACTCAGAAGTCTCATCAAGACAGTCTTGATCGCCATTACACAAGTTCAGGTAATACTGAGCCTTATCGCCGAGAGTAACAAGTATTTCCGAACTTTCCTCCCAAGTCCGTCCTTCGTCATTGTAGGGGATTACAGTGAAAACAACCTCATCACCAGCTTTCAGCGAGTCCATCTGCACTGAAAATGACTCATAGTCTGTAACTTCGTTACCATCAACATGAGTGATAATGTCGTAAGCCTTGATTCCAGCTTCATCCGCACCTCCATCTTCTATGACAGCTAGTGCATGAATGCCTGGATTAGTGGCTACGAAACCACTAGACACGAACCCGATCACGATCAAGAAAAGAAACGTAGCTACCAGATTTATCGAAGGCCCGGCTGCGAAAAGCCGAATCCTCTCTCTCCTTGGTGCCAATATCATATCCATCTGCTCAGGTTCAGCGAATGCACCGACTGGGATAGGGCCCGCAACCAGTAAACCAAAGCTTCTCACCTCCATTCCATGTGCCCTAGCTTGTATTCCATGGCTATACTCATGAATTAGTAGAGTGAAGATGAGTGCCAGAGCAGGCCACCAGAAAGGAACGAAGCTTGTGACTCCGGGGATGAAAAGAATATCTGTTGCAGGCAAGGATCCTTGAGGAGGGGAATTAATTGATGTAACAAATGCAAGAACCATCAAAATTACGACTGAGAACATAACGAAGAAGCACAGCCAAATAGAAAACTCCCCGAACATTCTCCAAAATTTTCTATTCTTTGATATGTATTCTAGGAAAACCCTGCCTCTCGTTGTCCTAATCATAAGAACGATGCCAGCAACCCTTTCCAAGCTCCATTTTTTTAGAAAACCAGAATTCTCAAGATATACTAGCAGAGCATACCATATCCCAAGTCCAATAATCAATCCAGCAGGAAGTATGTTGGAGTATATTCCGAATGCTAGGATTAAAATCCAGAAGACGGGGATCTCACTGACTTTGGAGACCTCTCCATCTGCTCGCATGAACCTGACAACACAGCCCTCTTATTCAACCTGCGTCCCACAATAACACAGATTACTGTGCCCCCCTACGTATGTCCATGACGGATATCCCGGCATCCACCCCTTCCTCAAGGAAGCGTACTAGAGACATCGACTCACTGAGAAGGGAGAGGGATAGTATAATCAGGATTCTATCTCAGGCAAATTTCAGCAAACTTAGCTCAGAATTAGGGATATTAAATCAATTTATTTCAGACTTGGAAACAGAACTGAAAGGAAGCTAATTTGAAATTTTAGATCCAAAATTAGACTTGATTATTTCACTCTGAATGCTCTCCGCAGCTCCGCCTAAGCTATCTGATTTACAAATTAGCGCGAGGAATCTGTGCAATGGCATTCCTTGATCCCAGTCCAGGAATTCTTTACCATTTCTAGTCAGTGGTAGAGAGGGTATACTCCTTGAGATATGACGCAGCTTTCCACTGAGTCCCGACACCTCCACCTTCATTATTCTCCAACTATCGCCACGTACGCCCTTCAGTCTGTACGCGTAGAGTGGAAGTAAGCCACATCTCTCACCAGTCTCCTTAAGCGATTTGAACTGATCATACGTTCTCCCAGATAGATACAGACGAGGTTTTTTTGATGATTTGACTTCAATTGGAAAGCATATGTCCCCTCTCAAAGCCAGCAAATCACCAGTGCCCTCAGAACCGCTCCCAGGTGCTCTCACTACGAGAAATGGCCTATTCGTAACCCTCATTGCAAGAGATCTCTCCGTTTCAGAGCACGATCTTGTAACAGCTCTAATTCCCTTTATTTCACCTGCTAGAACAGATCGGAGCTCCCTTTCATATTGGCTGCCTATACTGCCCATGTCACTATCGTATTGTCAGGGTTAATGAGAACATTGGTCATTCATTACTGAATCTTGCCTTTTCTGAAATCCCTAGTCCTATCCACACCAGGAAACTGATCTTCACTTTCTCTGTACACAGTTTTCATGTTATTCAGGAAATTTACCTCATCTGTGACAATTAGTACCATCTTCACACCGGGGTCCTCTTCTCTATCCATCCAGTCGAGAATGATTTCCATAGTCATTCGTGCGCCCTCTCTATGGGGATAAGCAAAAACATCCATTCCCAGAGGAGGAGTCACCAGTGTTTCCCTAGGTTTAATCTTTGCAATTTCTTCAAACATAGCATTGTAAGAATTAACTAGAAGCTCCCTTCTGAAGTTATCCTGATTGGGCCTTCTGCAATCAGGTCCTACAACATGAACCAAATTTTCTGCAGGTAGATTGTAACCGGGGGTAGTGACTGCTTCTCCGACTCCACATGGCTGCTTCCCTTCTTTCCTCCTCTCTACAGCAATCTCAGTACATCTAGCCCTCAATTCATCTCCAGCAGCCAATTGCATTCTCTCATCAAGACCTTCTCTGCCTGCGAGTCTGTTATTGGCTGGGATGACCATGATGTCCCCTTCTACTCTGATGATATTACCAAACTGCACTCTGACCTGACCATGACGGCACTCTCTCACAATTATTGTCTCCGCCATAACATGACAAGGAGGGTCATATGATAAGTAACCATCGACAAATCAATGATCCCACAATCGATGCATTCATCCGTCAAGACCCTCTACGATCCTTCCATGTCATCTGGGTATGTGTTGGTCAATGTCGAACCGGGGAGCGAATCAGACGTCTACAAAGAAGCTTTGAATTTGGACTGTGTCACTGATGCAAACATCCTTTTCGGGGACTATGATCTAATTGTAAAAATTGAGGCAAGTAGCATGGGGGAGATAGCTCGTCATGTGGTAGAATCCATCCGCGCGATACCGGGAGTCGCGAATACCAAGACTCTCGCTTGTGCTGAAATGTGAGCTCGAATAAACATAAAAACCCCCAAATGAGGCTCAGTGAGTCTTTTTTTACCCAATAACTTCATATCCCGTTAAATCAGCATCAGAGCGGAGGTATGCTGAAATGTCAGGAAAGAAGTACTTCGTACTAATGGAGAATGGAGAGGACACCAGTCAGGTCTTTGTGAACAGTCAGCCCAGGGGGGCTGCTCTGAAAGCAGCCCGCAGAGGGCACACGAGCATTGACTTGAGGGAGCGCGGCACCAACAGGGTGCACTGCTTCGAAGGTTGGAGAACTCTAGAGTCCAAAGGCGCAGGCGGTCCGGCTTATCTTCCAGAAAAAATCTGGAAGGCAAACGTCAAGAAGACCGGTATCAAGCGTCTATAGTTCGGAAAAACACTAACGTAACAAATTACGCCACGAAGCCTAGAGTCCCTCTAGCGCCTCAGTCCAAGTTTCTTCCCTATCATAGCGATAGGATCATAGAATTCAGTAACAACTCTTTCCTTTAACGGGATTATTGCGTTCTCTCTAATGTCAATTCCCGCTGGGCAAACACTGCTACAACATCCGGTAATGTTGCAATAGTCAATACCGAAATCCTCCTTAATTTCTGGAATCCTACTTTTTTTGTCCAATGGATGCATCTCAAGGCTTGCTAGCCTCACAAAAAATCTAGGCCCAGCAAACTCATCGAACTTCTGATGCTCCCTCATTACGTGACATGTATTCACACATAGCATGCACTCTATGCACGATCTAAACTCCTGTATCCTATCGGCCTCATGCTGGTAGTATTCCCAATCAACCTCTCCCGGGCCACTAATTGGCTCTATCCTCCTATCAGTCTCATAGGCCCAAGACGTATCACTAACAAGATCCCTTACTAGAGGGAATGTCTGCATTGGCCTGATGACCACAGGATCTCCCTCAGGGGTCTCTTCTAGGATGTCATCCATTCTTGTCATACACATCAATCTTGACTTTCCATTCACTTCAGCACTGCAAGATCCACACTTTCCTGCCTTGCAGTTCCATCTGCAGGCCAAGTCCGGTGCAAACTCCGCCTGAATGGTATGGATGGCGTCTAATACAACCATTCCCTCATCAAGGTCTATGGTGTAATCGATCATTTTTCCGAATGGATCGCCATCTTGGTCTGGCTCTCCCCGAAAAACACTGAACGTAACTCTCTGCAAAATCACTCCTCCTCATGTAAATCCTCAGAATCAAGCAAATTCCTCAAATCGCTAGGAATAGGCGGGTATGACTCGAACCTGATCTCCATCTCTCCCGTTGAGTCATTCATCCAAATCACACTGTTAATCTTGCCCCAATGCGTATGATCGGGAAGAGGAAAGTCATCTCTAGTATGGCCTCCTCTACTTTCTTCTCTCCTCAATGCCGCTAGAGTGCACATCCTACTTACGTCAATCATAGCCTTGATCTCGAGTGATTGATGCCATCCTGGATTGTATGATTTACCGCTTCCGCCGAATACACTTCCTGCTCGCCCCTCTAGCTCATTTAGATCTTCCAAAGCATCTTCCAATTGAGATTTTGTCCGGATTATGCCTACTTTATTCTGCATCATCTTTCTGAGGTCGGAAACCACTGAAGCTGGATTCTCTCCCTCATTCCTCTGCAATGGCGCCAGAGTTTCCTTGATTACCTCCTCTATTTCAACCTCTGATATTTCTTCAAAGGAATGGGTTTCCTTAGACAATTTTGCCGCATGCTCTCCGGCAATCTTTCCAAAAACAATCAGATCAGAAAGAGAGTTGCCCCCTAGACGATTTGCTCCATGAAGCCCCGTTGCAGCTTCTCCAGCAGCGAATAGTCCCTTGATGCAGGTCTCTTGAGTTTCATAGTTAACCTTGACTCCTCCCATGACATAGTGGGCGGTAGGGCCAACTTCCATCGGCTCTTTGGTGATGTCTACTGCTGCTAACTCCTTGAATTGATGATACATTCCCGGGAGCTTCTTCTTGACCTCCTCCTCGTCTCTCCAAGAAATATCTAGATATGCCCCTCCATGCTCCGAAGCTCTCCCAGCATCCCTCTCACTGTTAATCGCCTTAGCTACCACGTCTCTAGTCAGTAGCTCGGGAGGTCTTCTTTTGGTTGCCAGCTTTCCTGAAACCACTTCATCAACCCATTCAAGAGCCTCCTTCTCCGTGTCAGCAAACTCGTCCTTGTACATCTCAGGAACATATTGGAACATGAAGCGATCACCCTCCGAGTTCCTTAGCATTCCTCCCTCTCCCCTGACTCCCTCAGTCACAAGGATGCCCTTGACAGATTTGGGCCAAATCATTCCAGTTGGGTGGAACTGAATAAATTCCATATCTCCCATTTCAGCCCCAGCCCAGTAGGCGAGAGCGAAACCTTCTCCAGTATACTCCCATGATCCAGAACATACTTCCCAACATCTAGTGGCCCCTCCCGTTGCGAGAACGATTGATTTGGCCTTGAAGACGTGGAAAGAACCATCATTTCTGCTATACGAGAAGCAGCCAATAACCCGACCATCCTTCTTGAAGAGCTTCCTGACTGTGAACTCCATGAAAACATCCATACCAGTGTGAATCCCCTTCTGTTGTAGGGTCCTAATAAGCTCTAAACCGGTTGCATCACCAATGTGAGCTAATCTCGGGTATGTATGGCCCCCAAAGTTTCTCTGACTCGTTAGCCCCCTGGGAGTTCTGTCGAATACTGCGCCCCATTGTTCTAACTCTCTGATTCTATCTGGGGCTTGCTGAGCGTGAATCCTTGCCATTCGCCAATCATTAAGGTATTTCCCCCCCTTCATGGTATCACGGAAGTGAGTCTCCCAAGAGTCACGCTCATCCTTATTCGCCAGAGCTGCAGCTGCTCCACCTTCGGCCATTACCGTGTGAGCCTTTCCAAGCATTGACTTTGATATTATTGCTACAGTAGAGCCCGAAGAACTTGCCTCTATGGCTGCTCTCAGGCCAGCTCCACCAGCACCGATAACCAAGACATCATACTCGTGAACTGAGTAATCTTCCCTCATATTACCACTCCAGAAGTATACGATCCCCGATGATATTCTCGGATACGGCCCACACGAATAGGTCTCCCAAGAAAACCATAGCTAAGCTAGTCCAGAACCAGAATGAGTGATGCACGTTGACTTTACTAATAGCCCTGTAAATCGATCCGAATACTCCTGAGAGCCCCCCTCTCCATCTATCCATGCCTCCTCCAAAAATGTGCCTGAATGCGTGGCAAGAAGATACGTACATGAACAGTAAGAACGACTCGATACCAAGTACTAAGGTGCCGACAGATATCCCTCTCGAGCCATCTCCAAGATTTGTTGTTAGTACTACATCATAGAATTTTACAGTTAGGATAATTATGGCTAGGTAAAGCATGTACCTGTGGATATTATTCAGTATGAAGAGCCCCTTTTCGCCCTTGTAACCAACTGAGTAATTCAACTCAGGCTTTGCTATCATACAACCTGTAGGATTTTGGAAGAAAGTCCTATGGTAAACCCTTCTCATGTAGTAGCAGGTGCCTCGGAAACCAAAGGGTATCCAGAGGATTAACATTGCAGAGTTCATCCAACCGGGATGATTACTTATGTGCAACATGTGAAGAACATCAGGAGAAAAAATCGGCGAAGTTACTCTGTGGTCATCATAATGAATGCCACCATCCCAAACCAGTACTCTCAGTGCAGTGTATACCAAAGCTAGGGTCAATGCCGATGCCATCCATACAGGTTCAGTCCACCAATTGTCTATCCTCTGAGTTCTTCCAAATCCTTTCTTCAAAGGAAGCTTGACATTGATGCCAAGCGAACTCAGATGTTCTCTGTCCCAGTTGGCCATGACAATCCTGTACCTAGGGTACG
This sequence comes from Methanobacteriota archaeon, assembly GCA_002730095.1. Classification (GTDB taxonomy): domain Archaea; phylum Thermoplasmatota; class Poseidoniia; order Poseidoniales; family Thalassarchaeaceae; genus MGIIb-O5. The sequence continues at coordinate 49,150 of PBZE01000019.1, read as the reverse complement.
GATGTGCCCCTTAAGCAATTGCTTCTTGTTTGCTCAGATGCACCCAACGTTGAAACCAAAAACCACACTTGTACTCGTGTGGATGATCACGGATTGGAGTCCTCAGTTTGCTACAACTGTGGCTACATGCCGGGGGCATGGCTCCCAGGTCTGCCCTGTCCAGAATGCGGAGAGATGTTCACCTAAGCTAGTCCAGAGTAATCAGCTTCAGCCTCTTCCATCTCGATTTCATCAACGTCCATCTGTGCCAGTTGTAATTTCCCGGAAAGCTCGTCATTAACAGCGTGCCAGTATGAGTATGATTCTAGAACCCATATTCCAGACTCCCTGCTTCCATTACCACTCTCCTTGACCCCTCCGAAGGGAAGATGCGCTTCGGCACCAGTCGTTGAATTGTTTATGCCAGTCATTCCCGCTTTAATTCCGGTCTTGAACCTGAAAGCCTCCAGCCTATCATTGGTGTAGCAAGCACTTGAGAGCCCGAAAGGAGAAGCATTAGCCAAACGTAAAGCATCATTGAAATCTACAGCCCTGACTACGGTTACAACGGGGCCAAAAATCTCCTCATGGAAGCATCTCATATCTTCTTTCACACCTTCGTATACGTGTGGCCACATGTATACCCCATCAGACGCATTTCCAACGAAACCTTCTGGCAGATTGCCCTCTGAGATCCTACCTGACCCCCATAGTTTAGTAGCTCCATCAGATTCGCACATATCTAGGCCCTTGAGAAAGTCATCACCATATTTCTCTGAGAGCATTGAGCCGTAGAGAACCCCATCATGACGCATAGAGTCACCAATCCTGGTCTCTACTACCTTCTTCATGAATTTTGACATAAATTCGTCATATATTTCATCATGCAGAATCAAATTTCCTAAGCTAGTGCAACGCTGTCCAGCGGTTCCGAAACCAGCCCAATATGCACCTTCAACAGCATTGTCGATGTTAGCTGATGGCATCACCACTAGTGGGTTTTTACCACCGAGTTCCAATGAAGCGCTGACTAGATTTCTACCACATGCCTCTCCAATCATCTTCCCTACTGGAGTACTTCCAGTGAACGAAATCTTGTCAACCAGCCCCAAATCGGTCGCATCGACCAAATGCTGGCCTGCACCACTGCCTTTTCCATGAACAAGATTGATTACTCCATCTGGAAGACCTGCTTCATGCATTATCCTTGCAAGTGCGAATGATAACAGAGGAGAGTCTTGTGGTGATTTCCAAACACAAGTGTTCCCGCACATTATGGCAGGAATCATCTTCCAGAAAGGAACAGCTGACGGGAAGTTACATGCGTTGATAATTCCACAAACTCCTAGTGGTCTCCTGTAAGTGAATAGTTCCTTGTCAGGAAGCTCAGAATTAACCGTCTGGCCATACAATCTTCTGCCCTCAGACTGAAAGAAAAGACACGTGTCTATGGCCTCCTGAATTTCACCTCCACATTCCTTCATTGTTTTGCCAATCTCTCGAGCCTGCAAGCGAACTAGGTCATCCTTTCTTTCCATAAGGAGTCGGCCCATGTTTCCAATAACTTGTCCACGCGTTGGCGCCGGAGTAGAGGACCACGAAGCAAACGCCGATCTTGCAGCTCTCAGTGCCTCATGAACATCTTCCTTTGTGGAAAGAGGAAATTCGCCCACCGTGTCTTCTAACCAAGCCGGATTGTGACTCAGAAACGTTTCTCCATCACTCGATTGCGATAGTTTTCCTGCAATAATATTGTACCCTCTAATGGCAGGACTGCCATTCGGATTTTCTATTTCCATCTCTTCGAAACCTGTTTCCAGCACATGAGTCATGCATTGACCGAATCACCCACTGGACATAATGCTACTTATCGGGACCCCTAGTTCTGATAACCAATCGCAATTTTTGACATCCTTTGATTGGTGGGTTTAACTACGTCGTCTGACGAGAAGTATCTGCTAGGAGCCGATGCACATGACCGACAACAATTCTGATTCACTCACATTGAGGGTAGCAAAGGCAATACCAAGCGACGTCGGGCATGGTAGGGCCAGAGTACCATTCGATAACGATCTAAATCTCAAACCGGGCGATATAATTGAGGTATCGGGGGAGAGAAAAACAGCTGCAATCGTTTGGAGATGCAGGCCGGAGGACGCCAATCTTGGAGTAATCAGAGTAGATGGAATAATCCGGAAGAACGCTGGTGTAAGCTTGGGCGACAGAGTAGACATAAAGAAGGTCGAGACACAGCCATGTCAGAGGCTAGTCCTCAGTCCTGTAATGGCTAAACAGCAGAAAGTCAGATTCGGCCCGGGAATAGAAGGATTTGCTCGCAGAGGCCTCAATAAGAGGCCCGTGGTAGCAGGAGACAGAATTTTCATTCCAGGTATGACCCTTTTCGCAGAGGCTCTTCCATTCGCTATTGTCTCTACAAAGCCTAAGGGAATCGTCCAAGTCCTTCCAGACACAGACATTGTAATCAAGGAAGATGCGGTAGATGAGGAAGAGCAAGGAGACGTTCAGACAATCTCTTACGAGGACATAGGGGGACTAGGAGACCAGCTTCAGAAAGTCAGAGAAATGATAGAACTCCCATTGAAGCATCCAATTCTATTCAGAAGATTGGGCATTGATCCTCCTCGAGGGGTGCTACTGCATGGCCCTCCTGGGACAGGAAAGACCCTCATTGCAAAGGCAGTGGCTTCTGAGACAAATGCTCACTTCACCTCTATCAATGGCCCTGAAATCATATCCAAGTACTACGGAGAGAGTGAGAAGCAACTGAGAGAGATTTTCGAAGAGGCAGCATCTAATGCTCCTGCTATAATTTTCATAGATGAGCTAGATAGTATTGCACCTAAGAGGGAGGATGTAAGCGGAGAAGTTGAACGAAGAGTCGTCGCGCAGCTACTGACTCTTCTGGATGGAATGCAGGGGAGAGACAACGTTGTTGTGATAGGAGCGACAAACAGACAGGATGCAATAGACCCAGCTCTCAGAAGACCAGGCAGATTTGATCGAGAAATAGAAATCGGCGTTCCAGATAAAAATGGAAGGTCCGAAATCATCGGTATCCACACGCGTGGAATGCCAATTAGCGATGATTTTGACGTAGAATGGTTGCTGGATAACACTAACGGATTTGTAGGGGCGGATATCTCAGCTCTGGTTAGAGAATCGGCCATGAAAGCTCTGAGGAGGTATCTCCCAGAGATAGATCTAGACGAGGAGCAGATTCCCCCTGAGGTATTAGAGAAAATGGCCGTTATCATGGCCGATTTCAGATTGGCAATTAAGGAAATTGAGCCCAGTGCACTAAGGGAAATCTATCTCGAAGTCCCTGAAGTCTCTTGGGAGGAGGTAGGAGGGCTGCAAGAAATTAAGGACAGACTCAAGGAGAGCATCGAGTGGCCCCTGACCAAGCCAGAATTGTTCGAACACTTTGGAATCAATCCCCCTAGGGGAATCGTCCTCTTCGGGGCGCCTGGTACTGGTAAGACCCTGCTGGCCAAGGCCATTGCCAATGAGGCGAAGGCGAATTTCATCACTATCAAAGGACCAGAACTAATTTCAAAGTGGGTAGGCGAGTCAGAGAAGGCTGTTCGTGAGGTTTTCAAGAAGGCAAAGCAATCCAGCCCTTCGATTATATTCTTGGATGAGTTTGAAAGTATTGCCGGAATAAGAAGATCAAGCTCTGGTGAAGGGTCTGATGTAATCAACAGGGTAGTGAATCAGCTCTTGAGTAGTATGGATGGAGTAGAGGGCATGGAAGGGGTCATAGTGGTAGCAGCCACAAATCGTCCTGAGATGATTGATCCAGCTCTCCTTAGGAGTGGGAGATTCGAGAGGGTAATGCATGTCCCTCCCCCGGATCCCGAAGCTCTGAAATCAATTCTGAGTATTCATACAGAAAATATGCCTCTCGGAAAATTCTCCTTGGACGAGATTGCTTCTAAATTAGAGAACTATACCGGGGCTGATATAGAGGCAGTTTGCAGAGAGGCCGGGCTAATCGCTATGAGGGCCAACAAGAAGACGGTTTCTAGGAAGCACTTTGAGGAGGCGGTTGAGAGGGTTAGGCCGACAGTCACTGATGAGATGATGCTTTACTACAACAGAATGGAGGATCTTCTAACAAGTGGACTTCAATCCGTACGTAGATTGCCAGACAGTCTAGCAGGAATAGAATCCGTTTGAGGTGAAATGGTGCCAACAACCTTTGGTCGAGAGCTTTTGGGGAGGGATGTGGTAGACGCATCCAATGATAAGCTCGGAACTATGGCTGACTTTAGTGTGGATATGGATACCGGATCTATAGTTTCCTTATTGGTAGTTATAGACCAAGGAATAGACCCCAAATTCTTACCATGGCCTACTTCCGAAGGACTACTATCGGTACCTGTTTCTGAGGTCGCCAAAATAGGTTCTGCGATTCAGCTAACACGTTAAACACCTGATGCGGGTATGTTCATGGCCCCACAACGGTATTAATACGAAGTTAAGGCTCGGTGGTTATTCCTATAGATGGAGGCCTACGCATGGCAGACTTCAGTAATACAATTAGAAGGCTTTCATCCCCCAAATTTAGGCGAGGGGCATCGATAGGGGCATTCTGGATTCTTATAGCCATACTCGCCGTTCAGATACTTCAGACATACTTGGTCGATGGCGAGACTCAACAGTCGGCGTACGGCGACGATTGGAATGATCTTGGGTCTTTTAGGTCAGATATCAATAACATGGGTATTGAGACAAATGCACTTGTTTCCAGTCCACTACTGCTCAGTGAGATAGACTATCCCGAGGAAGCGGTTTTCATCGTCTCAGGTGTTGAGAGGGATACAATTTCACTCCCAAGATTTACCGGTGATGAGAGCGTCATTGAATTAACCGAGAGCGATGGTTACACCAACTCTGAGATTCTGGCAATTGAAAATTTTGTCCAGAGAGGGGGAACCGTAATTTTGATGGATGACTTTGGTTACTCCGCTCAACTGGCCAGACAATTTGGTTTGGATTATTCTGGTCATAGGCTCTATGATGGACAAGCCTATGCCCATGAATTGGATTACAACTATGTTTGGGTCAACTCCTCATCGGCCTACAATTTCACAACCAATTCCGGTTCGCTATCTTCAGTAAATCCATGTCTGAAGGATTCCGATTCAGACGGCGTCATTGATCTTCTAGATCTAAATCCACAAGACCCAGCAATTACCACATCTGGAATCTCTTTGGGTGATGCTGGACTGTGCTCTCACAGATTCGACTCTGCTACCTCTTCTTGGGATTTCTCAGAGGGATACAATATGTTGACTAATGGCCCTTCAGCTTTTGAGAAGGACAGTTCATACAATCCAGTGGAGAATAGGTATGCAATAGGCAGATCGACTTTAGATTCATATCTTGATACCAATGACGACGGTAATCTGACGGTCGGGTTCGAGGCAGCAGGAATTGAGGATGACGAACAGGGGCCCTTTGCAGTTTATGTCAGATATTGTTTCGATCGACTTTGTGTAGATCCCGACTCAGGGAGGGTCCACTTCGTTTCTGACGGCTCACTTCTGATAAATTCCCTCTATAACCCAGATTTCGACCCAGAATACTCAGAATTAGTTCCCGATAACGATAATCGAAAGTGGGCTTTGGATATCATTGCCGAAGCACTTCTGATTGGAAACTCTAGCACTCAGGCTAGTGATAATGCCATAGTAATTTTTGATGAAAGCAGACATCAGCAATCAAATATTGGAGGCGATACCTACAATCTTCTATACTACCTACTCATCTACTTCACAAATGACTGGATGGCGATGCTAATATTGTTCCTCGGTCTTTTCATATCCCTCGAGGCAGTTTTAATCAGGAAAGAGGATCCAGATGAATGGAGGCATGTTTTCAGGATAATCTATTATGGGTTCGGAGATGCAAGGAGGTATGAGTACTACCAGAGGCCAGAGAAAATCAGACAGGTCCTTCTGACCCGTATCAGGAATGTCAATGCAATGTCCAGGGAAGAATTCGATGCCCTCCCTGCATCCGAGCTACAGAAGATGGTAGATGACAAGGTCTTGACAGACTTCATCTTCAATGACAGGAGATACAAGGCAGATGAACTAGTCGGTATCGTGAAGAGAATCAAAGAGTGGGGAGCTACTGATACGGAAGGAGGTGTCTAATTTGTGGACAAGAAAGGCTGCAATAATGCTCACTAGTGGCATAAGCTTGATTCTTGTCGGAATGATGATTTCCAATTTCCAATTAATGATAATTGGTCTTTCTTTCATCTCTATGCTGGCCATAAATGGCTGGGTCTCTGGTCATTCTGATCTAACAATCAGGAGAGAGACTTCAGCTACAAATGTATACAAGGGAGATGATATTGTAATTTCATTGACTATCACCAACAATTCTTATCGAAGAACTCAGCAACTAGAGCTATTCGATAACGTCCCTCATGAAATGAAGATGAGGAAGGGAATAAATCAGATGAGGATGAATCTGGGCCCGGGCCAGTCTGCGACGATGAAGTATGTAGTGAGGTGCCCTCTCAGGGGGCATTACACTGTCGGTCCGGTATCAGTGAGGTATCGGAATGCATTCAATCTATTTGTAAGTGAAACAAAGGTAGACGATCGATCAGACATTACAGTATTCCCTCAGATTAGAGATATTGAAGACGCGCTTCTGAGATCTGATGTGCCCAAGATGTACTCGGGGGCAACCACTCTAAAGACCCCCGGGCCAGGTATGGAATTCTACGCTCTCAGAGAATACCTCCCCGGCGACTCATTCCGTTCAATCAACTGGAAGGCCCTAGCTAGGACCGGGGAGATGATGGTGAATGAGAAGACTAGAGATGCAGTCACTGACGTCTTCGTGATTGTTGATACCCGTGATGTTTCAAGGATTGGAACCGTTCTGAAGAATCCACTTGAGATGGGCACGGTAGCCGCTGCATCAGTGTCTAACTATTTCCTAAAAAGAAGGGACTCAGTTTCTCTTGTAACTTATGGATCAAGAATGGACTATCTGCCCCCGGAAACTGGAGATAAGCAGTACTTCAAGATCCTGAGCGGCCTTGCATCAGTGCAGTCAAAGGGCTCCATGCCTCTTCAAGCCGTGACCAATGCATTATCTCCAAGGATAAGTAGGGGCTCTCCAGTTTTCATTATCAGCAGCCTAGAGGGAGATGGCACAACTCTTCCAGCCATCAGAAGCCTTTCTGGAAAGGGGCACCAGGTAATCGTTTTATCTCCCAGTAGCATAGATTTGGAAAGACTGGTTAGTAGAATTCCGAGAATGTCATACGAGGTTCTGAAATTGGAGAGGCAGAATAGACTAACTGCAATAGCTGGATATGGTGCGAAAGTGATTGATTGGACTCCTGATGTAGAACTATCACAGGCACTACTACAGATTAATTTGGGATAGGTGGAATAAATATGGCAAAAAATACAATTCCTGATAATCAATCCCTTGAGATATCCAAGCTCCGTAAGAGATGGAAAATTATCTTCCTCCAGTTAGTTTCTACTGCTGCCCTTCTAGCTTTGATGAACAGGATGATCAAGCTTTATGGATCGTGTTCAGAGTCCTTTGTCGAGTCATATTCGGAGGGCTCGAATTACTGGTGTCCATCCTATGAGCATACAAGGGGATTGATTTGGTTTAGAGAGCAAACAGGGTCTCTAGTTCTCCCAGATGCAATCCATGGACTGGATCAGACCGGAAATATGACTCTTCTAGCGCCTCTGATACTCTGCGCGATCCTTACTGCAATTTGGATTTATACACTAACGGCCAAAGAAAGCATTAGCAGGAATATCAGAAGGTTGCTAATAGGTGGCATGCTAGCATGGGGCCTTCTACCATTTGCGGTATCGTGGATCGCAGCAATATCGAGCTATGGTTTCCATCTTCCTTGGGGATCAGCAGATGAATTGAATCATCTGGAATATCTCTCAAAACCCGTCTTATTCATCTTTGAGTTAGTTTTCCTCGGCATTGTTTTCGCACCAATACTCTCTGGACTAATGGGAATATGGGGACTCTCTAGAAAGCTTCTGACATGGACAATAGGATATTATCTGACCATAATAGGTATCCATGCGATTCTTACCTTTGAGGGCATAACCGAGTCAGTAGACTTAGGGCTATCGCCTCTACCTGCGCAAATAGGCGAGGCGACCTTATTCGGCGGATTGGTATCCCCGCTTTCACTTAACCTTCTGGCAGTAGCTATACTACTACTGGTGTACCTAGAATCTGGGTCAGCAGTAATTTCTAACATGGAATACGCATCCATGTTGCCAGGTGAGGCTAGAAGAGATCCAGAGTACGTTAGACAATTCAATAACGTTCTGAACGGACACATTGCCCATCTTATCGGCGTGATGGCCTTAGTCTCGATAACCACGGCCATAGCTCTAGAATTCGATGACTTCCTGATATCAACAGTGAGTGCTTTGTCCGGCGGTCAATGGGCCGGACAAGTTAGAGAGTCACTCGAGTTACAACTGACCTATGGAAAGGTAATTTCTGCAGGACTTTTCTTGATTGTTGTTGCCGGTATGAGATTTATACTTCCTTGGCAGAGAGTCACTGGAATTGTTGAGTCTACACTAATGAGGTTCAGATCGAGCGAGTCTTGACTATTTCATTCCAGTAATGGAAGATATGACTCTGAACAGCCAATCTGACAACAATGGTACCATTATGATAAGTAAGAAAATAGTAAGTATTTCAGAAGCCACTCCTGAGGTTGATTGAACAAACTCATTAATTTCATCGTAAGAAGCCAACACTCCCAATAGGACGAATAGTATCACAAGTCTTTCCGGTAGCGAAGAATGATTTTCACCTCTGACAATTGGCCTATCCATCAATGTCCCACTTCCCTCCATCGCCCCTTTGAAAAATTCCTACATTATCAAAAATGCCCTAAATCGTAGCCTACGGACTCGCACTGGGTTCAAGTCTTGAACACTCCCGGGCAACTATATGGGGGGGGCAATATCGGTAACCAGTTGCAGCCGATGCAAGCTCCCGGCTGTTGTCCACCAGCCATACAGCGGGCAACATCTCTGTGGCAAGCACCTCTCAGACTCTATTCGAAGAAGAACGTCAAAGGAGCTCAGGAGGCAACTCACTCTCCCAAAAGATGCTAGGAAAACCGACGGAAGTCCATACGTGGTCCTTATTGCAGTGTCCGGAGGAAAGGACTCAGCCGTCCTTCTGACTATGATGAAAGACATTATCGGGGGGAGGAGGGATGTGAGACTCGTGGCAGGTTGCGTTGATGAGGGAATTGACGGATACAGATCTCCCTCTCTGGAGTGTGCGAGGAGTCTTTCGGAGGACCTAGGTGTTGACTTCGTTACACTGAGCTATGAAGAAATGGGATATGATAGGATGGACGAGGTTGTGTCAAAAATCCCTGCAATGGGCGAGCTCAACGATGAGGCCAGTGGGATGATGCCATGTTCTTTCTGTGGAGTTTTTAGAAGACAAAGCCTCAATGCCTTGGCAGACAAAGTGGGTGCCGATGTTATGGCATTAGGTCATAATCTCGATGATATGGCTCAGTCAATTCTAATGAATCTCCAAAAAGGAGAGATTGAGAGATCAGTTAGACTAGCTCCACACACATCTTCCCCAATTGAGGGGATGGTTCCAAGAATAGTTCCTCTAAGGTGGATTCCAGAGCAAGAGATACACGCATTTGCGATCGTCAATAGTCTACCAATCCATCATGGAGACTGCCCACACGCCCCTGGTGCCCAGAGACAGCAGAGTAGGGCTATTGTGGCACAGCTCGAGTCACTCACTCCCGGAGCTAGACACGGACTTCTTCACTCTCTTGATCAGATAAGAGAGATACACAGAGTTGTGCATCCCGATCCGAATGGTAACATAAGCAGCTGTTCTATTTGCGGAGAGCCGACTTCTAGGCCGGTGTGTCAGTCATGCACTATGAAGAAGTGGCTATCAGAGGCATCTTGAGGGATTCAATGTTCGTTAATATCTCTGGATACAGATTCTTAGATCTCCCGGATAGGGATTCTCTAAGATCTCCATTCAGAGAGAAGTGCATTAGTCTTGGACTAAAGGGGACGATTCTTCTCAGTCACAATGGAATAAATTTCTTTCTTGCAGGAACTCAGGAAGCTATAGATGGATTCATCTCATTTCTAGAAGAGGACCCTCGGCTAATCGGTATTCCTATGCACATCTCACACTCTGATTACCAGCCGTTCCGGAGAATGCTCGTTCGTCTCAAGAAGGAGATCATTTCCCTAGGTATGGATGAAATTAGACCTGTAGAAAAAGAGGCCAAATACATTGATCCAAATGAGTTCAAGAGATGGCTTGATGAAGGCAAGGAAGTCGTTGTCCTTGATACAAGAAATGACTATGAGCTCAGAGTTGGAACTTTTGAGAATGCAGTGGATCTCGACATCAAGTCCTTCAGAGAATTTCCCGATGCTGTGAGGAGATTGGATTATGATAAATCCACTCCGGTGGTGATGTTCTGCACGGGCGGGATTAGATGTGAGAAAGCAAGTATTGTAATGGAGGACCAAGGGTGGAACGAAGTTTACCAGATCAAAGGCGGAGTACTTGGATACTTCAAGGAGACCGGTGGAGAACATTGGCAAGGGGACTGCTTCGTTTTCGACCAAAGAGTATCGTTGGACAAGAATCTCCTGGAGTCTGACCATCAAATGTGCTTCAAGTGCAGGGAGCCTCTTTCTCCAGACGATCTAGAATCCGAAAGGTACTCATTAGAGGAATATTGCCCTTACTGTTACGATAGGTTGGTTGTCTGACATGGCCAAAGTCAATTTCACTGAGAAGCTCTCACATTTCTCCGATCATTGGTCGCCCAAAGTGATTGCTGAGATGAATGACTACCAGTTCAAACTTGTCAAGATAAAGGGCGATTTCGTTTGGCACAATCACGCCGATACGGACGAGGCATTCATCATACTTGAGGGATCAATGTTCATAGAACTAGAGGACGAGGTCATAGAGCTAAATGAGGGGGAGATGTATGTGGTCCCAAAGGGTGTAAATCACAAGCCATATGCACTTGAAGAGTGTAAAGTAATGTTAGTGGAGCCAAAAGGGGTGCTGAATACAGGAAATGCCACTAGCAATCTGACTGCTTCCAACGACGTATGGGTTTAGATGGGCAGTTACTTGTGTCTGTGACAGTATTCCAGATTTCTGAAGGCCAGAGCATTGCATCCATCCACAGAACAGTATGTAAAATTCTTTTTTGAGTGACGGTTAGGGGATGCCTTTCTAATTGTCGTAAAGTGCCCGGGATGCGTAGTTAATATTCTCCCATCATCTCTTTTGATGTCCATACCTTCGAAAGCACGCTTTGATTTACGGCTTTCTGAGTACCATCCCTTCCCAGACTCACCGAAGTGCTCCCCTCTCAAGGTCTGACTGTTTCCAATTTTGGCAATCTCGCCCTTATCGAACCATATCAAACCACAATCCCTACATCCATCGAGCTCTAAAAGATTCATCGTGTTTGGAACCACTGCTTTAATGAGATCGATTACCAAAATCCCAGTACCAGTGTCCGGTAAAACGTATGATATGGGAATCCTCGCCATATTAACTTCGCATCCTGGGCACTTTACCTCGCTCGACTCAATGGAATTATCCAGCTCTGAGATCAATTTTTCTGATATATCTGAGACGTAATTATTCTTTACAGAGGATAGTGTTTTGTTGTCAAGTAGTACTCCCTCACATTTTTTACAGCTGAATCTGTAGTCTGCATTCTTCTTGTGCAAGGAATGCCCATAGGCGAGAATCAATACACAGCTCGCCACTGCTAATAGAGGCATTTGCTCTACCCAGAACATTGGAATTAGAGAGCCAAGAATCCATAATGCCCCATTATTCCAACTGTCCTGTTTGTACAGCATTGGACCACACCCTCTAGGGCACTCCATTGGATCAACTTCACCTGTCATGTGGATGTGTTCATGGCAGAATAATTCCCCTTCGATGGCCAACGAGGAACATCTCGATGCCATACATTCCATGAGTGATGAGATGCCTTTCCATTGATTACAATTGGGGCTAATTTAATTCTGAATTATTGGATTTTCATCATCTTTGTCAACTTCTAGTTTCAGGGTCAATTGCAGTGCCGCTGCCAATATGAAAATCAAACCCGCTACCCTGAAGCAAGTATGGAAAGTCCAGATTCCATCTCCTTCTACTGTTATTGACCAGAGGTAAGCTGCCAGAAGGGGGCCGAGTATTCTGGCTAAGGCACCATATCCTTCCTGCGCGCCCATAACGAGTCCAAGCTCATGACCTCCCTTGTTTGCTTCGAATGTCAGTAGGGAAGAATGAGTTGGTGAGAAGAGACCATTTCCTATTGCGAGTCCAGCTGATGAGCCAAGTATCAGCCAAGAGGCATCTGGGGGGACATAGGGGAGACTTGCAATCCCGAACCCACATAGAACGGTTCCAATCATCATTAGCTTACTCATTCCAAACCTGTCAGTAAGCGGTCCGATAAGCCCTCCCTGGATGATAACTCCTAGAAGGCCGATGAAAGCGAAAATCCACCCATTCTCCATTTCACTCCATCCCAAACCTCCGCTATCTACGGACATAGCTGTGAAAAGTATGAAAGTTCCATGCATCATACTGAAGGCCATAAGGAACAGAAAATTAACTAAAACCAAGGTAGAGATCACAGGAATCTTGAGAACTCCAAAAATATTTGAGAAGGTTTCACTCAACTTGTCAAGGCTCCCATCAGAAACGGTTTCTGCTCTGGAATCTTTATCCAAGCTCTCTTCCAGCCAGAAGAAAGCCAGAGCAAGAGAAATCAATGACAATAGACTGGAAAACATGCATGGAAGCAGATACTCGTTGTTTCTCCAGAAGGCTGAATCAAAGTAGCCCCCAATACTTGCTGCAGGATCAGACAGTAACCCTCCAATGAATGGGCCAATCATGAATCCCAACCCGAAGGCGGCACCCAGCATCCCCATTCTCCTAGGGATCAAATCATATGTACTGATATCTCCAATGTAAGCTCTTGCTACTGCAATGTTCCCATTCCCAGCACCCGAAAGGAATCTCGCGGCAATCGCCATCTCTAAGCTGTTGGAGAGTCCAAAAACGATGAAAAAAATCGAGTTTGAGACAAGTCCGAACATTATGACAGGCCTCCTCCCCAGCCTATCGCTTATCGACCCTAGAATCGGGGTAAACAGGAATTGTGCCAGCGAGTAGACCGCAATCACTACACCTACCCAGAAATCTCTACTTCCAACATCATTAATCCCCTGTCCCGATGCTAAATCCTGAATAAAATAGGTGAGGAATGGAATCACAATTGTAAATCCGAGCATATCCACCAAGACGACCAGAAATAGTACTGTCATTGGTGAACGGCCGCTGGAACGGGAAGTCAACTGTCTCACTCCGATGGAATCAACGAGAGATTCTTGTCACGTGTTGTAATCTCAGTAAAAATTCCTGCGACAAAATCATCCAATGGAACGCCATTTAGCTGTTGACCAGCCCTAGACCTGATAGACACAGTACCATTCTCAGTCTCTTCGTCTCCGACGATTACCATGTAGGCGGGCCTCATTTTCCTGTGAGTTCTAATCTTCTTGCCCACAGTGTTGTCTGAATCATCAACCTTGACCCTTACCCCTGATTCATAGAGCTTGTTTGCAACCGTTGCTGCATGTACCTTATGTTTCTCAGAGATAGTGATTATCTGGACCTGAATTGGAGATAGCCACGTGGGGAAGTTTCCTGCCCAGTGCTCCGTGAGGAAGGCGACAAATCTCTCATGAGTAGATAGAGGGGCACGATGGATCACGAAAACCTCTCCATTCTCCTCTCCATTCTCGTCCTTGTAACTAAGTTCGAAGCGATCCTTGGCTGCGAAGTCCAACTGAATTGTGGACATGGACTCCTCCCTTCCAAGAGCGGTAGTAAACTGAATATCTATCTTCGGGCCATAGAAAGCAGCTTCTCCCACGGCCTCGACAAACGGTACGCCAATATCCTCAAGAATAGCTCTCAGATGACTTTGTGTGGACTCCCAGTTTTCTGGCTGATCTATGTATTTCTCAGTCTTTTCTGGATCCCAAAGTGACAGACGGAGGTGGAAGTTCTCGAATCCGAAGGTTCTGTAGTAGTCATTTACCATCTGCACATTCGCCCTAACTTCCTCAGCTACCTGATCTAGGGTGCAGTAAATGTGCGCGTCATTCATTGAGAGCATGCGGACCCTGAGAAGTCCTGCCAAGGTCCCTGAAAGCTCGTTTCGATACACTGTCCCATATTCAGCGATTCTAACCGGCAAATCTCTATAACTCCGCTTTTTGTTGTTAAAAACCAGATGATGCATAGGACAGTTCATCGCCTTTAGGTAATAGGTCCCATCATCCATTTCCATAGGGGGGTACATGCCTTCAGCATAATGGGGGAGGTGTCCGCTGATTTCGAACAACTCCTGCTTTGCTAAAACCGGAGTAGTGACTCTCTGATATCCATAGGCTTCTTCTGTTTCGACGGCGTATCTTTCTATTTCCGATTTAACGGTCTCACCGTTTGGAAGCCAGACTGGCAGGCCCTTGCCAATCTTCTCGTCAATCATGTACAGCTCCATCTCCTTCCCGATCTTCTTGTGATCACGTTTTGCCGCTTCCTCAATCTGCTGCTGACGAAGTTTCAGGCCTTCCTTGGTCGCGTAGCACATGCCGTAAATTCTGACTAGAGTTTCACGCTTGCTATCTGCCCGCCAGTAAGCTGTGCTGGTACTTGTCAACTTGAACCATCTAAGATGGGAAGTAGAAGGAACGTGGGGGCCACGACAAAGATCTATGAATTCTCCTTGACGGTAGGCCGAGGATCCGATGTCATGACCGATTTTGTCATCCATTATCTCAAGCTTGAACTTGTTATGGCCAAACATCGAGCGCAGCTCTTCATTGTCATATTCTTCTCTCAAAATTGGCAAATTCATTTTGACTAGCTCTTTCATCCTCTTCTCAATTGATTTGAGGTCTTCCTCAGAAATAGAATCCATGTGGAAGTCATAGTAGAAACCATGTTCTATCGGAGGCCCGATTGTAGGTTTTGCCTCTGGAAAAATCTCAGTGACCGCCTGTGCGAGTAGGTGGGCACAAGAGTGTCTCAGGATATACAGGCCTTCTGGTGAATCTCCGAGGATAGGAAGGACCGTACAGTCTCCATCCAACTCATGACTCATATCTCTTTCAACACCATCGACCAGTGCAGCGACAGCCCCAGATTTTCTACCATGGACATTAGCGATGACTTCCCCTACAGAAATTCCTGTTGCATACTCATGGACTTCCCCGTCGTTCAGTTCAACAGATATCATCGAAACCGCCTCCTGTATCCTGCCGGTTCAGCAATACCGTTTGAAGGCGTCTATCCATATAGCTGAATAATAGTCAATTATTCCCTCTGAATATCCTCCGCATTGATTTTTTTCAGCCCATAAATTACGAAGCGATAAGACCAGTCCCCCCCTGGCCATGCTATGGTAAGGCTGGGCCTGCTAGTGAATCCAGATGCTGGCCTTGGGGGAAGGCTGGGTCTGAAGGGTTCCGATGGCCAAGCGGAAATCGCTAGAAAAATGGGGGCGCAAGATCGATCTGGACCTAGGATGAGGCTCATGCTGGAACACTTTAGAAATATCACAAGGGGGGAGAATCTGGAAATTGACTGGTTTGTCAGTGAAGGAAGGATGGGAACCCATTGGATGCCACAAGATCTATCTCCCATATTCACTATCCACTCTTCTTCGGATGTCACACATGCAGATGACACCAATCAAGCAGTCAAGTGCATGATAGAATCAGAAGTAGACTTAATCTTGTATGCAGGAGGAGATGGAACAACCAGGGATGTCGTTTCTGCTCTGTCTAAATATGGGAAGCCAAACCTGCCGATTATTGGTGTTCCTACTGGTGTCAAGATGCATTCCGGTTGCTTTGCATCCTCTCCTAAAGCAGCAGCTGAAGTTCTCAGTGCTTGGCTAAACCAAGACCTTCTCTTGTCATCTACAGAAGTACTGGACCTCGACGAAGAACTCTACAGGCAAGGGAAATGGGTTGTCAGGCTTTATGCCGAGGCCATCACACCTGCAAGTCCCCGATGGATGCAGGGTTCGAAGATGAGGGTAGAAGCATCTGGAGAGGAAGAGGTAATTGAGGGCCTTTCTGATCACATTAGAGACACACTTCTTGATGAGGATATGATGATTATTTGGGGCTCAGGAGGTACCCTGAGGGCAATTGGCTCCAATCTAGGCTTTGAATTGAATACTCTCGGAATCGATATCTCGAAGGGAAACAGTGTTGTCGCTTCAGACTTAAATGAGCAGGAAATTATCCACTACCTGCAGATGCATACTGGTGAAGTAACACTCTTGCTATCCCCTATGGGGGGACAGGGTTTCCTGATAGGAAGGGGAAACCTGCAATTGTCACCAGAGGTACTCAGGATAGTCGGGGCAGATAGGGTATTAGGAATCGTCACACCCGCAAAAATGCTCACTCTTAGAACTCTCAGAGTTGAAACTGGAGATCCCGAAATGGATGAAGAATTTTCAAGAAAAAAGTATCTCAAGGTATTGCAAGGATACAGAACAACTCGAATACTCCCTGTATCGGTAGACTGAAAGAATGTTTTTCTGATGTTTAATGGATTCAAGTTATACGTCTTGCCTTTTCCGATGTACCATGGATATAGCACCTGAGTTGTATGATTTTGGAGATGAAAGTAATTATTCGTTCGCGAAGAGAGTAACTTGCTCAAGTGAAGAATCGAGAAAGATGTTCGCTCTTGCGCACGGTCACATGTTGAACTACAATCACGAGGAAGCAATTGCTTGCTTCTCTAAGTGCGCTGAAATAGACCCAGAATGCGCTATGGCATGGTGGGGAATTGCTTATTGCGTATCTTCAAACTACAACTGGACCCCCGGACTAGGCTCCGGACATGACCCAATTCAGAAGGCCATGTCCTTGAAAGACAACTGCTCAGAGCTCGAACAAGATCTGATCGTAGCTCTTTCCAAGAGACACTCCGAGGAAGCAAGAGATGCAGCCGATCCTTCAGTACTAAACATGGGGAATAGTCCAGAACTTAACGTAGCTTTCGCCGAAGCAATGGCTCCCTTGTATGAAAAATATGAAGGGGATCTTGATGTAACTGCAATCTATGTCGAAGCTCTGATGAATCTTAAAGCGTGGCAATTGTGGGACAAAGACACAAAATCAGGAGAGATTTCCCCCGCTGACGACAATACACTACTTTTGGTTGAGATTCTGGAGCAAGCGTTCGAGAATAGCGAGGAGGCAAAGACTCACCCAGCTCTATGCCACCTCTATTGTCATGCCTTGGAACTTTCCCCATTTCCAGAGAGGGCCCTACCCGCTGCCGATGTTCTTAGGGATCTAATGCCAGGTTTGGGGCACTTGGTTCACATGCCTTCGCATATTGATGCTTGGGTAGGTCAATGGAAGGAGGCGATTGATTGCAACATTGCAGCTGTGGAAGCTGATGATAGATATGTTGAAATCACCGGCAACGAATCCCAGTTTTACAAGTTCTACAGGATGCACAACCATCACTTCGTTGTATGGTGTGCGATGTTTGATGGACAGTATGAAACTGCTTTGAAATATGCCAGAAAGGCCGTAAGTACACTCCCAGCAGGAGATGAAAACTCAGGCGTTCAGTTCATGCTCGCTGGAATTATTCCGATGGGGGCAATCTTCTTGGAATCATACGTTACAATGCCATGGCATGTCATGATTAGATTTGGCAAATGGGATGAGATATTGGAAGAGCCAATGTATTCTGACAAGGATGTGTTCCCTGCAACTATTGCAACTCAGCACTACGCAAGAGGGGTCGCTTATGCATCAAAGGGAATGGTCCCGGAAGCCGAGGCAGAGCAGGCTTTGTTCGAAGAGGCCCTCAGTAATCCAGCACTTGAGGGAAGAGTTATGCATAACAATTTCATGTATCAAGACCCGTCAGAGGGCCCCTCGATACTGAACGTCAACGCTTCCATCCTTGAAGCCGAGATTGAGTACCGAAGGCAGTTTCTGGCTAAGGCCAATGGAGAATCATTCGATTTCTCCAAAGCATTCGATGAGCTACGTAGAGGAGTTGATCTATCTCTAAATCTGGCTTACAACGAACCATGGGGTCAGATGCAACCAGTTCGACATATCTTGGGGGCTCTACTTCTGGAGCAGGGACATGTCGAGGAAGCGGAACAAGTATACCGTGAGGATATAGAACTCTGGAAAGATAACATGTGGGGGCTTCTAGGACTGAAATTGTGCTTGGAAGCAAGAGGAGACTCCTCAGGAGAGCTCGAAGAGGTAACCTCTCTTTTCAAAGAAAGAAGTTCTAGAGCCGATATTGTTCCGGCAAAGACTTGCTTCTGCGCTCAAGATAGCCATTCCGATAGTTGCTGCTGATTTACCGGCAGTCTCCCAATATCTCTTTCTGATGCATCACAATTTAGAGACTGCAATTGCAGCTCCAAGAGCACCTGCTTCAGCACCAAATTGGGCAGGCTCAATTTTCACGTTACTGGAAATCAAACCAGAGAATGTATCCCAGTGCTCTAAAATACCACCATAAAGGACAATCATATCCGGTTCTGTCAAATTTTCATGAAACTCTAATCCCTCTTGAAATCTCTCAGCCCACTGCTGAAGTGATAATTTTTCTTCTTTCCTAGAACGAGCAGAAATATGGGATTCAAGAGGCCCCTCCATTCTTGGATGAGGAAGCCTCCCATACTCCAAGTTTGGAATCATATCCCCATCATTTTGTATTGTGGTACCGATTCCTGTTCCTATTGTTATAGTCAATATTGTCCCAGATTTATTTCTACTGGATCCTAGATTATATTCGGCTATGGCGACTGCATCACAGTCATTAATCATGGTAAAATGTCCATGATGGAAATCATTCAGCTCTTCCTTGAGGTCAAAATCTAACCAATCATCCCCAAGGTTGGGTGCTGTCAATATCCTATCCTTGGATACGGCTCCTGGAAAACCTACTCCAATCGGTCCGCTCCATCCAAGATCCTGTATCGAATCTATGATTCTGGGAACTATGCTTGATGGTCGCGTGCATCCCTCGTGTGGAACATTCTTCCATCCGCTACAAGGAATACCAGTTTCCACTTCAAAGGCCCCTAGCCTGAAGCCACTACCTCCCAAGTCCACTCCCAGACATCGCACGAACCACAATAAGCGAAATAATATTTTAATCTACTAGATTTCTTGTCCACACGCAGCTTTCAGAAGGCCTAGGAACGGAGGGCTCGGCCTCCCCGGTCTAGATTTGAACTCTGGATGATATTGAGTGCCGACATAATACGGATGCCCTTCAAGTTCCATAATCTCACACCTCTTACCAGTCTCATCCTTTCCAACATACTTCAGTCCCGAAGACTCAATTCTATCAATCAGATCAGGGTTAACCTCGTAGCGATGCCTATGACGCTCGTCCACATAATCCACATCCCCATACAATCTCCTGATCTTGCAATCATCTACTAAGAATGGAGTGGGCTTCGAGCCTAATCTCATTGTCCCTCCCATGTGTGTCTTGGAAATTTCAGGCATGAAAACTACCGCATGTACCGGGGCTTCCTCATCGAACTCAGCGGAGTTAGCCCCGTGCAAATTCAGAACATTTCTACAGAACTCTATGGTTGCTATCTGTAAGCCTAAACATACTCCAAGATATGGGACCCTATTGACTCTAGCATAATTTGCCGCAGCAATCTTACCTTCGACGCCACGATTACCAAACCCTCCTGGTACCAAAATCCCATCCGCCTCCTTCAAGATTCTCCAAGCTTCTTCATACCTGTCCGTCCTGTCATTTGGATCTAGATCAGCAGACTCTATCCAATCTATTATCAATTTTCTATCAACGGCGAATGCACTATGCTGTAGAGCTTTTATCACAGAGAGGTACGAGTCGGAAAGCCCGGTATATTTTCCCACCATAGCAATTCTAACTTGATCCTCAAGAGTATCCACTTTATCCGCCATCTCCTTCCATTCATCTAGAATTGGTAAATTCTGTGGAACTTCAAAGCCCAAATGACTCGACACTTTGCCTAGGACGGATTGTTCGAAGAGAGAAATTGGAATCTGGTAGAGATTGGAAACATCATGCGCGGAAACAACTGCATCTTCACCCACATGACAGAATGCGGCCAATTTTGACTTCGTCTCAGAATCAAGAGGTTTCTCTGATCTGCAAACCAGAATATCGGGAATTATTCCCAATCCCCTTAATTCTTTCACTGTATGCTGAGTAGGCTTTGTTTTCTGCTCACCAACTGGTCCCATTACTGGAACCAAGCTAACATGCACAAAGCAGACGTTTCCTTTACCCGCCCTAAACTGGAATTGTCGTAACGCTTCGATAAATGGGGCGCTTTCAATGTCTCCAACTGTCCCTCCTAACTCTATCACGCATGCATCAGGAGTCTCAGATGAACCATCTGCTGGGACGTGAGCCACTCTTTCTATCCATTCTTGAATCTCATTGGTGATGTGGGGAACTACCTGAACCGTCTTTCCGAGATAGTCGCCCCTTCTCTCCTTCTCGATTACATTGGCATATACCTTTCCGGTAGTGATATTGTTGTCCCTCGTCAGAGCTACATCCAAAAACCTCTCATAATTTCCCAAATCAAGATCCACTTCGCCTCCATCATCGAGGACGAATACCTCCCCATGTTCGAATGGGGACATAGTTCCAGCGTCACTATTCAGATACGGATCGATCTTAATCGAAGTCACCCTCAATCCAGCCGATTTTAGGAGAACCCCTATGCTACTAGCAGTCACTCCTTTACCCAATCCTGACAGGACTCCGCCCGTAACTACGACATACTTCATGTAATCAACGGGGTCTGAAGCCATTGTGCCTCGCATATCAACATTGGGACAACAATTGGTCAATATTGGACATCAATGACCAAGTAGCTCCAGCTTTGGGGAGTTTCATGGCCGAGCCGCCCGGGGACAGAATACTAGTCACAGGAGCATTGGGTCAGATAGGAACTGAACTGGTTTCTGCGCTTAGGAATAAGTACGGCAAAGATACTGTTTTGGCGACAGATATCAGGGAACCTAGCGAAGAATCTTACTTTCCGGACGGGCCATTTTGTAATCTTAGCGTTTTGGATGGAGAAGCACTGGAGAAAATCGTGCTAGACGAGGGAATAGGGACAGTATTCCATCTTGCAGCGATATTATCTGCAGCAGGAGAGAAGAATCCCGACCTTTGCCATAGAGTCAATGTCGGTGGCACTGTCAGTGTATTAGAAGCAGCTAGGGATTTCGGACTGAAGGTTTTCGCCCCGTCATCAATAGCTGTTTTCGGACCCGACTCTCCAAATATTGCCTCCCAGAAAACCCCCCTTAACCCAACCACAATATATGGCAAAACAAAGGTAACTGGAGAAGTCTTAGGGATGAACTACTTCAAGCAATATGGGGTTGACATCAGGGGCCTTAGGTTCCCAGGCTTGATATCATGGAGGGCCCCCGCCGGTGGAGGAACCACGGACTATGCTGTTGATATCTTCCATGCGGCAGTTAAGGACGGGCATTACGATTGCTTTGTTAGTGAGGATACGAGACTTCCAATGATGTATATTGATGATGCAATTAGGGCCACTGAATGTCTAATGGAGGTGGATGGGAGCAGATTGGGCCCTTCTAGAGCCGGTTACAATGTCAGAGGCATCTCATTCACCGCGGGTGAATTGGCCGATAAGATCTCTGAGAGGATTCCTGAATTCACATGTGATTTCAATCCAGACTTCAGACAAGAAGTGGCAGACTCTTGGCCTGATGACATAGATGATGGCCCAGCCAAGAAAGATTGGGGATGGCAGGCGGAATTCGATTTAGACAGAATGGTCGATGAGATGATAGATAATCTAAGAAAAAATCAGTCTTCTTGATCCTCTTCATCTTTCCAATCAGGAGTTGTTGGATCCTGCTTTGCCCACAACACATCATTGATTCTCAGAATACTGATCGCGGCCTCTGTGGAACCAGAGATCGAGTGACTTGTAACAAACAGAGGGTCGAAGATTCCGATCTCATCCATTCTGACCTTCCTTCCCGTAGTGGCATCAAGCCCAATCCAAGATCCATTATTTTGATCAGATGCCTGCGCAGCAGATAAATCTAGAACCACATCTATCGGGTCCAGCCCTGCATTCTCAGCCAGAGCTCTAGGAATGACCTCAAGAGCTGCTGCATATCCTTCTATTGCCAATTGCTCACGTCCAGGATTCCCTAGGGCAAACGCCCTAATGTGCCTAGCAAGATGGATTTGTATTGCCCCGCCTCCAGGAACAACTCTTGAGTCCCTGACCATTCTGAATGAGACGCCCATAGCATCATCAAAAGCCCTCATGACCTCTTCTCTGATGTGTGGAGAGGTCCCTCTGAAGACTACGGTCAGGGCCCCTCGTTCGGGACCTTCGATAGTCGTATGAGTCACCCCAGCAATCGACTCCTCTTCCCTATTGGTGAAAGTACCAAGATCTTCCTCCGATATTCGCAGAGGGTCTCTGATAATTCGCGCCCCTGTGATCCTAGAAAGAATCTCCAGGTCGATTCTCTCAAATCTCCTGTAAGATGTGATTCCCTTATCAGACAACATTGGCACTGCTTCATCAGAGACTCCATCTCTGACAATGAGGAGATCTACGCCTAGTGATGAAAGATGATCAACTGACTTCCTGAGATTAGCAATAGATCTCTCATGGAAATCTCTGAGAACACCGGGACTACTTACTTCTATCTCAGCTTCCATTTCCAACTTTGCATTTTCCAAACCACCATCTATGATGGCTATCGTCCCTTCTCCAGAAGATCTAGGGGTCCCCATATCGACCCTTGTTTTCGCTATCATTAGTCCTTTGATCAAAGTACTGTCTGTCGATAGTCCTCCACTAACCTCGAGCCTCTTGACTCTCAATCTTTCCAGATCATCGCCCCCATTCTCCTCTGAAAGTATCTCGGCGGCCTCCAATGCGATATCCGTGATATGGGATGCCAATGCACTACTTATCTTCCCGGCTAAAGTAGTGGAGATTACTGATTTCATCTCTTCAGGAGAAATAGTCTCTCTTGATACTCTCTCAAGCTCAGAAATTGACTCCCTTTCAGCCAGTAAATACCCATTGATTATAGTAGATGGATGAACCCCCATCCTAACTAGCTCCAGAGAATTCTGCAGTAACTCTGCAGTCAGGACGACTGTAGATGTGGTGCCATCTCTGGCAGCTTTGTCCTGTGATGAAGAGGCCGAAATCAGCAGTCTTGCAGTAGGATGCTCAACTCTAGCAGTCTCAATTACAGTAACTCCGTCGTTCGTAACTAGACTACTCCCATCACCATCTACTAGCATCTTGTCTAATCCTCTAGGCCCTAGAGTTGACCTTACCGCACCCGCAAGAGCAACGGCAGCCTTGACGTTGTTCACCAATGCTGCACGACCCTCTAATCTGTCGGTGTCTTGTATTGCAACATCATGTTCAGCCTGCACCATGATACTCGGAATCAAGCACTAGATTTCAAACTCTCCATTGCCCAAACAACTCAATTCTTCTAATTCTTGCTTCAGATAATACGTATGTTCATATATTGGAGTACATTCCCACTATACAACCGATGGTTAAGTAGTGATTGAATGAGCAGCTCCAACTCTGACGAATGGGAAGAAAAAATGATTCAGCAGATGCTAAATCTCTTCAGCCAGATGGGCATGCCAATTGACAGATCGGAACTGGAAGATACAATCTCTAGAATTCGTCAGCAATTCGAAAGTATGGGCATTGATGCAGAGAGTATCTACAACAGCAATGTAAAAATGAACTTTCAAGGAGATCCAGAGAACTTCAGGAAGCAAATGGAAGCTTTCATGAATCATCCAGAGGGATTCTCGGAGATATTCAAGAACATGGGGATCAATGTTCAGGTTGGTCCCGATCAAGAGCCTGCAGAGGTGGTAATCGAGGATGACCAAGTTGAAGAGTCCGATGTTCCACTGGAAGATACTTACATTGATGGGGAATCAATGTTCGTTACTATAGACGTCTCAAATATTGTTGATTTAGATGAAAGCAGCTTCGAGTTGATTCTGTCTCATGGCGGCAAAGTCCTCCAGATAATGAGGAGAACTCAACTTAGACCAATCAAGAGTATCAATCTGCCACAAGAAGCATCTTCAGTCTCGGAATGGAGCCTGAACAATGGTATTCTAGACATCATTTTCGATAAGGCTTAGCCTATCAAACGGAGGAATAAAAATGACTGGACCAGTAATTGGAATAGATTTAGGAACGACAAATAGCTGTGTAGCGACGCTTGAAGCGGGTAAACCCGTGGTAATACCAAATTCTGAAGGATCGAGGACAACACCAAGCGTCGTCGCATTTTCTAAGAATGGTGGAGATAGAGTTGTAGGAATAACTGCAAAGCGTCAAGCTGTAACCAACTCTGAAAGAACCATCATGTCCGTCAAGAGAGAGATGGGGACTGATTGGAAAACAGATATTGATGACTCTGAGTATACTCCCCAGGAGATTTCAGCTTTCATTCTCCAGAAATTAAAATCGGATGCTGAAGACTATCTTGGACGAGAAGTGAAGCAAGCCGTGATCACGTGCCCCGCGTACTTCACCGATGCCCAAAGACAGGCAACAAAGGATGCTGGAAGGATCGCAGGGCTAGAGGTTCTCAGAATTATAAACGAGCCTACTGCGGCAGCCCTTGCGTATGGGGTAGACAAAGACGATGATCAGACAATATTGGTATATGATCTGGGAGGCGGGACATTTGATGTATCAGTCCTCGAAATCTATCAAGTTGATGGTCAGCCCCAAATCGAGGTCAAGGCCACCAGTGGGGATAACCGACTTGGAGGGGATGATTTCGATGAAGTCGTCATCGATTGGCTGGTGTCGGAATTCAAGAAATCGACTGGAATAGATCTTTCTAGTGACGTAACGGCAATTACTAGGCTGAGAGAAGCTGCTGAGAAGGCCAAAATAGAACTCTCGGGCACTACTACTACCCAAATCAATCTTCCATTCATCACCATGAACAGTGATGGTCAGCCTGAGCATCTAGACATCTCACTTTCTAGAGCCAAGTTTGAGAGCCTAATTGAAGCTCTAGTGGAGAGGACAATGGCTCCCACTCGTAGGGCAATGAAGGATGCAGGTATCAAGAAAGGAAATGTCGACAAGGTCATACTTGTTGGTGGTTCAACCAGGGTTCCTGCTGTTCAAGAAGCAATAGAGGAGGAAGTTGGAAAGCCACCATTCAAGGGAATAAACCCCGATGAAGCTGTTGCAGTCGGGGCGGTCCTCCAAGCAGGAATCATCACTGGAGACGAGGGAGTGACCGATGTCCTTCTTCTCGATGTAACCCCGTTGACCTTAGGCATTGAGACCCTGGGGGGGATAATGACCACGATGATCGAGAGAAATACCACGATACCAACTCGTAGATCCGAGACTTTCTCTACAGCAGCTGATAACCAGCCCGCGGTCGAAGTTCACGTGTTACAGGGCGAGAGAGAGTTCGCTAAGGACAATATCACTCTCGGGAGGTTCCATCTGATGGGTATCCCTCCTTCTCCAAGAGGAATTCCTCAAATCGAAGTTACTTTCGATATTGAT
The DNA here is from genome assembly GCA_002730095.1 of Methanobacteriota archaeon. Lineage (GTDB taxonomy): Archaea > Thermoplasmatota > Poseidoniia > Poseidoniales > Thalassarchaeaceae > MGIIb-O5. Next base: position 23,361 of record PBZE01000019.1, on the reverse strand, counting down.
GCCAATGGGATTGTCAATGTGTCGGCCAAAGACCTTGGTACTGGAACCGAACAGTCAATCAAGATTGAAAGTCAGACCTCTTTATCCGAAGACGAGATAAACGCAAAGATTTCTGAGGCCGAAGAGTTCGCTTCTGAGGACAAGAGGAGGAAAGCTGGAGTCACCCTAATCAATTCTGCAGATGGAATGGTATATCAGTCATCCAAGATGCTCAAGGAAGCGGCCGAAAAGGTCTCAGATCTAGATACTGAACCTATCCATGCTAAGCTAGAGGAACTGAGGTCATTGATCACTAAAGATGACAAAACAATTGATGTCGATGAATTAGATGAGGCTGCAGTTCAGGCAAAGATGGCAGAAGTCGAAGAGGCTCTCCACGAAGTTTCGACCAAGCTATACGAAGCTGCTGCAGCAGAAATGGCAGAAGAACAGGAATCTGGAGACTCTGACGATGTCGTAGAAGCCGACTTTCAGGAAGTCGATTCAGAAGACTCCGATGAGTAGTCAATTTTCTGTAATTAGTCTATGAAGAGTCCTGACGTGTATCCCAGATGTTCCATACTGGAACAGGGGATTCACACTCTCTGACCGAGCCTTTGAACCTGGGCCCCACGCCGATCCGGCAATATCGAGGTGTACCCATGGTATCTTCTCACCGTCTTTGTCGAATCCCCTATTGGGAACGAAGAATTCTAGGAACGCGGCAGCGGTGTTCGATGAACCTGCCCTGCCTCCTATTGATCCGTTTCTTATGTCCGCAAATGCGGAGTCAGTCATGTACTTTCGGAACTGATCGTTCAACGGCATTCTCCAGACTGGCTCACCGCTTCTCTCTGCTGCATTTTTGAGTTTAGAAGCAACCTCCTCATTATTTGACCACATTCCAGAAATCTGGTTTCCCAAAGCCACAATCACGGCTCCGGTCAAGGTAGCCAAGTCCACGATATACTCCGGATCAAACTCTCCTGCCTTCCACAGGCCGTCAGAAAGCACATTCCTACCCTCTGCATCCGTACTGAATACCTCAATGGTCTTACCCGAATATGTTTTGAATACATCTCCTGGACGATAAGCACCAGAACCTGGCATATTCTCAGCAAGACAGGAGATTCCATTCACACGCCTCTTGTATCCGGTGGAATAAAGTGCATCCATGAGCCCGAAAACAGTTGCTGCTCCACACATATCGTACTTCATATCCCACATTCCACTAGTGGGCTTAATCGATATTCCTCCAGTGTCAAAGGTTATCCCCTTCCCTACAATACAGGGTCTCTGAACTCCCTCATCAGCATCTGGATTAAGTGTAAAAAGTACCATGCATGGCCTTCTTTCACTGCCCTTTCCAACATTAATCAGGCCTCCCATACCAAGCTCATGCAACTTATCCCAGTCATAGACTTCGACAGACACATTTTCTTTCCCTTCAGCCCATTCCAAAGCCCTTCTCGCATACTCCATGGGATAGAGAACGTTAGCTGGCTCGTTCCCTAGATCACGTGCTAGATGCACTCCCTTGACAACTGAGTGAACTCTCTCGAGCTCCATAGAAAGAATTTCCTGATATCTCGAACTGGCTTGGAAATTAACCTCCCAATTCTTACTTATATGATCATCTGGGACTTCCTGGTGCTCTAAGAACTCATAATCACGAAGCATCATTCCTTCAGCGAAATCTAACATCCTATCTCCTGTCCACCCCGAAGTGAACCTTACCGTAACCTCAACTCCATTTTTCTTGGATAATGAAGCGATAATATTGGCCCCAGCATCACGAGCAACTTTGTGATCCAAACCATTTTTGGGACCCATTCCAACAAGTACAATATTGCACTCCGGTGTCCATAATGCCATTCTCTCGCTCTTCTTCCCTGCGAAGCCGCCTGAGATCAATGCGTCTCTGACCAGCCCTCTCTGAATCCTTGATAATCCTGACAGGGAGTTGTTTGGAGCTCTTTCTACGCCTTTGAAAAGAGGTAAAATCAATTGTTTTCCCAATTCTGTAAACTCACCGTTGCTTATCTCCATAAATAGAACCAACTATACGATTAGGTACTAGTTTACAAACAATTCTATCACAAAATGTCAATTTAGAGTCATAATTGATATATAACTAAAGTAAACTACTCATCTTTTTCATCATTTCTTCTATTGATTGCAGCTAGAGCGAATGCGACGAAGACAAGCACCATTGTAGGCCCGGGAAGAATGCCTGAGTTACCAGCCTTAATCTCAGTAACGCTCTCGCCAATCAACTCCTCAGTCCACATCGAGGAATCAATCACTCTCTTTTGATAGTAAAGGGCCCAAACCCCCTCGCCGGAGATTGGCGCGTCCGTGAAATCGAGGGTTGTTGAGGTGCTATTAGTGGCATTGACCGCGAATCCATATCCGGGAGCGGAGAAGTTGAAATCTGATCTTCTATCCTGTATGTCCATAGTTCCTGTTACTTCCATGGGTTCATCTGAACCAGGAAGCCAGAACTCAGTTGAATCTCCACTTTCAAAATATAGAAGCGTCGCATTCGACGTACTAGAGTGCCCTAGGTTAGATACGCTCAGGTGCACCTTCCCATCTTCAACCTCCAAGGATTCGACTACAAGACGAGCTCTCCAGTACCATACATTTTCGATGAGGTAATGCATAACATCGAGCTCCTCTCCCAGTCTGTCGGAGAGTGCCTCTACTGTCCCTAGTAAGAACTGCTCATCATCAGTCTCAAAGGTAAATGTAGGATATCCCATCACGCCGTAGCCATAATCTCGGCTGGTTCCGCAATTAGGATAGAGTCCTTGGTTGGCATTACGAATTGGGATTTCAGAAATGTTCGAATTGACCTCATCTCTGATATGGTGGTACATTTCCCAGTCAGAAGGTTGCTCTGGCCACTTGCCCCAAGGATAGAGCATGATCCAAACCCCTGTGTGCATAGTGATGTATAAATCGGCATGGGGAACTACTTCGTTCATGTAAATCGAATTAGCCAGAGTCTCCGACTCACTGAATGCTGAAGTTCCAGGTTGAGTAGAATCACAGGTGTTCCAATAGTGGTCATAGTTTCTATTCAAATCAACTTGGTTAACATTCCATCTTGTGTCGAAGTCGTTTCCGTCTGCATTAAGCATGATTAGAATGTGTAACTCAGTAGTTGCCAACACATCTAGTACGTCTTGTTCGCCATTCGACCAGCCCTCGATGTAATACTCAGCGACTAGAAAGGCAAGCTCTGTACCAAGGTGTTCATTGCCGTGATGGCCACCATCTATGTACACAACTTCTTTCCTTTCCAACTCTCCTTCGCCGGTTTCCTTGAAGTGTTCGCACTCATCTAATTCGCTTGATAAACAAGCACCCCCCTCCCAATCAGAGATTTGTAGCATCCAAATTTCTCTTCCCAATTCAGTCAGGCCTATGCTGAAAAGCTTGACAACATCCGGGTGGTCTTCCGCCCATTCATTTAGATCAAGAGTTAGGGTTGCGTAGGAGTGGTACCAGTGCTCTTGGATAATATCTGGCTGGCCAATCTGAGCAGTAGCTACGGGGGAAATCGAAGTGAACATCAATGAAGATAGGACCAATACGGTCAGCCAGCGCCGCATGTTCGACTGAGGCGTTGACAAGATACAATCATTCTCCCTTTTTATCCAGTAATATTGCAGTATGGCATGAGATTATTTTAGTCGCTATTAATGCGGCATTGAATTCAGTCAGCGGGCCGTCTTTTCCTGGAGCAATTTCATTCACATCTGCTCCAAGCACATCAGCTTCTGGAGCTGAAAAAATCCTCTCAATTATCTCAACAGCAGCCCAATGTGACAACCCTCCCGGAACAGGTGTTCCTGTCGATGGAACCAATTTCCCGTCAAGTCCGTCTATATCGAAGGTTATCCACACAGGACCCGATATGCCGGATAAACTATCTAGCATTTTTTCCCATCCGACTTTACCTCCGGTGACACCTAAGATATCTCTTGCATACCAAGTTTCAATCCTATCATCATTGTCAGAAAATATCGCCTCTTCCTCTGAAAGGGCCCGTGTTCCGATTTGAATTACCCTGCCTATCCCAGCATCCAATGATCTACGGATCGCGGTCCCATGAGAAAATCTCTCACCATTCAGTTCTTCTCTCAGATCAGCGTGTGCATCAATCTGAATTAATGTCAATCCAGACATATCCCCATTTAGTTTTGGATGCTCAGACAATGCATCCATCAAAGGAGGAAGAATTCCATGCTCTCCGCCTAAAATTAGGGGAAATGCATCCCCTACCCATCGAGAGAAGAACTTCTTGATGGAACTCAGCTGCTCCATGAGCGTCCCAGCTTCAGAGCTCCATGGATCAGATGTGTGGAAAGACAGTCCACACGGTAGCTCTTCAGGGAGAATCGGATCAAAAAGCTCGACTTGAGAGCTAGCCTCAATACACGCAGCAGGCCCCAGCTCAGTACCCTCGATCCAACTTGTTGTCATCTCGAAAGGTATGGGGAGGATTACGATGTCCCAGGGGCCTTCCTCCTTCTCATCCAGCCCCAGGAAGGTGGCTCGCGTGCCTCTCTCCATGCATTTGCGCCTCCATTGTACAGAATAATGACTTCGTAAGTCAAAATGCCAAATTTGGGAGCGTTTGTAGAGACCGTTGAAATAGAGCCCCCTACCCTGTAGGCATGTCTAGGGGGCAATGTGATGGGATTGACACTAGCTCAGCTTACTTCAGCTATTAGGAGCAAGGTAGATACTGACATGGAGGTTGTTGTTGCCGAATCAATTGCAGAGCACGCTCTCGGATTCTTCGGTTTCTCAAACAGGATTATCGACAACGCTCTTGAGCCTACGGACAGAAATCTGTTCTACCAACTTCAAGACTATGATCTCTTAACCACCGAATCCGAAGAAACAACATTATGGGATGGCAGAGAGTGGAGAATTCACTATTGGAAGTTCAAGGCAAATGCGGAAGAGTTCGCCAGAGCCGCGGCCGAGGCTGCTTTGTTGAATCAGAAAGAGAAGGACCCATACTCAGATGTTTACGATGACGTACCGGTCTCTCTCTGGAAGGAAAGATCTGGTGAAGACGACGACTATGAAGAGCCATTGTTCTGAGAATCTCTTATGTTACTAAATAGGTCGTAAGTCCTTGTAGGGGATATCTTGAACAATTCGAACTATTGCCGTATGGTAGGATGTATATTCAAGCTACGACTGAGTCGCCCGGTAAAATCGGCATCTCTCTCCTGATAACATCAATTCTCCTCCTTGGAAATCACTCAGTATTGGCTTCGGGTCAATCATCCTCATCGAGAAGCTGTGATATTCTAGTTGATTGGGACTACCAAGTTAATTGGCTACAGGAGCCCAATGATGAAGGCGAGATTGCCACATTACACCACATTCACAGGTACAAGGTCATTTTCAATCCACCATTCGAGCAAGGTGAGGCCCCATCCGCCGTTTCAATAAGTTCCGCACACAATAATCATCTCTCCGAACAAATCCCAGTCAATGTCTCTTACATCAGCGCAGGAGGGGAGGTCGACATCGAGTTAGATACAGAACCGGAGTTTGGACATAAAATCCTTGTTGACTTCTCTAGCACAGAATCGGTATGTAGCAGATCAGTAACTGTAACCAATTGGAATCAGCCGATTGATGATCATGAGATAACCAGGGAGACACTCTGGTCGCTAGAGGGAGACGAATCCGATGAACAGAGCATCGAGTTCGAAGGCAGGGGATGGCAGAAAAGAACAGGGCAGGTTCTGGAATCAAACGAGCTTGGCAATGGCTCACTGAGGATGAACACTATGAATGGCGAAAATGGAATCATTCTTGATCTGGATTTGGATAGAATATGGCTTAATGAGTCGTATGACGGTAACGATCTGACTTCTCAAGATTTCGAGATGCAAGGGAATGGCATCATGTTTCTTAGTGAAGGTAATTCAGATGGGTCACTTGATGAAGGATTCTCGGCCCAGATTTCAGTAACTAGTGCTTTGGTCAACCGATCATGGACTGATGGAAGCCTCACAGAGAGGATCTCCATTGAAGGTGGGGGCTGGCTGTCATTTAATGGGGGGGATAATGAAAGCTCCGAGGGGGGATTTGGACAGATAGAGAGTTTCTATTTCGAATCCTTCGATGAAAACGGACTCAGAAGAATTCAGAATTTCCAGATAGATGCTAATGCATCAATAAGGGTCTCAGGTGGGTCCGATTTCTTCTCTTTCGAGCTGGATGATCTGATCATCAGAGAGAGATGGTCTGACGATACCAGAGAAGAGCAGCTATTCAGGGCTTTCGGAGGGGGAGAATTTGGTTTTGAGATTAGAGATGACGACTTCAACATAGATGTTAACGGAACAATTCCAATTGTCCATATTGAGTCCAATGGAGGAGAGACAGTCTCTGATACCATTATTGTGGATGGAACTTATGATGGAGACATCGAGGGGAGTTTTGGATTGGTGAGACAGATAGTTGACTCTGGAGTGCAGCAAAATTCTGAAGGGGTTCCATACGAAGTTGACAAGATTCAGAATGAGTTCTGGTGGAATGTTTCTGCTACTCCATTCGGCCCAATTTCTCAAGAATTCGGTGCCGAGCATAATTTGACGTACGAGTTTACCGTCCCTCAACAAGACTGGCTCAATAGAACAGTAAGGATCCAATATGTCGAGGACAATGGCACAGTATCTGATGAATTCCCACCAGATTCTCCAATTATTGAGCAACCTTCCAGGCCCCAAGCGAGCCCCTTGATATCTAATCAAATTTCAAGAGAAAGCGGGGCTTCTCCCAGTGTAGTAGTGCCCGGTGACGCCTTCGTGTTGTTCGCCAACCCTTCCAATATTCTAGAGGTCTTTATTCTGTCAATTTCCGAGAAGGTAATGGACGGGCACCTAGTAGAAGTCGCTGAGTGGGCGGGTAATCTAGACTTCGGAGATATTTCAGCTTCTGGCTTCTTCGTTAACGAAGGTCCCCTCTCAGGACTTTTGTTTGAGGTAAATAGGTGGGTTTCACTGACGGGACAGGAAGGAAACTCATCATCAGGTATGACATTCATGGAATATCAGAAAGTGGACAGGGTGCTTTATCCAACAATCATTACTCCTGATGAGAACACCCCTCCTTCCCTACTTTCCATTTCGTTCAGAGAGGGATTCTTGCATACCGAAGGCGGGGTCTCGCATATCGAAGTAATGATCGAGGACATAGACACGGACGTTGTTTCAGTCATTGTGGACATGTCTTCCATTGGTCTTGGACAGATCACACTCTCTGATAGTGGATTATCGGGAGATACGACAATTCGGGATGATGTATGGACTTCCATCATTAACTATGACGGACTTCAATTCGGTCAATTCTCCATACCTGTGATCATTAATGACTATTGGACCCAAGTTATTGAAAATGGAGAAATTTTCGTGGATAATCTTCCTCCAAGGGTCAACTCAATTCAATTCTCCGATCAGTCAGCAGTCAGAGGGCAGACATTGGGAATTTCAGTGGAGGCAGTAGATGGCCATGGCGTTAGTTCAGTATCGGTAGATCTTTTGAGCGTAGGGGGTGAAATGTTCAATTTGTCCTATTCAGATTCATCAGGAATCTGGTCAGGAGAGTTTAGAATTCCATATACAATTCCTCCTGGTGAGAGAGTAATTCCACTCCGTTTATCTGATTCACAAGGGGCAGAGGTTTTCTCAAATAATATCGAGACAATGCCATCTTTGGTGATAAATAACGAATATCCCACGATAACATCACTTGAGATTTGGAGAGACGGAGCCCCTCTCACCTATCAGAATGAGCAAGGAGAATTCTTTCACCCGGTGCTTGTTTCCAATAGTGGAGGGCAACTGACTCACCACATGGAAGTAGCGGTTTCTGATCCTGATGGAGTTTCTTCGGTTCAGGCGATGATAGGAAGACTTGCTGATATAGGCAAGTCAGAGCAATGGTTGTTGATGGTCGACGACGGAACATCGGGCGATAGAGTCGCTGGAGACGGAATATACTCATTGAATTTCGATGCTAGATCAACAATCCCAGAGGGAGAATTGGAGATTAATATTCGAGCTACAGATATTTTCATCTCATCTACTCCTCCTGAGAACCAGGGGTACATATTATCGGTACAATACTCGGAATGCTGCACCGGTGACTCGAGCTGGCTATCTCAAAATTTCTCAACAATCATACTAATTTCCTCATTTTCAATTCTTCTTATCGGCATGGCAGCAGTGATTCTGCAGATTAGAAAGTCCGACTTTGATTGAATATGGTACGAGTGCCGGGATTTGAACCCGGGTTCCGGCGTTGGCAACGCCGGGTGATAACCACTACACTACACTCGTATGTGTCTAGGGAAACCAGAATCGCTTTTCTAAGCGTCGGTCCATTCCCTGATTGCCTCTTTGACTAATTCTGTGATTGTGTGCATTGTGAATCTGTAGAATTCAAGCGACTTTCCAAGTGGGTCCTCCAACCCCCAGTCCTGATCGATAGGAAGACCGGGGCACTCTACTCCACATCCCATGCTGATTATCATATCATGTCCCGAAGTATCAATATCATCTAACGACTTGGGATAAAGATCGGAACAATCCACTCCAGCTTCTTCAAGGACCCTTGTAGCGTTGATGTTCACCTTTCGTCCAGGATGCGTCCCAGCCGAGATCGCATCATGCCCCAGACTCTTGGCAACTGCCTCGGCGATTTGACTTCTGCACGTATTCCCAACACACACGAACAGTAGCTTCATGACTAACGGAATTAATCGCACTAAATTAATGCAATCCATATAGTATTATTTTACTAATTAAGTTAGAATAGCATTGAAGTATCTCCTCCTCCGCCATACATCATGGTAGGCTCTCCAGTGTCTCATCATTCACCCGAATCGCCTCCTGATCAAGAGGCAAACTCGAACCAGAGAGCCCAGATGGAACAGGCGTATCAGCAGATGCAAAGAAAAATGAGAATGTCAAAGATGAGTGAGTCAATAAAGCATAAAATCATGGTTCTTTCTGGAAAGGGGGGCGTTGGAAAAACCACTGTGGCTACTGGAATAGCTCTTTCTTTAGCGAAGATGGGAAAGAAAGTGGGACTAATGGATATTGATATAACCGGTCCAAATGTACCTAAAATGCTAGGATTAGAAGGTACTGAGTTGCATATAGAAGATGGTCAGATTTTCCCTGCTATCGGTCCACACGGGATAAAAGTCATCTCGATGGCATTCCTTATTGAGGATCCCGATAAGCCAGTAATCTGGAGAGGTCCAATCAAGTTGGGAGCAATTCAACAATTTATCGGAGATGTCGCGTGGGGAGATTTGGATGCACTTGTCATCGACTTTCCTCCAGGGACTGGAGATGAACCTCTCACTGTCAGTCAGACCCTTCCCAACTTGGACGGAGTAGTGATTGTTACCACTCCACAGGAAGTAGCTCTGCTGGATAGTCGAAAATCAATTAATTTCGCAAAAACAATTTCTGTACCAGTCCTTGGAGTAGTTGAGAATATGAGCGGTTACAAAATTTCAGGAAACGCGAGCCCAGGTGCTGAATTCTCCCTAACTGGCCCGAATGGACTCCCAATCAATATCACTGCATCTGAGGATGGTTCTTGGACTGCCAGATTAGATCTCTTCAAATCTGGAGGAGGGGAAGAATCGGCTCACGATTTGGAAGTACCATTTTTGGGAAGACTTCCTTTTGACCCCGGAGTTGTCAGAGGCGGCGATGATGGCGTGCATAGGATTGTTGCAGATCCAGATGGAGAAACAGCTCTAGCCTTCAGTGGAGTGGTGGATGAGATTCTGATTTCACTAGATAACCGTAATAGCCACAACGTAAAGATCACCTAAAAAGAGTGAATTTTAGGGTCGAATTCATTTCAAACATGCCTCTCGGAGGATATTGATATGGCTGTTGGCAGTGGAATCTACATCACTTGGATAACAGGGGCAATATTGCTTAGTATTGCGATGATGCCAATTTTCAAGCCACCATATACGAAAGTTAGGATAGAAGGCTTCATCGATATGTTCAGAAGATATTGGGCACACATGATAGTCGTTTTCTCGGTATATCTTTGGAAAGATATTCTCGATGGTTTAGACAGGGTATTAATGGCAAACACCCAGCTGGACATGACTCCATATGTGTATGCAATCGAGGGCGATATTGTATTGTGGATTCAAGAGGCATTCAGGACATCATTACTGGACGTTATCCTGACCCATTTCTATGTCATGGGATTCATGACGGTTACTTTCGCATCATTTGTTTACCCGATATACTTCGATGATCGACATATGGCAGATAGGGTATCATTGTCGATGTTTTGGGTATATGTTCTAGCAATCCCGTTCTACTTATTCTTCAATGTGAGGGTAACAGGTGACTATATTCCACTGATGGAAACAGTCGCTTACGATCTGACACCGGAGATTCACAACTGGTTCACGAGAATCGATCCATTTACCAATGGGATGCCCAGTCTGCACATAGGTTTGCCATTCGCAATCTGGCTGACTATGACTAGATGGGATGAAGATGGCAGATGGATGAAGTTCAGAAGGCTTCTAGTGGTCTTTATCGCTCTTACCGCTTTCTCAATCATTTATCTCGGAATTCATTGGGTAATGGATATTCTTGGAGGGATGATTGTGGCAGTAGCTTCAGTCGCAGTAACCGAAAGAACCCAAAAAGGAATTTGGACATTAGCAGATGAGAGGCTTTTCACACGCAAGCTAGCAAGGCTAATTGATGATCCCAGGGCATTCTTCAGCGGATTCAAGACTCTTCTGAACGAGAGGATTTCTCCTCTCAAAGAGCCAGGGAGTAAGCAGACCAGCGTATTCATTGCTGCACTTCTACTATCTACGGGACTAGTTCTATTGTGGGACGCAACACATCAAGAGTTTCCCGTGGAAGGGGTTGAATGGCCAACATCAGCTGCTGGGTCCGATGATTGGCTAATCGGAATCGAGGTCGACCCACAAATGGATGGAATAGACGACATTGAGGTCTCTGCCTTGAATATCAGTATGGAGAATTCTAGAGATGCAGTAGTACTGTCCGGCCCCAATTGGATTGAGGAGCCAAGTATCTCAATTTCAGGTCCGTATTTGCTACTGAATAATAAATCTAGAATCGATCTATATGACTTGGAGTCGATTACAGATCCCTATTCGCCAGTCTATTCTGTCGAAACCGATTTCGTAATCGAAATGTCTGATATCGGTCAAGATCAAGACGGAGGGCCGATGATTGTGATCGTTACTGAAGATAGTACTATTTCGATGAACTATGAGCAAGAAATATCGGATTTAGAGGGCATCCCACCAGATTTAGAAACTCTAGAGGTTTCTGGAAACTCGATAGCATGGTCCTTGAAAAACGATACATCTGGTCCCACGGTATACTCATCATTCCTTACGGGAACAACGTCTGAAACTTCTGTTTACTTGAATGTGGAGGCCAATGAAGATCAAGATGAATTCCTAATGGAGGAGTCAGGGATCGATGTCAACTACTCCAATGCAAGCGTCGTAGACATATCTGTGGACGGGCAGTCAATTGCTGCAGTTGTAGATATAGGACCAATAAAGAGAACCGTCTTCGTAGATACTATTTCAGGTATGCAGACATTAATCTCCAATCCTCTTTGGGAATCATCCTCCCCGAGCATAGGACATGGTAATGTCGCATTCTTGCAGATTCCAAGATTTCAACCCGGTTCGACCAGTCCAGAACAGTCTGAGGCCCCACAAGTATTCATTTACCAAATTGATCTAAATCAAACTAGACAACTCACTTTTGATGATCAAGAGAGCCACTCAAGTCCGCAGGTTACTGTGGGCGGAGTAGGCTGGATTGAATCGGGAATCGATGGAGAGGCAGAATTGAAGTGGTATGATATGGAAGAGACATTTGAGCCATATTCTTCTGTTCTTCTACAGGCATCAGTAGTTCTAATGATCCCACTTGTCTTCACATGGGCGAGACAGAGGCAGACTGAGGGATGACTCTTCTATTCAGCCAGCCTAAACATTTCGTCCAGTGATTTACTAGCTCTCTTTATGACACTATCATCGATCTCTATGATTTGTTCGGGACTAGGATCCCTCAATGCTTGAAGAATATCTTCTAGCTGAGTCCTCTTCATGTGTCTACACATTACACACGCTCCTAGTAAGTTAATTTCATCCTCGCTTTCAGCAAGAATCCTCTCAGCGGTTCCACACTCTGTAATCAGCATGATGTCAGGCTTTCCTTCGGAGGCAAGTCGCATAGCCTCTTTCATCAGAAGCTCGCTGCTACCAACAAAATCACTCTCTTCTAGAACTCCAGAATCGCATTCAGGGTGAGAAAGAACTTGCAAATCTACACCATGGGACGCCATTCTATTTCTCCACGAAATAACCTTATCTCCGGTGAACTCAGCATGGACTTCGCATTCTCCATCAAAAACTATCACCTCTTTCTTTCCGAGGAGGTGCTTTTGAACATGTTTTCCCATGAATCTGTCTGGAACGAAAATCAGCCTGTCCCCTGGTAATCTCTCACAAATTCTGAGATAGTTACTACTTGTGACACAAACATCACACTCTGCCTTCACTGCTGCAGTAGTATTGATGTAACATGCAACAGGAACCCCGGGGTATTTCTTCCTTAGCTCTATGACGTCTTCTGGGGTAATGCCATCACTCAATGAGCAACCTGCTTCAGGTGAAGGATGTAAAATCGTTTTATGAGGGCTGACAATCTTTGCAGTCTCTGCCATAAAACGGACACTAGAGAAAAGAATCGTTTCTTCAGGGGCATCTCTGGCTGCTTTGGATAATGTGTAACTATCTGAGACAGAATCAGCTACTCCATACACAATGTCTGGAGTTTGATAGGAATGAGCAATTAAGAACACGTTCTTCTCTTTCTTCAGTTCGTTTATTTCCAAAGTTAATGGAGAAATAGCCCTGCAAATTCGCATATCCCAACGTTCTCTCTGTCCAATCGATTGAAAGAGACGTTGAGCCTCCCTTTCGAGCTCTTCAGATGTGAAAATCTTGGGCTCTATGGATCCTCTCGGTGAAGGAACCCTTGGCATCTGCATAGCAATCCCTAATCTCCGCTCCAGTGGAATCGCTTTCAAGGTATGTGACTTCCCGCAACCATGGCGGGGCTCCATTTTCAGTATTGGAATGAGTCTGAAATAATCCATGAGGGAGCAGAAGCAAGGGTGACCTCTGGCCTATGGCTGGGAATCCCAGCAGTTTTGAAGGCTAGGAGGAAAAGGGGTTACAGGCATCCACAACTGGATGCCAGGCTGACCAAAAGCAGAATTTCTGTTGAGGCAAAGATACTCTCAAGGCTTCAACCGAATAACTTCCCGTCTCCAAGACTATTGGAATTAGACTTGGAAGCAGGTTGGATGGTACTTTCGAGAATCAACGGAATACCGATTTATGAGTCACTAATCAATGAATCAGTCTCTGAAAAAGAATTGGAAATGGTCGGTCATACGATAAGGAATCTACATGAGCTCGGTTTCTCACATGGGGATCTAACAACTCATAATATCATGATAGACGCGAATCGTAAAATATCACTATTGGACTTCGGACTATCTAGGATATCTGCCGAATTAGAGCATTTTGGTCAAGATTTACAGGTATTGAATGAGTGCCTATCAGCAAGCCACTCCGATTTCGACGGTGCAATAGAGATGGTGATCTCTGGCTATAGAAAGGCATCAACACCAACCATCACGCCAAGCGCAGAATCCGTAATTTCGAGATTCAATGATATTAGGAATAGAGTAAGGTACCTGGGGTAGTAGGATGAGAGTGATCTTTGTTACTGGAAATTCCAATAAATTGGAAGAGGCAAAAAGGTATCTCAAACCATTAGGCATGGAAGTAGAGCAAATGATGATCGATGGTAGTATTCCAGAACTAATCGAGCCCCAATTTGACGATCTGGAGAAAATAGCAATTTTCAAGGCAGATCAAGCAATAGCGATGATTCCTGAGTCGGAAAAATCAGATTGTGCAATTCTTGTAGAGGATTCGGGACTATTCATTGATTCGCTGAATGGGTTTCCGGGTAGCTACTCATCATTCGTTTTCAGGAAAATTGGAGTCGATGGAATACTGCGTTTGATGAGTGGCAAAAGCATGAAAGGATGTGAGTACAGAGCCGTATCAGTTCTGGTCATCGGTGGAAGAACGATTATTGCTAAGGGAATATGCAGGGGAAATATAAGTGAAGAAATTTCAGGAACTGGCGGTTTTGGTTATGATCCGATTTTCATCCCAGAAGACTCAGATGGGAGGACTTTCGCACAGATGACTAAGGAGGAGAAGTCATCAATTTCGCACAGAGGGAAATCGCTGAAGGCGCTGTGTGAAGCTATCAGTTCCCCGTCAATGTGAAGTCATACCCCCTCCTGTCAGAGCTGCGAGTGACATGGTTTCTCTTACTAGGCTGATCAATTGGGCTGCTCTAATCGGGGGCTCTTTCTTGTTCCTCTTGCTACAGGGCGAAGTGAATCTAGTTCAGAGAATTGCAGGTGGAACTGTTCTTTTAGCATTAGCATCACTACTGATTTTCACTGGACGGGAAAGATTGGAAATACCATCAAAAGTTGAGAAAGAAAATATCGAGGAAGAATCCGAATCTTTGATAGTCAGTTTAGAAGATAGTGTTGTGGAGGAAACAGACTCGGAATCCGAGATGAGGAGGACACGAGGAAGAACAAACGTCCCAGTAAACATGCCCCCCCCTCCGCTGCCTGTCATGCTTCCTCCTCCATCACTCCCCTCTCCGGAACCTTCACTGAGTATTGAGACAAGCCCTGTGGTACTTGATCCCCCACAAGCTCCGACAAACATCCCCGAAGGATCCAATGTAGCAATGAAATATATTGCGAAAGGCGACGCAATTTCTGACGAGGAAGAGGAAATTGAAGATTTTATCGCTCAAAGGAGACAAAAGAGAGAGAAGATGCTCTCTGATATTGAGCGAAGGAGAAGGATGAAACTTGCTGAGAGAAAGGCTTCAATGGCTAGGAAATGGTCCGAAGCGGAGGATGGAGAAGATCTAGCTTCAATCCTCAGGGAGGAGAATCATGGATTAACTGTGTATGAAGAGCCCGAGAATCCGAATACAGGCAAGCCTCTGGGGATTACCTACTTCAGAGTCGATGAAAATAGGATTTTGATGTTGAGGACGCCACTTGAAGTAAGCAGCAAAACTCCAAACAACACTCAAGTCGGTGTGAATTTAGACATAGAAACAGATAACCTGCCTCCACTGCCTCCACCCGGAATGCCTCCACTGCCTCCACCCGGAATGCCTCCTTCTCCTCATTCAAATACCGTTGGTACCGAATGATACGTTGAAACCCAATACTCTTCTGCGGAGTACATGGAAGAAGACGTTTTAGTGGTTAAGGACATACCAGTTGAAGGATCAAGCCCAAAAGGTGGGTTGATTTCTGTATGGACATTAAACAGGCCCGATAAGCTCAACTCGCTAAATGAAAAATCACATCAATCAATCAAAAAAGAGTGCTTAAGGGCGGAATCCAATGATCAAATTAGATGTGTGGTGATTAGGGGGGCTTCTCCAAATGATCCTCCAGAAGGGAAAAAGAGGAAACCCCATTCTTTTGCAGCTGGAGCAGATATTTCTGAATTTTCTGGGAAGAACTCAGACGATGTTAGGCCATTTTTCGAAGACAATGCATGGGAGGCTGTTTGGAATCTTTCTAAGCCAACAATAGCAATGGTAGATGGATTCGCTCTCGGAGGAGGTACCGAACTCGCTCTTTCTTGTGATATCAGAATTGCCTCAGAAAGGGCCAAGTTTGGGCAGCCTGAGATTAATCTTGGATTAATTCCAGGCGGTGGTGGGACACAGAGGCTTTGCAGACTCATTGGCTATGGAAAAGCGATGGAGATGGTCATTACTGGGGAAATGTTAGATTCCGAAGAGGCATTGAAAATAGGCCTTGCGAATAAGGTAGTTAGTTCAGATGAGCTTGAAAATTTCACAATGGATATGGCAAAAAATATTGCTCGAAAATCTCCCTATACCATTAAGGTAGCAAAGAGGTCTGTCCGTGCATCACTGGAACTCCCATTTAGTGAAGGAGTGCTTACCGAGAGATCCGAATTCGTTGCTTTGTTTGATACAGAGGATAAGGAGATTGGAGTTCAAGCCTTCCTAGAAAGGAAGCAACCAGAATGGGTAGGTAATTGACTAATCAGAGTTGTATAGCCTTCACCTCGAGGAACTCCTCAAGACCATGCGAACCGAGTTCTCTGCCATTTCCAGAAAGCTTGTAACCACCAAAAGGTGCACTAATGTTGAATGCTCCGCCATTGATGCTAACTTGACCAGTTCTGATCGATCTCGCAACACGCATGGCCCTTGAAGCATCTGCTGACCAGACTCCTCCCGAGAGACCATATTCCGAGTCATTAGCCAGTGAAATTGCTTCTTCCTCGTTTTCATATGTGCTAATTGATAGTACTGGCCCAAAAATCTCTTCTCTGAAAATGGTCATGTCAGGAGTGACATCTGCGAAGACCGTGGGTTTTACAAAAAAGCCAGAATCAATGCCATCTGGAAGCCCCTCTCCCCCGGAGATCAGAGTAGCTCCCTCGGATATCCCCAGTGAGATGTAATCAGAAACTGACTTCTGCTGACTCTTTGAAACCATTGGGCCACACTTGATTGACTCATCCATCGGATCTCCAACAGTGTATCTTTCCATAGTGGATGCAATAATATCCACAATTTCATCCCGATGACTAGAGGGAATCAGTAATCGACTGAGGGACGAGCACTCTTGGCCAGAGTTGTTGAAACAAGAATAAACCGCCATTTTCGATGCCTTAGCAATATCCGCATCGTCAAGGATGATATTGGCACTTTTCCCTCCAAGCTCCAGAGTCACCCTCTTCACAGTGGATGATGCAGCCTTTGAGACACTAACTCCAGCTGAAGTAGATCCAGTGAAACTTACCATGTCGACTTCAGGATGAGATGAGATGACTTCTCCAATTTCCCTCCCATGGCCAGATACGAGGTTGAATACTCCAGCAGGCAAGCCACACTCATGGATTATATCAGCAAGAATGAATGCATTAAGAGGGGCCTCTTTGGAAGGCTTCAGAACCATCGTGCAGCCTGAGGCAAGTGCAGGGGCGACCTTCCCGATTATCTGATGCAGAGGAAAGTTCCATGGAGTAATCATTCCGACCACACCAATTGGCTCCTTGACAATAATCGAGTTCCTTACTTCCTCTTCCCACTCAAACTCATCTAGAATCTTAGCATAAGATCTCGCAACTACTCTCGGAGTTCCCACCATTGCCATCCTCGAATAATTAATCGGGGTCCCAACTTCCGAGGTAATTACCTCGGCGATCTCTTCCCCTCTCTCGGCGATTGCGGATGAGATGGCATTAAGATACCCCTGCCTCTCTTCAATACTAGACTTAGACCAGGAATCAAATGCAGACCTGGCAGCTGAAATAGCTGCATTGATATCTCCTTCGTCTCCTATTGGGACCGAGCCAACAATTCGCTCAGTTGTCGGGTTGATGACCTCAATTTTTCCTTCTCCACTTGCTGGAACCCACATGCCATCTATGTATATGGCGTCTCGTGTAATCATATACTTCCCAGCGAGGTCGGACTTATCACCTTCATGGAGTTCAATAATGAGTGCCCCTTTCGACAACTATGCCTTTCACCGTCGAAAGACACGATGGCGGCGTCGCAGTCGTATCTATGTCAGTAGAAGCTTCCAAGAATACATTCAACCGACATAACTTCACCCCTATAAGAAACAAATTAGAGTCTCTAATGGAAGACCCATCTTGCAAAGCTGTCGTGATCACAGGCTCTGGAAAATTCTTCAGCGCAGGAGGGCCAGTTGACGAATTTGCCAATGCTATCGATGAAGGTACAATTGCTGAAATGGTCAGTGAGATGACAGAATCGCTCCACAAATTAATCCTGAAAATCAGGACTTCAGAGACTGTTTTTGTATCAGCAATAAATGGGGCAGCTGCTGGAGGGGGTCTCGGCCTTGCACTCGCTACAGACTACAGGATATGTTCCGAGAAAGCCAAGGTGGCTGCAGCCTTCTTTGGCCTGGGGGCCTCTCCTGACGGAGGCACAACTTGGCTATTGCCAAGACTGGTAGGAAGCCAGAGAGCTAGGAAGTTCTTCTTTAATAATGAGGTTTGGTCGGCTGAGGAGTCTCTTGAAGCTGGAGCAGTGGATGAAGTCTCTCAATCAGAATTACTAATTTCAAGATCGATAGAAGTGGCTAGAAATTGGGGAAAATGGTCAGTAAATAGCCGTAGATCTACCAAGCAATTGATTGACGCCTCTACCTCGACATTCCTCGAGACACAGTTGGAATTTGAGAGGGCATTGATGATTTCATCAACCCAAACTCCTGACTTTTTAGAGGGCGTGACAGCATTCATGGAAAAAAGAGAACCCATTTTCTCTGGTGGAAATGAAGATGAATAGACGTTTGATAATTCTTAGACATGCTCAGAGTAGTAGGGGTGATTCATACTTAATCGATCATGATAGGCCTCTGGATGAAAGAGGTCTTCGGGATGCACCGACTATGGCCCAAGAAATACTTCGAAGAGGTTGGAAGCCAGACCGTATTTTTGTGAGCAGCTCCTTGAGGACAATGCAGACATTAGAAAATCTAGGCCAACATTTTTCAGAGATTCAAAAATTCATCAAGAGTGAGCTATACCATGCCCCTTTACAGACTCTACTTTCCATCGTCGAAAGTATCGATGAAGGATGTACTGAAATGATTATTGGACATAATCCCGGCTGTGAGATGCTATTAGAATTCATGACAGGCGACCTTGAGATAATGCCGACATGTTCGGTTTCACTAATTTCAGAAAAAGATGGAAAATGGAATTTAGAAGAGATAATCAGGCCAAAAGAAGTAAAATGATCACCATTCAAGAGCTTCAGTGAAGAAAGAGACCAATCTTTCTTGGTATTCCGGATTCTCCCACACTGCATCAACATGCCCAGAATCCTCAACCATCCATAGAGTTACGTTCGCATTGGAATCAACAGCTGCATCATAGAATTTCTGAGAATGTTGAGGAGAAATTCTTCCATCATCCTCGCCATGTGCAAGATACATTGGCCTTTCACCTGCTTTGGATGCCGCAGTTATTGGCGGTACCTCATTGGGATTTATTCCAATAATTCTTTCTCCCATTGTAATTGCAGGGGATGCCAGCATCTTTGGATAGCCGAGTCTTTCAAGCTCATTCTCAACCAACATTGGAAAATCGATTATGGCGCTATCTAGCCACATTGCTTGTATTTCGGACTCCCCAAATGCCAGTGCCGTAGTCAGTGCACCTGTAGAGATCCCAAGTAAACCTATGGACGAAGAAGAATAAGATTTTTCTTCCAAAAGCCAATCATATGCAGCTAAAACGTCTAGGTACTCCTTCTGTCCAAGATACATGTAATCAGATACATTTTCACTAGCTCCATGATTTCTAAGGTCGATCATCAATGTGTTTATTCCTCCATCTGCCAAGTAACTAGCCGTAAGTAGGACTTCAGGTTTGCACTTCCCATTCAGATATCCTCCATGGACCAAAATTACTACTGGCGCAGACTCATCTACTTCTGAATACCAAGCTGCAATTTTTACCCCATCTCGACTATCAAAACTGATATTTTCATAAGAATCAAATTGCCATGGAGTTGCATCGAAATCCTTTCTTATAGAAATCCTATTCTCCGAATCAGGCCAAGGCTCAAAGGATTCCCAATCATCATCCACAGTCCAATTTGTCGGGCTATTAGATTCCCAGATCCCACACCCATGTGGAGAGGTCAGGGCCTGCATAGCGATTACATGTCCCAAGCCAAACCAGATGGTCGGAACAACAAGTAGGAGACTGACAGTAGTAATAGAGAAGATCCTCTTCCTACGGCTAATTGAGCCCCAGTACTCTCTCGCCCCAGTCATGGCCCCAGAGCATAGTCATCATTGATGACTATTGCTGTTCACGTAGATTGAACCGATGAGCACTTCAACCAATGTCTCTCCGGAGTATTGTGGCGAGAGAGCTAATCCGTCTGGAAGACGTACACAGGGCATTCGGGCCACTGACTGTTTTGGAGGGCATCAATCTAAGAATAGATGAGGGGGATAGGATTGGAGTAGTGGGCCATAATGGTGCAGGGAAGACAACACTCCTACGAACAATCAGTAACCAAGACCAGGATCTCGGAGATATCACGTATGCCGCTGGGCTAAGGTTGGCATTCTTAACACAAATTCGCGACATAGTCGAGGAAGCAACTCTCGGAGAAGAGCTGAATCGGAGAGGAAGGCAATTCCAAGAGTTGGAGGATGAGATTTCCAAGATAGAGGAAATGATGGCAGATCCCGGATTCTATGATGGCGAATGGCAATCAGCAATGGATAGGTATCAGGAGCTTCAGAGCCTTATGGCAAGATCCGGAGGAGGCGATGTTGCCGGACACGCTCAGGAGATTCTGAAGGCACTCGACTTAGCCCACCACTCTATGGACATCCCTCTTTCTTCGCTATCTGGAGGAGAGAGGGCCAAGGTTGCCCTCGCCAGACAATTAGTAGGACTTAGGGAGATAGACGTATTTTTCTTGGATGAGCCTACAAACCACCTAGATTTCCAGACATTGGATTGGCTAGAGAAGTTTCTGAATACATTCGACGGAGCCTTATTGATAGTCAGCCACGATAGATATTTCCTAGATCGTGTGTGCAATAATATCGTGGAAGTACAAGATGCTCACTTGAAGGGGTATAGTGGAAATTATACCTCCTTTTTGCATCAGAAGGAATTATTTTTACAGACTTTACAAGACAGAATAGAGAAAACACAGAAAGAAGTCAAGAGGCTTCTCGGAGCCATGCAATCAATGAAAAGAGCCAACAAATATGACAAGTCAGTATCACAAAAACATGTGATGATTACTAGGGCCCAGAGAGAATTAAAATGGCTCAAGACACTCAAGCCTCGTCAGAGGCAGAGCCTAAAGTTCAATTTGCAATCAATAGAGAAGAGTAGCTTAGAAGTCCTAGATTTCCACAATGCAAAACTCTCTTTCGAAGGCCTCAAAAGACCCATAATAAATGGTCTTGAAGTTGGAATAAGAAGAGGCCAGAAAATTGGTGTTGTAGGGCCAAATGGTGCCGGAAAGACAACTCTACTTAGATTGATAACGGGAGAAATTGGCCTTGACTCCGGCTCAATAGATATTAGGCCGGGAGTTCAGATTGGCTATTTTCATCAGGATCATAGATCTCTAGATTTCTTATTGAATCCAGTAGAACAGGTCAAAGCTCTTAGGCCTAGGATGGATTACGGAGAAATAAGGGCACTTTTAGGCAGGTTCCAGTTCACTAAGGACATGGTAAAAGTCCCTCTGGGAAAGCTCAGTGGAGGGGAAAGAGCCAGAATTGCACTACTCGAGCTATTATTGGGAGAGAACAACATGCTTCTATTAGACGAACCAACGAATCATCTGGATACAGATGCTAAGGAGGCCTTGGAAGAAGCACTCCAGGATTATGAGGGAGCAATAATCACAGTTAGCCATGATAGATATTTTTTGGATAAGATTTGTGATACTATTTGGGAACTGCCGGGGGATGGAAGCCTATGGGTTTGGCCGGGCAATTACTCAGACTATATCAATAGGAAGAACCAGCAATAAATCACGTCTGGTAACTTCATCAAGGCAGTGCTTCCTCGATTTATGCTATTCTTTTACTGCCCATACTAAATAGGGTACCTACGCGGGGCCGTCTGAAGGGTTCTCAGTGGTTCGATTCTCAGACTTAGGAATCAAGCCAAGCTTGGTCGAATCATTATCCAATGAAGGGATTGTCGAACCTTTCGAAGTTCAGATTGAAGCTATACCAAGCGCGCTTGAAGGCAGAGACATATGTTGCAGGGCCCCGACAGGATCAGGCAAGACCCTAGCTTTCGGCCTCCCTCTGATTTCAAGGGCGAAGCCAGCCGAACCCAAGAGGCCAACTGCACTAATCTTGACTCCGACAAGAGAATTAGCTGAACAAATAAGGAATGTTCTAGATCCTCTGGCTTGGAGTTATTCCCAAATGAAAGTACTTTCAATTTATGGAGGCTCTTCATACGGGAGGCAAATCAAGGCACTAGAGAGAGGGGTTGAGATTCTGGTGGCTTGCCCAGGAAGGCTTCTCGATTTAATTGAGAGGAGGGCACTAACCCTAGAAGAAATTGACATTGTTGTTTTAGATGAAGCAGACAGGATGGCAGACATGGGCTTCATGGAGCCAGTTTGCAGGATCATCGATAAATGTACAAGTCGTCCTCAGATGATTCTTTTCAGTGCGACACTTGATCACGAAGTTTCCAAGCTGGTCAGGACATATCAGGATGATCCAGTAAAGATTGAGGTAGGTCCAGAGGAGATCAGCATGGACAGTATGGATCACAAGTTCTGGAGCATCAAGCCTCACAATAAGACTGAGATAGCTGTGAAATCAGTCAGAAGATCAGGAAGGAGCATTATATTCTGTAGAACAAGGGCCGGTGTTGATAGACTTAGTAAAGAGATGCAGCTAGACAGCGTACCTCTTTCTTCTTTACATGGTGGCTTGAATCAGAAACAGAGAGATCGAGCAATGAACAAATTCAGTAGCGGGAGAAGCATGGTTTTGATTGCTACGGATGTTGCGGCCAGGGGGATTGATGTTGAGGGAATTAATTGTGTTATCCATTATGACCCCCCTGACGATGCTAAAGCGTACAAGCACAGAAGTGGCAGGACGGCCAGAGCAGGTAATAGCGGAGTTGTAATTTCGTTCGTAAAGAAAAATGAACAGAGGACTTACAACAGAATCCAGAGAGCGGTGGGAATAAGAAAAAGATTCACAGATCCAAGACCAGAAGAACTCAAGAAAAATGAATTCACACTTGTTCCTTCCAGGGAAGGCTCAGGCGGCGATCAACAGACAAAGAAACGCCGCTCTAGAAGAGGTCGTTCCAGAAATTCTAGAAGAAATAAGGATAGAAAATTTTCAGATGGCCAACAGAAGAGATCACCCCGCAACAATAAGAATCGTAGGAAGGGCAGAGGCCAAAAGAAGCGTAAGGCAGATGCCAGACCTTAGAAATTAACCGAGTCGCTAAATTACTTGCTTCCACTCTCAGTTAACAGGCGGACATGGTCTAGTGGTTATGACAGCAGGTTCCCAACCTGCTAACCCGGGTTCAACTCCCGGTGTTCG
>PBZE01000018.1 GCA_002730095.1 Methanobacteriota archaeon | reverse complement strand
GGGGACGGGGTCGGGGACAACTCGGATGTTTTCATCTACAATCCTTACGAGTGGAATGACACGGATGGGGACGGGGTCGGGGACAACTCGGATGTTTTCATCTACAATCCTTACGAGTGGAATGATACGGATGGGGACGGGGTTGGGGACAACTCAGATGTGTTTCCATACAGATCGAGTGAGTGGCAAGACACGGACGGGGATGGCTATGGAGAGAATGAGGACGCCTTCCCGCTTGATCTGAACGAGTGGAATGATACGGATGGGGACGGGGTTGGGGATAATGCCGACTACTATCCGATGGATGAAGATAGGTGGGAGAGGGAGTGGCCATTAGCTGAAATCCTACTGATCTCTCTAATATCTGGGCTCATCTATCTGTCCGGTAAGAAAGATAGGGATAGCTAGTGCGGCATGGCGACCCAGGCTGCTACTGCGAATAGTGACAGTCCCATTGTCAAATTGAGTATTCTGGATGACCTAGGAGTTGTGAATGCCCTCCTGAGAACAGTTCCAAACGCGGCCCATGTCATTACAGCTGGTAAGCCGCAGGCTAGATTGAGTAGGACGAGGAGTACCTTGCCCGAAAATCCGGTGCCGAACAGAGTTCCGAAGGATGTCATCAAGACCAAGAAATGAATCCAGGCCTTTCCATTTACTATCTGAATAGTGGCTCCGGTAATGAACCCCAACCTGTCGGATGCCTGCTCTCCCTGTTCCAAAGCTTCGGATGTGGCAATTTTGTAAGAGAGATATGCGATATACCCGGCTCCGACGTATGTGAGCAGATCAAACACTGTCTTGTTTTCCTCAATGAGATCAGTTGCAGCCGCTACAAACAGTCCCAGTGCCGACCAGCCGACAGCCATGCCCGAAATCAAAGTTAGAGTCTCTCGGAAGCCATGTTGTGATCCATGAGCAGCACACAGGACATTATTGGGACCTGGTGTGAAGCACATGGGGACAATGAATACCATTGCAGCGACAAATAACTCGAGATCCATTGAGGACACCTAAGCCCTTGAAACCAATAGCTCTCTTGCTGATTCAAGGCCCTTCTCTATATCCGTCCAGAGGTCTTCAACCCCTTCAATACCGATACTCATCCTGACGAAGCCCGGAACTACCCCTGCCTCGTGTCTCACTTCTTCGGGAACAAACATATGGCTTGAGTTGAATGGGCATTCGACAAGGCTCTCCACCCCTCCTAGGCTGGTTGCTTCGAAAATAACATCCAATGACTTCATGAACTTTAGAGCAGCATCGTCGCCGCCTTTGATGACGAAAGCGAGCATCCCACTGCCTCTCGGCATAATTCTGTTCGCTATCTCGAAGTCTGGATGGCTTTCCAAAGAGGTGTGGATAACCTTCTCAACCATGTCATGTCTCTCCAATCTCTCTGCTATCTCGGCTGAATTTGATGCATGGATTGGCATCCTTGCATGTAGGGTTCTCATACCTCTTTCAAGGAGATAGCACATGTGTGGGTCTGCTGCTCCGCCAAGATATATTTTGGTGTGGAATATTTCAGCAATGAGCTCCTTCTTACCGGCTACAAAGCCCGCAGTAAGGTCTGCGTGCCCTCCGAGGTATTTGGTACCTGAGTGAATCACAATATCAAAGCCCATTTTGGTTGGATTGCACGACCATGAGGATGCAAATGTATTGTCCACGACTGAGACTATCCCGTTTCTATGAGCAATCTCGGCCATCGCACTGAGGTCACAAACCTTCAGAGTGGGGTTTGTCATTGTCTCAGCATAGAGTACCTTGGTGTTGTCTTGGATTGCTTCCTCGTAACTAGATGGGTCTCTGATATCGGCCATGGTTACCTCTATTCCCATTCTTGGTAATATCTCTGTAAGTAGGGCATATGTACCACCATAACAGTCCGGTGTTGCCACGATATGATCCCCATTAGATAGGAGGGTCATTAGAGTGGTGGATATTGCTGCCATGCCGCTTGCGAATACCTCTGCGTCCTCTGCTCCTTCCAATGCTGCCAGCTTAGCGGAAACGACCTCCGAATTCACGCTTGATATTCTGGAGTATACCGGGCCTGTATGGTGTAACCCTGCAGCCCAGCCCTTGTACTTCTCATCGGTAAGTCTGTAAGTTGATGTCAGGAAAATGGGAGTTGTTGCTGAGCCCTCCACCTCAACCATGCCAGAATGCACCGCCTTGGTAGCGAACTCCTTGTCTTCGTCATTGCCATCCATGGCGATGCGAGAGTATATCTGGTCATCAACTCTGCGCTTTGACATGGATGAGCAGCTATACTATTCGGTGATAATGGGAATCTATGTGGTGATCATTCTCTTTTCCACAAAGATCCCGTATAGAATGATGGTAGATAGGGGAGTGGAGGATATACGTGCTGTATACTATAACAGAAAGATAGTACATATGTTCGCAGGGGGCGTTGGATCGTTGTGCGTTCCGTTTCTCTTCACTGACTACTGGTACCCGATGGTATGTGGAATTATTCTAACTATTTTCACGTTTATCGCTCATGTCTCTGGCCGGAGAATGTACTGGTTTCAGACGGAACAGAATCAGAATGATGTGAAGTTCTCATTGATGTGGTGGGCCTCTATAACTGTGATATGGGCACTCGTCGGAGATCCATGGTTGGCGATTATTCCATCACTGTTCATGGCATTCGGAGATGGAGTAACAGGAGTTGTGAGGAATCTCGTAGTAAGGAAGAGGTCGAAGAGTCCGATTGGAAATGTGTTCATGTTCATTGTGAGTGCCCCCCTGGGCTGGTATGTTGGAGGTCTTGGGGACCCGTCTCTTCCAGTGTGGGGGCTGATTGCCGCAGCAGTAGCTACGTTTGTCGAAAGATATGAGTTCGGCCCGATTGATGACAACATTCTGATTACAGTCTTCTCTACTCTTGTGCTGATGCTTGGAGTGCACTTAGGGCCGATATACTAGATACCTCTCTGCCGTTGTGCCTCTATTGCCACCACGCTCAGTGGGGCCTGGAGATTGAATGAGGGGACGAATCCAGACATCGGAACTCTGATTATCTCGTCTGATATATCTAGAATATTCTGTGGAATTCCATTTCTCTCCCCTCCCACGATAAGCATAATGTCACCAGTCAGATCTGTATTCCAAGGTGTTTTTCCGCCTATATCTTCTAAGGAGACAATTTTGAATCCTCTATCCTTTGCAGATTTGGCTGCTTCGAAGCCATCGCCCCAAAATACGGGAATGAATCTATGAGCCTTCATTGACGCTCTTTTGGCCGCCTTCCTTTCTGTGTTAGAAAGCTCTGCATCAACAAACACAGCATTGGCTCCAGATACTTCGGCGGTTCTGATGCAAAATCCGATATTAACCGGATATGCGGCTCCTGCTAGGAGCCAGATCAATCCACCGGTTGAAATAACCTCGTCAAAACTTAGATTCGGGTCTCTGCCGACCAAGGCTAACACATCTGGGATTCCCTGTGTGTTGTCTCTTGACATCCTCCATAGGTCATTGTCAGAACCCTCGATAACTCGTATTCCCAGTTCATCGGCCATTGAGCGAATCTTAACGAGTCCCAATGCATTTGAGTTCCTCCTCAGAAGTACCAACTTTATGTCCTCGTTCTCTTCGAACGACTTCAGGACCTCTGAAATTCCACACCTCTGCATCTAAATCTCTCCCTGTTCCTCAGCTCCAAGATGCCCTGCCACATTGAGTGAGATGGCTACCACAGGCCCAATCATTAGGGCAAATAGCAATGTTCCTAATCCTACAGTCCCTCCAAGTAACCATCCAATTAAAACCACTGAAATCTCTATGGCAGCGCGAACTGATCCTATGGGGATGCCAGAGATTCTCTGTATCCCTGTCATCCATCCATCTCGAGGGCCTGGCCCCAAGTTAGCAGTGAGATAAATCCCACTTCCAACTCCAACTAAGGCAATACCAAGTAGCACCTGAGTGACTGATTGGAGGGCCCCTTCTGGAGAGGGCATAACTGGTAGCATGTACTCAATTGCAGCTGCAATAAGTATGGCATTTAGGATTGTGCCAACTCCTGGCTTCTCTTTCAACGGGATCCAAAGGAATAGGACAGCGAAGCTGATGAGAAATGTCGCTTGGCCTATTGAAACGCCCATGATGAGAGCGATACCTTCGGCTAAAACTGTCCAAGGGGTGTTCCCTATTCCAGCAGCAATGAGGATTGCATCGCCGGTTCCAAAAATCCACAAACCGATGCAGAGGATTGCCATGGTCGAAACCTTCGGTCTGGTTTCCATGGGGTCATCGGAACTCCACCATGTCGATGGGACTTCCTTCGCTGGCCTGAGGATCGGCGGCATGGCCACGGTTCCCGATAGGCGCTTCATCCTTGAACCCAATTGAAGTAGTCCTCTGTCGTGTCTGCATCCCAAGCAAGAATTTGTGGCGTCTCATATGGATGCTGGGAATTTATTTCCTCGATTAGAGAGTTTTTGAGTTCGAGTGACGTCTTGAATTGAACTCTCCATTCCTGGGTGAACTCTATTTTTCCATCCCAGCGGTATGTAGAGTGAATCCTGCTTCTGTGCGCACAAGTAGCTAGTTTTTCTCTTATTTTCAAGAAGATCCATTCTCCGACCTCTGGCTCTAGCCATTCCCCGGGAAGTGTGGTTTGGACGACTGAAACGCGTTTTTCCATGGTCTTCGGAAAGGGTGTTTCGGGATGAAGCCATTGGAATAGCTTGAATGAGTAGAGCGTGTTCGGATATGCGAGGTTGTACAGTGGAACTGTGGGAGATGCCCATCGATACAGGTGAAGTGCCACCTGATAATTCCGAATTCGACGTGATAGTTGTCGGAGGCGGACCAGGAGGTTCAGCAGCTGCGGCGTATAACTCTCTAAATGGATGCAAGGTACTCCTAATCGAGAAAGGGGTCTGGCCACGGGATAAAGTATGTGGGGATGCCGTCGGAGGAAAATCTCTGTCTCATGTGGAGGAGCTGGGCGTCTTACCCCTAGTGCAATCGACTCCCTATTATCAAGTGGACTCGATACTCTTTGGAAGTGCTAATGGATCGGAGGTCAGGGTAATGCTCCCCAAGGAGAGCTACGAAGAAAAGGGGCTGATGTCTGGGTACGCTCTCCCGAGGACGCAGTTTGACTACATGATGTTCAAGAGAGCTAGTGAAATTGTGAAGGAGGGTGGCGGTTCTGTCATTCAGGGCTTTGAGGTAAAGGAAGTATTGAGTGAGGGAGAGGGGGCATCGTCGAAGATTATTGGGGTCTCGGGAATGTTCGGAGGAAGCCGTTCAGGAAATCCTGTGATGACTTTCACATCATCCGTTACAATTGGAGCAGGAGGGTACAACTGTCCTGTATCGAGGAAAATTACAGATTTACATGACGAGCCTCACAAGGACGACCAGCATTTCTGCGGAGGATACAGGGAGTATTGGGAGAATGTCGAGGGCCTTGAAGAGCCAGAAGGGCCGATTGAGATCCACTTCGTGGATGAGGTTATTCCTGGATACTTCTGGCTATTTCCTGTTGGGGACGGCGTAGTCAATGTTGGCATAGGGATGCTAATTGCCGAAGAGAAAAAGGGGAAGAGGAAAGGATCTTGGAGAGGGCTCCGGAAGACACAACAATGGTTGATTAACGAGCATCCTAGATTCAAGGATCGTTTCAAGAATGCTACGCTAGTGAGCGGTTCGTCGAAAGGATGGCAATTGCCATTCGGCTCACCCCGAAAAAACGCTCCTTCTCATCAACCACGGAGAGGCGCTATGGCTGGTGCAATGACTGTGGGTGATGCTGCCAGCTTGGTAGATCCTTTCAGTGGCGAGGGCATTGGAAACGCCCTATTGTCGGCCAAGTTGACGAGTAAACACTTTGACAGGCTAGCACATGAGGAGGGTTTTCCCATCGACTCTGCGAATGAGTATATGGAAGAGCTCTGGAGTATTCTTGGGAAGGAGCTGACTAACTCTAAGACACTTCAGAAGATGATGAAGTGGAAGCGTCTGACTAGTTGGTTCATCAATAAAGCTAACAGGAAGAAGGAAATTGGCACCATTATGTCTGAGATGATCGCCAGTAAAGATGCTCAGACCGAACTGTGGAACCCTTGGTTCTTGTTCAAGACCCTGGTTCTTCCGTGAGGTGTTTTCTTTGGATCAGTTGAGTACTTCTCTAGATGGGATAGAGGCGGTTTTTCTTGATCTCGATGGTACAATATATCTCGGTGGCGAGCCTATTGAAGGCGCTCTGGAGTTTCTAGATCGGTTGGATAAGCGAGGGATAAAGAGGTTCTTTCTATCCAATAATTCCAGCAAGTCTGTGTCACAGTATCTCATCAGGCTAACCTCTATGGGCATACCTGCTGAAGAGGATGATATTCTCCTGTCGACACACGACCTTCTATCGTGGCTGGAGAATGAGGGAGTTACGGAAACTTATGTGGTCGGGACAGAGGGGATGCGTGAGATGATGGAGAGTAGGGGGATCAATACTAGTTCTGAGAGCCCACAGTATGTCGTTCTAGGATATGATACAGAAATCAATTATGAGAAGCTGGCCACTGCTTCCATCCATCTGCATAATGGAATCCCCATGGTCGCTAGTCATCCAGACATGGTCTGCCCCTCTCCAGAAGGAGGGTTACCAGATACGGGAGCTTACATGGAGCTTTTCGAAGCTACTACAGGTGTTAGGCCTGTTCATATTTGTGGAAAGCCCAACCCAGGGATGATTCTGCACAAGATAGAGGAGCTGGGCCTCAGGGCCGAGAACTGTGCGATGATCGGCGACAGGATCTATACAGATATCGAGATGGCTCATAGATCGGGAGTAAAGGGGATTCTCGTCCTTTCAGGCGAGGCGACTAGGTCGGATGCGAACGAGTCCTCTCAAAAACCCAGTCTCATTATCGAGTCGGTGGCATCTCTTCTGTGAGTGTTTGTGGATACACTGGGTGTAGGTTCTGAAACTATACTATACAAATACAAATATTTGTCGCAGGGGCCATGGAAGGTGCGACTGAGCCTGAGGAACTAGAACACAGATCGTACTTCAAGATGGGTTTATTTGTCTATGATAATGCCAAAGTTGTTCTAATACTGACTCTGATTCTTTGCGGCTCTCTTGCGTCATTAATGACTCTGGAGCCTAGGTATGCAGAAGGTTATGGTGAGGGGGACCTTGAGTCTGTACACGGTTGGGATGCCGCACGAATAGGTTTTACCTCTGAAAATGAAAGTGATAGTTTCTCTTTCCACGTACTGTTTCATCATCCTGATGCGAGTCATGAAGATCAGGACATACAGAGTGCAATGATGGAAACTGTTTCTCCTATGACGGATAATGAGCACGTGTCTGTGCAATACCCATGGTATACCAACGATGTAAATAGATCTGAACTGGTTAGTTCTGTAAATCCTGAGTGGACCAGGATAAAGATTGAAGTGAATCTAGACAGAGACGGTTCGAAGGCATTGCTTAAGGAGAAGTTCGATGAATTAACTCTCCCGGATGATGCCCCTGAGGGAATGGAAAAGTGGGTGACTGATAACTTGGCAATTGACGTCACTTTTGATCTGACACTGAAGGAAGAGTTGATTCAGGCAGAATTGATTTCAGCTCCTCTGACACTGATTATTTTGCTACTGGTTTTCGGAAGCTTGGTAGCAGCCGGTCTTCCTGTGCTGTCTGGCGTATACACCGTTCTTGCTGCTGTTGGGATAGTAACTGGACTCAGTTATGTCTTCGATGATATCACTGTTTATGCGAATAACATAGTATCTCTTCTCGGAATTGGGCTAAGTGTGGATTACTCACTCTTTATCGTTAATAGATTTAGAGAGGAGATAGGCAGAGGGCGGGACCATAGGACGGCCATTGCAATGACTAGTGCTACGGCGGGCCGTGCTATTTTCTTCTCTGGAATGACTGTCATAGTCGGTCTAATGGGTATGCTGTTCTTCGAAAATACTGGGCTTCCTTCGCTAGGATGGGGAGGGATCTGTGCTACTGCCGTAGCTCTGACATCTTCGATAGTTCTCCTACCCGCAATCCTATCTCTATTAGGGGACAAGGTAAACTCGTTCAGGGTTCCATTTTCATTCGCAGGAGACACTGGTGAGGAGGGTTTCTGGTCGAATGTTGCCAGTGGAGTAATGAGAAGACCGTTTTCGGTTTTGGTTCCCGCGGTAATTGTGCTTATGCTGGCCGGATCTCCGTTTCTACAAGCTGAGTATGGCATCACTACCTACAAGGCGCTGAGTCCGGATGATGAGGCAAGGCAAGGAATGGAGCTTACGGATGAGAACTGGCCTGAGTACATTTCGAATACTGCCTTGGCAGTATTTGAGACGGAGGAGGGAGTGGATCCACTGCTAGAAGACAATATTCGATCTCTTTACCAATTCTCAAAGGAGATATTGGATATTGAAGGAACGACTTACGTTCGTAGTCATGCGTACTTTGATGTGAATATGAGCGAGGATGAAGTGGTTGACTTCT
Organism: Methanobacteriota archaeon; assembly: GCA_002730095.1. GTDB lineage: Archaea > Thermoplasmatota > Poseidoniia > Poseidoniales > Thalassarchaeaceae > MGIIb-O5. Next base: position 7,233 of record PBZE01000018.1, on the reverse strand, counting down.
GGGATTCTACGAATGATGGAGAGCGTTCTGGTGCTGAGGCTATGCTGTTGTCCGCTCAGAGAGAATATCTGAAGGACAGTTTCATCGGTAATGATGTGGTGTTGCTGGTCGTCGGAATAGAGGGAGATGAGTCCAGTGTCGAAGCCAGGGAGGTTGTAGTCTCAATTCGAGACCTCGAGTCGAAGAACTCACAATTTGGTAGCTTGTCAACCGTAAATGTTGCCGGTGTCGCTGCATACAATCAAGATGTGATTGAAGCGGTGGCAGAAAATCTTCCTTTGTCGCTGGCTTTCATACTAATAACCAGCTATATTCTTATCTTCCTACAAGTAAGATCCGTTGTTCTGCCACTGAAAGCTCTGATAATGAATGTGTTATCAGTCAGTGCATCATTCGGAGTGCTTGTTTGGATTTTCCAGATGGGAAATGGAGCTGAGCTGTTGAACTTCACCCCTCAACCAATCGACCCCACTACCCCAGTAATGATTTTCGCAATATTGTTTGGACTTAGTATGGACTATGAGGTATTGATGCTATCCAGAATCCATGAAGAGTGGGAGAGGACTGGGGACAACACGAAATCTGTCGCAGTCGGTCTTCAGAAAAGTGGGCGTATAATTACATCCGCGGCCCTGGTCATGGTAACAGTTTTCTCTGCGTTTGGGCTATCTTCGGTGTCGTTGATGAAGCAATTCGGTTTTATGCTAGCACTAGGAGTAGCAGTAGACGCGACTCTGGTCAGGGCCCTAGTTGTTCCATCTACAATGCGCCTCATGGGAGATTTGAACTGGTATGCTCCTTCTTGGCTGCTGCCTAAGAGTGTGAACTCTGAAACCACAGATCAAGAATGATTGCTTCGTTTTGGGTTAAATCGAATAATATGAAGCCACTGTGAGTATCATGGAGCAGGGGCTTGTGGTTGTAACCGGAGCAAGTGGATATATTGGCAGTCACATAGTAGCTAATCTACTTTCAAAGGGAATGCAGGTCAGAGCGACTGTCAGGGATCTTGAAGACCCAGAGAGGGTTTCTCATCTCAAATCGATGGAAATCGGAGAGGGAGGGAGTATTGAAATTGTTGAAATGGATCTCTTTGATTCTGATTCCGTAGATTCTGCGATCTTGGGATGTACTGATTTGATTCATACTGCGGCGACAGTCGTTGTTAGGTCACGAGATCCTCAGAGGAAAATCGTTGATCCAAGCGTTATTGGCACCAAGAACGTGATTTCGGCAATTGATAAGTCTGGATCTGTTGAGAGATTCGTACACACATCGTCAACAGCTGCTATCAGGCCGATGAACTGGAGTGATGGGACCATTCTAACTACTGACAGCTGGGCTGATGACGCTACTCTGGAAAACAATCCGTATGGATTGGCTAAAGTTAGTGCTGAGAAGATTGTCAGGGAATGGCATGCTTCGCTGGACCCCGGAACTCGCCCTCGATTAGTCACGATACATCCTTGTATGGTATTTGGTCCACCCCTCTCTCCTAGGCATCTTCGAGGTTCTTTGGCGATCCTGATGGCGATGATTCGGCGAAAGGTTCCCCTCAATCTCCCTATGCAGATAAATATCGTCGATGTACGTGATGTGGCAGAGGCTCATGTTAGAGCATTGAAGGGCGGAGAGGAAGAGGGGAGGTATCTCACGGTTTCCGGGGATATGACGATGAGTGAAATCGCTAAGGTCCTGAAGAAAGCGCATCCTGAGAGGAAGTGGGTGACTTGGGAGTCACCATATTGGTTGGCCTTAGTAGCTGCTTTCTTCCATCCTAAGATAGATGTCTCATGGGCCAAGAGGCATCTGAGTAAGAGTCTGTACTGGGATGCCTCTCCCGCTGAAAGAGACCTTGGAATGGAGTGGATTGACCCACTACAGTCAATATTGGAAACCACTCCCCCCATTCTTGAAAACGGATGGGACTAGTCTTCAATCTCTTGTTGTTCGAATATTTCTGCCTCTATGAGTCCAGATCTTTGACTTCGTAGCCATGCTGCAGATAGTCCAAGACCTATCAGCAAGACAATAGAGCTGATTCCAATAAGCAACGGCATGGAAGAGGATGTCTTGATGATGGGGCCTTTGTCCTGATTAAACGAGGGTATTAGACTCTCATCGTAAACCGGTCTGACCATTACAAGATTGAATGCATTTTCAGGGTCATATAAATCAGAAGGAGTCGCAGGGTCTAGATCTGAATAACCATCGGTTCTGATTGGTACCTCGAATATCCTTTCTTCTGAGACATCCAATGTAAGAAGGACATCGTAGGTGTAGGGGACTCTTGGTTCCATGAACTCGGATCCAGTGATGATGCCTGTAATCGGCAATGATATTGCAGTTCCTGTCACGTCGAACTCCGTCCATGTATCCCAATGTTCTGGGGACACATCCAGAGAAATGTAAATCGTATCCCCAACTATTGTGCCTTGGCCTTGTGCATCATCGCTTCCATCTGATCCTAGGTCCACATTGGGGCGTATCTGAGCCACTTGAGCGGTGTCCGTATCCCAATCAAGCGAGCTGAATGATACTTGCATTTCCGAGGTCCCATTAGGAACCCAAACATAGTGCCTATCATCAGTTGCGTATGTTCCAAATGTACTAGTTGGACCGTTGTTAAAATGGCTCCACTCACCTTTCCACGCATGTCTTAGTTGATCGGTCTGGAGCTCGATCCCCCTTATGTCCATTATTCCTTCATAATGCTCGTATGCATCCCAAACCGTAGCTTCTGGATGATCTAGGAATCCATCTTCATTGGGATCTCTCATTACCTGTAGTGTTCTAGCGAGAGCCAGTGCCTTGTCAGTGTCTACAAGACCATGTCCCACTCTCCAGTCATGGCACCTGTTGGTCTTGTCGGAGACATAGCACTCCTCGGGGATATCACTACACGCATCATCGTCATTTCCTTCCTCGCATGAATTCCTCAGAAGGTCATAGTGAGATGTTAGCTCCAGAATCAACTCGATCTCATGAACCCTTGACTCGTTCCTCTCATCCCAATCATCGAACTGTAGGCCCTTTGCGGATTCATTGAAATACATGCTTTCCTGATGATCGTGGTCCTCGATCTGATAGTTCGCAACACCTAGTGATGGTGCGGCTGCGAGTAATAGTGTAGCTATGCCTCCGATATGAGGAGTAGCCATGCTAGTTCCTGAAATCGACATGTAGTAGATATCGCCCTGTGTTCTCGTTGAAGCGTCAATCGCTGTTGCCCTAGGGGCTGTTGCCCATATATCCCTCCCGGGTGCCCCTATGTCTGGCCAAGTGTGTTGTTGTGTTTTCCACCCCCTGCTTGAGAATGACGTTACGGAACTCGCATCGTGAGTAAGCGCCGCCACAGATATGGCGGATGGCGTATTAGCGTAGACGTTTGTCCTCAAATCGTCTTCAGACTCGTCTCCCGACCCTCCACTGTTAGATGCAGCGAATATCACAGCAACTTGATTGTCATAAGTCAGCATATCAGTCAGTAATGTTACAGCATTCGAGGGGTTGTAGTCTCCATTGGTTCCCCATGAATTTGAAACAACTCTGATATTGTAATCATTCAGTCCCGGTCTACTATGTTGATAGGTCCATTCGAGCCCCTCGACGGCCGCAAAGATGGAAGCCCCGTCCCCTGTTCCCAGAGCAACTATTGTAGCTCCCTTTGCAGTACCTAGTCGTCTTCCTCCTGAAGCATCGCCATTTCCTGCAATGGTCCCTCCGACATGGGTCCCGTGGCCACTAGAAGTATCGGAATTACAATTTGGAGCGTCTACCCATGCCACGCCTGTCCACTTGGCAGACCAGATGAGTTTCTCTCCTGACCAAGGCTCGCCACAATCAAAATCTGGATGCTCTCCATCTATTCCAGTATCCAGGTCCACCGCAGTAGCTCCTTCTCCATCGTATTCCGAAAGTGAGAGGTCTGGTTCTGTCTTAAGGACTCCATCGGTATCGATTATGGCTCTATGCCATGCCAGACTTGCATTAACCCATGTAACTGTCTCATGCATCATAGACTCGGTGTCGTTTTGATTGCCTGGAAGATAGAAGTGCTCTATCAGGAGGTTTGCCTCCATGTGCTTCACCACCGACAGACTGGAAAGTTTAGAGATCTCAGACGAAGTACCCGATACAAGACCCCCATGAAGGACGGACATCTCTGATATCACGTCTATGCCAATGGATCTTATCGCTCTCCATACCCCTTCTGTCGGAGGCCTGTGAAACTGTACAATAGTCTCTATTTGGCCTTCTCCGCCCAATTCCGAGATTAGTTCCTCTGACATCTTAGTGGTGTCTATTGTATTTGGCTGACTGGTAACGGCCAGTGAGCCTGACATACTTGCGACTAGGGCTACTAGAACCACTGCAGCGACTCTCATGGCCACACGCCAAAGTTATTCGATTTCAACAAATCCCTGTGCTGTTCCCATAACCGTTCAAATCAAGTGTGATTCGTTGTCTGAGGTAACATGCGCACCGTTGCGATGGCACTGGCGGCCCTGATGTTAGCCGTCCCTCTAACCGGGTGCTTTGGAAGCGATGACCCTCCCATTATGGAGGAGGATAGCCTATTTCCAGATCTAGGCGAGGTTCCACTTACAACATGGTACCACTATTCGGGTGGAGTTGATGCCATGGACGATATCGCAGTTTCAAACGCGAATATTACGGTGAACCTCACGGGGAACAATATGCCCTACTTGACAATGGGATCTTACTATGGAATCGGGATGAGTACATTCGAGCCAACAATCGGAATCACATCAATGGATAACATATACATGTCCAGCTGGGGCAATGGTCCGTCCGGATCTACGGCGGTTGTCCAGTGCTCTGGGCTAATTGAGATGGTCTCGCTAACCGACTATAGCTGTCAGAATGTGTACAATCCGCTGATCCCCGTTCCAAATAGCAATGATCCATACATATACGTCGACAAGTGGACTGACAGAATCATGAAGTTCGACATGCATGCCCTCCTAGGAATGACTGTGGAGTTCTCTGATGATGAGGGTGCATCTTGGCAGGATGGTCAGCTTGCTACCTCGATTTACTCTGTTCAAGATCACCAGACCATTGGGTCGGCACTGCTCCCGGCACCCGGTTATGCCACGACATGGTCCTTCTGCGTCAACGGGAATGCCCCCCATCCCTTGTGTTCGACGAGCTTCGATGGGGGTAGGACTTGGACTTCAGAGGTATCTGGCGCGCCGATCAGTTGTCAAAGCGGGGGGCTGACTGCTCACATAGAGGGAGGTGTGCTCGGAAACCTATACCGTGGCAATATGGGGTGTAATGGTGAGGGATATTCGATTTACAAGAGCAGTAATGGTGGCCTGACTTGGAGTGAACACCCATTGCCTACTGAGGAGACTGGGACTGCAAATACATGGAACGGCGAGGAGGCTCAGGTCGCTGTTGACGACGAGGGGAACGTACATGCGATGTGGAATGGCCTTGATAATATGCCATACTACTCCTACTCCACAGATGAGGGAGAGGCTTGGAGCGATCCCATGATGGTCGCTCCTCCTACCAATATTTCGGGTACTGGTTTTCCTGTAATCACCGCGGGTGGGGCTGGAAAGGTGGCTCTCGGCTATGTCGGAGACTCAGGAAACAATACATGGAACGCATATATGACGATCATTACTGATGCATTTGGAGACTCTCCACTGATGACTACTGTCCAGCTCAACGGCCTTGATGATCCGATTGACACAGAGCCTGATTGTGGCTACAATAGGTGCGGTGGGCTCGGAGACTTCCTTGATATGTCGGTGGACCAGTACGGGAGGCCGTGGTTCGGACTTTCACACAACCTCAACGACATAGGGATATTTGGTACGATTACACAGGGTCCTTCGCTAAGAGGCATGATAGACGGCCTCAGTGAGATACCAGTTGGTGGACCACAAACCCTCTAGAGGGCTTGGTACAAGTCATAGGCCTGGAATGTAAAACCACCAGCGAAAATTATCATGGCTACGCCACATAGTGAAAGAAACAGTTTGTATGTGCTATGCGACAGATTTCCTCTGGTCCTGTCAAAGGCGACTGCGATGAGGCTCTTCACGATAATAATCGAAATGAGGAAGGTCAGGGCATAGGCTACGGGGGCAAGTGGCTCTTTGTCAGCTGCCGATGCCATAAGTGGACCCCCTATCAAAAACCAGAAGATGTATACATTGGGATTCAGGAGGTTGGTCAGAACCCCTCTCTTGAAGGAATCTGATACATCAATTTCGGCAAGATCTGGAGAAGGAGGTTCAATTGTGAAGCACTCAAGCCCCATCTTCAGGAGGTATCCCGCCCCTAAGATAGAAATTGCAATTAGTATCGTTGGTTGTGTAGATACCCAGCTTGCAGCTATTAGGCTCACTATCACTAATGGTCCATCAGTGAAGATTGGAGCGGCTGCCGTCCATATGCCTGCTCTCAGGCCACCAGAAAGGGTCTCTCTGATCACCATTGTCAGGAGTGGTCCTGGCTTGATGCCTTCTATCACCCCAAGCGCGAGACCGGCCGCTGATAGTGAGAGTACTAGGCCTATATCCATAGGCTCATCTCTTGGAATATATCGCTAACTTGGCGAGAAGCTCTAGTATCTCCAAGTAGAGCCAGATGAGTGTGACCATGAGACCGAATGCCGCTCTCCATTCGAGTTGTTTGGGTGCTCCTCGCTCAACCCCACGCTCAATGAAGTCGAAGTCCGCTACCAGGCATAGTGATGCTATGCCAATTACAAAAATTGAGAAGAGTATTCCTATTGGACTAGCCTCGTGTATGTATGGTACTTTGAAACCGACAAACATGCCAATGATGGACACCATATATATCGTAAAAATCGCTAACACGGCTGACCCCACTGCAATCTGTAGATTTTTGCTCCAAGAAATTAGCCCCGCGCGATATATCATTATCATCGCCCCTAGGATCCCAAGAGTCAGGACGACCGCTAGAATTCCAATGCCCGGAAACTGTTGTTCGAAAATCCATGTAATTCCACCTAGAACCATTCCCTCGAAAATGGCATAGCTACAAATCAATACAGGATTGGTTGATCCACTGAATGTTATCATGAAAAACAGTATAAGACCAGCAATAAATCCGAGAATTGCTAGTGGGATAGACGAGGGCATGAACATTGCAGTAGCGATAGCCGTGGTGGCTATGATAATCAGGAGTATGCCCGTCTTCTCTGTTGTTCCCTCCATAGTCATC
>PBZE01000017.1 GCA_002730095.1 Methanobacteriota archaeon | reverse complement strand
TTGGAGAGACGAGTGCACGACACTTGCTGGCTCAGAGCTGAGCCTAACTTGGAGGTTCCAATCGAACGAGGATGGAATCAATGGTAACGCTGGATTGGCAGGATTCGGTATCGATAATATCAGAATCGAGGAATTCACATTCGAGTTTGATGGCAACTACACCGAAGAGGTGAACGGATTGGATGCTCGTGAATCCTCCAAAGTAGTCGTTGCAAATCATGATTTCTCAAGTGGAATATACAGAATCGATGCTATGACTATGCTTGATACGACCGACCCGTCAACTGCATGGTACAATGCAACAGAGGTTAATTTGCCCAACAATATCTCTTCCATAATGTTCAGTATCGCTAGTGCGGAGATTACCCTGATGCAACCAGACGTAATGGAGTGTGTAACAGACATTACTTACGAGTGTGTTTATCCAATCGATGACCAATCCGTGCATAGCTTCTCCGTCCCTCTGCTAAACGGAGTGATAGACGGGGACTACACCCTGACTATGTCAATCAAGGATTTGACCACTAATCAGCAAGTCTTCGAACAGAATGCAGACAATGGACAGTTCTCTCTAGAGCCCCATCAAAGGGCGTGGGCCAATTGGACAGAGCCGTTCAACTCATGGGCAGACGGGCACACATACAATATCAGCTTCTCAGCAGAGGTGACAAAGGAAGATGGAACCATTGAACCATCAGGTAACGTACGCTTCTTCATCATCACGTTCTATGATAGAATCGATGTTGCAATTCTTTCCAACCCCACGGATCAGAACCGTTTGCAGATGGTCAAGTCAGACCTAGAGGACATGGGGATGAGCTACACTCAGATGAGACTCGATAACTGGGACGAATACGCTACTCCATCTTGGTTGGAGCATTATGACAAGGTCTTGCTCCCATGGCAGACGGATTACAATGTCTACTACGGAGACTACTACGAGAAGCTAGCTTCCACCAGATCTTCAGACGGATTGTCCGTGGCTGATACTCTCGAGCAATTCATGGTTCAGGGAGGAACCGCTCAGATCCACCTCGGGCCATACAGGGATGCTTACCAGCCAAGCAACCTGCCATTCGGCATGGATATAGCAATGAGAAACCAAGTCAACTTCACAGAGGACAACAGGATTCTCAGCGAGGACATTACGATAGTGGACCCCTTCCATCCAATCATGGAAAATGTCGATCCATCGGCATTCAGTGCAATAAATGGAGGCACACACGTTGCACTATCGGGACTCGATACCGCACAGGTCCAGATCACCCAAGTGCCACAGGTCTGCGGCGGACGAATCAGTGACCCAAGTGGGACTTTCCATACTCTCATCCGAGACAACACATACGAGTCTCAGTCTCTTCTGTCCATATGCAACAGGGGAGCTGGCGGAATGATTGTTACAACAATAGACGTCGAGAACCCAAGCGTCACGCAGTCATTCGGTGGCGAGCAGATCCCAATTCTATCGAATCTGCTTGACTTCAGACTGTCTCCTTACCCAGTTGAATTCGGAATTGCAGGTGAGGGATACGACCTGACAGTCAATGGCCAATCACCATCAATCGACTCAATCACAGGCGCTTATTCGACCATGTATATCAAGAGCAATTCTGATCTATCATTCGACTACGTTACCAATGTACCTGGCGTAATTGCCGACTGGACACTTTCATCCGGAAATAACGACTCGGTGACCGGCTGGGATGGTGCTATTATTGATGCTGGAGAAATTAGCCACACTCAACAGAGTGCTCCAGAGATACCGACTCTTGGGTCCTTCTGTGTTGCCAATACTTCATCAAATACTGGTTGTAGGATAGGAGCAGAATGGCTTTTGACATTGTACCTACACGATGAAGATGGTCACACTAGGATCACCTACATTCGTCTTGTAACCGATGATACTCTGGCGGATGAGTTCAGGCCTCTTGCTTCCGCTTCTATAATGTCCAATCCATCAACATCCGAATTCATCGAGATGGATGGCACCAAGACAGTAGCAGGAACAGATTGGCCAATATACAGAGTTAGACTAACGGAAACCGGCGATATTAGCTTAGCATTCACAGCTGAGAACAGCACTGATCCAGATGCTCCTGAGGGGGAGTCTGGAATTGAGCTGTTCGAGTGGAAGGTATTCTTTGACTACCCATGGGATAGCCAGAGCCCTACTCTCGAGGGCCATGTGTTCCAAGTTCCAGCATCAGTGACCGATGAGTGGACTTACACATTCAGAAATCTAACCAGCAATCCAGATGGGACCCTAGAAAACGAGATCCGTGTAGAGTTGATTGTCTACGACAAGGCTGGGAAACAGAGTGAGAAGCATAGGATGTACTTCATAGTAGTAGGGGAGGACTTTGGGGACGACCCCCCTCTAGTACAGTTCACAGCTCCAAGACCGACTGATTCCCAGAGAGACGATCTTGTGGTTGTTACTGGTAACCTGATATCTGGTGCAGAGAATGGAGATGTTAAGATTGAGGTTGCTCTTGATGAGGCAGTCCTAGACTACTCTACAACTCAAAAAATTACACAGAGTACGATAGGGAAATTCAATCAGTCTGACTTATTGTCCGATGGAGACACATTCTCACTCACACTGGATATCTCTGATGTTTACGACGAAGTCACAGGAGTAGCTGCCAAGATATACATCAGAATCACCGAGGGAGATGGCTCAAGGTACGTGCTTTCCGAAACCATTGACATCAGCTTAGTCCCACGTGGTGGCGATTCCGGTGGTGGCGAATCATCTGGTGGAGAACTCAGCACGACAATTATTGCGGGCATAGGAGGGGCAATTCTCCTAGTCCTGGTAGTCGTAATCACACTGGTTGTCCGCGGCCGATCCAGAGGCCAAGTAGAGACCGACACAGTCGAACAATTTGGAGGCGTGGAGACCATGGACCCAGTTGAAGCATACGTGCAGCAGATGGTAGCATCAGGCTATGATGAGCAACAGGCCAGGGCCTATGCAGAGCAATACTACGCAAGCTACTACGAGCAACAAAGACGGGGCGGGGCATAGCGTTGGAAGTATCCGGTGAATATACCGTAGCAGACATCGGCTTAGCTGATGCTGGTAGGCTGAAGGTTGAATGGGCAAGGAGCAGGATGCCTGCTCTGGCCTCTCTTAGGGCGAAAGCAGAGTCAGAACGCCCCCTAGACGGCCAAAGAATTGCTGGATGCCTACATGTGACCAAGGAAACTGCAGTCTTGATAGAGACCCTCGAGGCGGCGGGCGCCGAGGTATCGTGGTCAGGATGCAATCCACTTTCAACACAAGATGATGTTGCTGCATGGCTGGCCTCAGAGGGCTACTCAATACACGCATGGCATGGCCAAGATAACCAAGGATTCTATGACTGTATAGACAGGACCCTAGATCTGAAACCGACACTGACTCTCGATGACGGTGCAGATCTGATATACCGGGTACACTCCAAGTTCAAGGATTTGGCAGATGGAATTATTGGAGGAACTGAGGAGACTACAACAGGCGTCCACAGACTGAGGGCAATGGCAGATGCGGGCGAACTGATGTATCCAGTAATAGCAGTTAACGATGCTGAGACCAAGTGGGATTTCGACAATGTTCATGGAACAGGGCAATCCACAATTGACGGAATCCTAAGGTCGACCAGCGTGCTCCTTGCTGGGAAGAACTTCGTGGTAGCCGGATACGGACATTGTGGAAGAGGCTTGGCAATGAGGGTCAGGGGAATGGGCGCGAATGTAATAATTACAGAGATTGACCCAATTCCCGCCCTAAAGGCATCAATGGATGGATTCAGGGTAATGAGGATGGACGAAGCCGCACCTTTGGGAGATCTATTTTGCACTGCCACTGGAATGAAGGATGTAATTGTGGGAAGGCACTTCGACTCTATGAAGGATGGGGCGATAATCTGTAACACTGGACACTACGACTGTGAGATAAGCATAACTGACTTGGAGGATAGGGCAACAGAGGTCTTCACTATCAGGGATAACAACGAGGCCTTTACCATGGCAGACGGGAGGAGACTTCACCTTCTAGCTAGGGGGAGACTGGTCAATCTGGCATCTGCAGAAGGGCATCCGAGTGAGGTCATGGATATGTCCTTCGCCAATCAATTCCTCGCCCTATGCCGACTTGCCAAGGAAGGATCCGGCTATGAAAACACAGTGTATGATATTCACCCAGAGCAGGACAGGGAACTTGCCGCATTGAAACTGTCCTCCTCGGGAATAATGATCGACGAGCTGACTCAGGATCAGAAATCATATCTTTTAGACTTCTCCGCAGGAACCTAATCGTGTAACATTGGAATGTCCAAACTCCACTTTACTGGCATCTTCTCGTCAGATTCGACAATCAAAGAAACTCTCTCCCTGATGGCAGGCATCTTGCTCTTCATCAATGACGAATACAGGGGACTTTCTCTTATGCTATCTGGAATACATACTTGGCCCGTTGTAGTTTCGTAATCTATTGCCCTTTCCAAGTCAAGAGCATGCCTATTTATGGATTGTAGAAGATTCATGCTAAGCCTACTTATCGCCATCACCGCTACGAGTAGTATTATGAAAACCAGAGGCAACGCCCAACCAGAATTGCCAATAAACACCATACTAGCACTTCCAATGAAGAATGCCATGGGGGCAACGAAAAGCATTAGGAATAGGCCTTGCGAAATCGGTTTTTTCTTCTTCAGCCTCTCTATTACTCCCCATCGGGGATGCTTGGGTTGGTTCGGCCTGAAAATCTCATCATCCTCCATCTTAGAAGCCTTGGAAACTGTCTGACTAACTCTTCCCATTCTCATCCTGACTCCCCCATCAACAGAGTCCATCTCAGATGAGAACATCTCTTCGATTAAATCCGCACACTCTTCGTAATAGCCCATTCTAACTAGAATAGATATCTGCTCGATAAGAGGGGTTACTTCGGTGGGCGAATGCTCCCTACGATTCTCCCACCATTCCAGTGCATCCTCCATCATTCCCAGGTGATCAACAAGTAATGTTCCCCCAAGGTCCCAAGCCCTACGATTGTCTGGATCAAGCTCTACCACCTTCTTCAGTGCCGTTACCGACTTTGCCGTCTGAACAAGACTTGGCATCTCCTGTTTTCCCTTGGTAGGGGCCGGGAGCTCCATCCTGGCGATAGTCATCCATGCATCCGAGTTATCAGGTTCGGTGGCAACAAGCTCCCTACAAACTCTAAGGGACTCTTCCCTATCCCCTCTCTTTTCCGCTTCTATGGCATCCATCCAGAGGTCACCCTTGCCCCCTGAATCATCGGTCATGTCACTCGGGTGAGGCATCAAGGCTTGAAGGATACTATACCTGTCCTAGAATTTTTGATGTATTTTTATAATGTCTCCAGTCCAATGGAAAATTATGATCTCTTCATTCATTCCCTTGCCGAAACCAACAATCATGCCCCCAGAATTTCCGACATATGTCTCGGACCATGTTCCATCCGTTTCCTCAAGTATCCATAGCGACCCGGTACAGAAGTCACCATACAGATATCCATTCTGAAGTATTTCAGGCCCCCAGTCCATCCAGAATCCACCAGTTATTGAGCAGTTGCCATTTTCATGCGAGTAGGCCAACACTGGGTCAGTTAGTCCAATTTTCTCTTCTTCACGTACGTCTGTACAGCTCACGTCTTCGTGGAACTCTTGGAATCCTTCTCTATCGCTCCATCCCAAATTGGCCCTTTCGCCGAGAGATACTAGGTTGACTTCCTCCCAACAGTTCTGTCCTACATCGGCTATCCAAAGATCGCCGGAACTACCGATGTCAAACCGCCACGGATTCCGAAGTCCATGATGGAGAATATAGGGGTCTCCTGTAGAATTATCAAGAACCGACTCGATCTCATTATCTCTGAATTTGAATAGTTGAATAGTTCCAAGTGGGTTAGATTGGTCCTGCCCGTTGGAATGAGGGTCATTAGCAGATCCTCCATCCCCAACTCCCCAAAGATAACTTCCATTACCAGCATGAAGTAGGAATCCACCATTATGGTTTCTATAAGGTTGTTCGATTCGCTTGAGAACTGTAATGGAGTCGATATCAACTCCCCCATTTTCTCCTAATTTGGCAGATGAGAGGACCAGATCAGATCGATTTTCCCCTTCGCAAGTACCATCCTCAACGTATGACAACAGAACTAATCCAGAATTCTCAAAATCATCATCAAAGGAAAGCCCAAGTAGGCCTTGTTCCATATGGCATCTACTGACTATGCCGCTAAGATCTCCAACATCTTCGAGATCCTCACCATCCCATGATTTTATCATTCCTCCAAGAAAGATAATCCACATCTTTCCATCAATCGGATTAATGATGGAGTGATGGGCGGTTTCTCCAAGTTGCAACATTGTCGAGCACTCGAGATCAAAATTAAGTTGGCAACCGTCCGAAATCGGATCCGGCCAATCAAATTCATCATCCGACTCTCCTCCGAAGCACCCCGTGCAGATTGAGGACAGTAACAGAATAGCCAGTAGCGTCGCCACTCTCAAAATATCACCAGACATCTCCATTTGGAAATATGATATCAATCTAACCGGGCCCAATTCAGGAAAAGTAGGCCTGTATTCCTGGTACATTTGCCACTGCTGCACCATAAGTTCCGAGGTGGTCATCAGCATTGGTAGCTACCATTCCATCTGTATTCAGAAGATCACTGAGTATTTCTCTGCCCTCCGAGTCTTCGTTTAGAGATACAAGCGCATCCTGTACCATTCCTACAGTCTCACTATCCATATTCTCTGGGTTGTACAGTGCAGGATGACTCGGAGCTTGTCCAAATGAAGGAAGCATGACAAGATCATCTAAATCCATACACCAATCATCCCCATCAGCAATCCCATCATCGTTCTCATCACAGTACAAGCGATAAGCCGTATCCTTGGTCAATGCAACATCCCCGTGACCTGTCATCATGCACTTCATTGCGCCTTTGTATCCTGAGTACTGAGTCCCTCCCTCAGGAATACTAGAATCCTCGTGGAAGAAGTTGGTCACAGTGGCCCTTAGGGAATCAATATCATTGGGATCTCCAATAACTTCTGCATACTCATTTCCAATTAGATATCCCATTGGGATAAGCATTCCAGCACTTTTCAACCATCCAGTGTGGCAGGACTTTTTGCCCTCCATGAGAGCAAATGGATCAGTATCAGGATCATCATCTAGGTGAGCTGCAGCAATGTCCGAGTCCGCTTTAACCCATGCAGCTGCGTTGTAGTAGGTCCTGCCATCTGACTTCCATTCGGCAGCCAGTACGTCCAGTTCGTATACTTCCCAAGCCAACCATGCAGCTGCACCATCAACGAACCCAATATCGGCGTTCCCTTTGTCTATCGCTTCAATTATTCCACCTGAACCAGTAACTGGGTATATCTCTACGTCCATGCCAGTTAGAGAGCTCATTTTATCTGCCAGATGCTGAGGATTCTTATCCCAAATCAAGTACGTGTCCTGTACCTCAAAGGCAATCGTGAGGCAGTTTTCTTCATCATCGCAGGTTTCATAGTTGACATCGAAGATAAGATACAGAACTGCGGCTGAGAAAATTATCCCTGCCATCAGAAATGCCTTATTCGCCAATGCCCAACTCTTGATCTCCTCGGATCTCATGACTCATCGTGGAGCATACCAAACATAAAATTTAGGGTAACCTAAATCACAATAAAATATTCAAAAACCGAAAAACCACTTTATCTTGGCGAATCTCCACATAGCCCTGGAATTCGAAGCTCTGAATAAGTCAATTTTATGTCTCCCTACTCTCACAAGTTTGAGATCTAACTCTCTGGCTCTATTGCGCCAGTATTCTCTGGACTCATCTGGGAATGAATCAATGAATCTACTCGGCGTGCTCATCAATATCCAATTATGCCTGTCTGCCACAGAGTTGAATATCTCGTCCCTACAGGAATCTGAATTTACATACTTGATTTCTATCATAGTTTTCTCACTTCTGTTTTTGAGTTCTTTAATCACATCTTTGAATTTGGGAATCTTAATTCCCAACGAAAGCCCTGTCTGATAAATTTCATCGAATTTCATATCTTTCGTTGGAATAAGATTCCCCTCTTTCAATATCAGGTCATCATGAAATACGAATAGTATGCCATCACTTGACTCTCTAGTGTCAAACTCCCAGTACTTGAATCTCCTATCTGAAACTAGGCCTGTAGAACCAAGAAGTCCCTCGATCGTATTTTCTAATTTCGTACCAGAGGCCCCTAGCCTGTGGCCTAGATTTTTCACCTTCTCCCACGTCCTCTCGAATTCTTCCTACTTCCACGATTGTCGAATTTCTGGCTCCTTCCTCTATGTGGTCCTGTGCCCCTGTTAGGAGTGTCGCCTCTCCGCCTCCCATTATTCTGGCCTCTTCTACTAGATTGCTCTCTTCTCCCGGATCGCTCTCTTCTCCCGGAGTCCCTAGAGCGCCCCTTCTCATATCTCTGGCCACTTCCGCGACCCCGGGGTCGTTCACCCGACTTGCTTCTTCCAGATTTACGAGGAGCGATTTCAACTGGCGATCCCATCGCGCGCTCGACCTCCACTCCTCTGGAAATTGGATAAACGTGAACTAATCCAGAATCAACTGGCCCCAAAACAGTGTCCACTCTCCCCAATATTTTACCTCCCTTGACACGAATGGTATCGCCAAGGTTGGGAGACCTGCCTTCAAAGGATACCAGAAGCCCCCTCATGTGAGAAATCTCCTCTACTCTACCAGAAAATGTCATTTCAATCCCTCCTTCGGGGAAGTATAATTCCCAATGCAAATGCTATTGCCAAACTCATTAGGCCACTCGAGGGGAGGAATCCAGCAGGCTCATCCGCAGGCTCTTGTGGTCCAATGACAACTTGCTCGAACAACTGAGAATTATTCACTATCTTCCCTACTTCTGAGCACTTGCCAGATTCATCACAACCCTCCACCACTACATGATGCTCTCCCGAATCCCATAATGTGAAGTCAATACGAGGAGTTGACCAAGAGTTTCCAGATACACTTACAGAGCCCGCTCTCGAACCGTCAATCTTCATTGTGAAAGAGACTGATTCCCCATCGGGGTCACTGAACTGCCCGCGCATTAACCAACAGCACCCATCCCACTCAGAATCAGAGATTGAAATCAGAGGGGGGGAGCTTTCCTTGACTATTGCCAGGTTGTATGTATGCTGCATAGTAAAGACTCCATCTCCAGTTACCATAACACGAGCATCTACAACGCCCGGTAGCATATTGGAAGAGTCACCGATTACACTATATGGTCCCGAAGAAGCAATTTCTACTGTTCCAAGATCTTGGGCGATGGATCCTTGAACCAGTTGAACTGCAACGCTCAACAAAGGCCAATTCGGACTTGAATCTATAGAAATCTGATGAGGATCAGTCAAAACTTCGGACTCAGAGTAGACCGTAAATGGGACGCCAACATGCCATGTTCTTTCATCGGTAGTCAAGCCTTCGCTGTCCGTTGCCTGACAGGTGACATCCATTGTACCAGATTCCGGGACACTCGCTACTATCGATCTGTCTGAGGTTTCCTCCAGTGCAAAACCAGAACCATCATGGCAGATTATCTGTAGGCTCGATACGCCATTTTCATCATAGAACCATCTGGATACTCCCTCGCTCCAGTCGGCCCATACTACGTCTCCTGAATTTGGAACAGGGAACCAAGTCCCGTTGGCCGGGGACTCGTTCGTCCAAGATGGGGGAGCTGGCTCGGGGACAGGTTCTGTAGTGAAGTCAAAGAACAAATCTTCGCCCAATGGCCAGTTCTCTCTGTATCCATTTGGACTAAGCTCCAGAGTAAGTGCGCCATCTTCGTTTTCGACGAGATTGAATGTGGACGAGCCGTCACCTATGCAACCGCCTACTATTGGCGCTACTCCACCAGCAGTCGACTCATTCAGGCCGACCTGCCTCCCCTCACACTCATCCCACATTTCCAGACGAAGATCCTGCATTTGGGGGAAAGTGAAGTCGAATCTGGCCCCTGATAGATTGGAAGCATTCATCGAGAATGTGAATCTGCTAGGGTCGTCTACTCCGGTAATCGAAAGAGTGGCGTTCAGCCACAGTTGGACTCTACACTCATCCATGCCCATATCGGAGGAAACACCAGTGTCACAATCCCTGTTTGAGTCGGGAATGACTGGGACTTCATTGCATTCCCCTCCAATAGATGAGGTGCACCCCCTCATCTGAGAATGACGAGGAGGAACAATATTCCACTCCTCTATCTCTACCCCGTCTTCCTCCCAGCTAGTATTCTTCCAATCGGTACCTACTCCTCCTCTATGCGCTGCTCCGTCTCTAAGGCCTATTCTTGTCAGAGTATGCTCAATACACTCACTCGCCAGAGCTCTGAAGAACTCTCTCTCATCGGTGGAAAACCAACCATCCCCTCCCTTGTTGGGATCTAGTAATTCCATGAACTCATCCATTGTGAGCCTCAACTCATCAGCCAGGGTTCCATTCACCCAAGCAACTGCTTGGACATTGGCACTTTCCCAATCATCGCTAATTACGATATCAAATGTAGCCTTAGAGTACTCAAACATGTTCTCGAAGGTGATCGAACCACATTGCTCTTCGAGACTCCCTCCTCCTCCTCCAATCTGATACATTCTTTTTGGCTCTGGAGCTAATTCATGATCCCCAATTATGCCAGCCAATGGCATTGAAATGATTGACAATGTAATCACAAAAGAGAGCCATGGAGATTCGGATATGCCACTCATATGTACACTTTGAAAGGCCATTGGACATGACTCTATCGTACCAAAATAAAAGTTTAGGGAGACCTAAACTACAAATACCTACTCCTCTCGCGAAGGCCCGAGGATGATTATATGAATCTGAAAACAATAAGCACAATGATGACAATGATGTTTCTCCTGAGCGCTCTTGCTGGGTGTACAGGAGGGGACGAAGCAGTTGACCTGGATGACTCCGATGGAGGCTATGACTATGCTTCCAACGTCGACAACCACCGCATGCTGATGGGAGATGTCTGTGACATCAAAGACCTATCTGGGGCATACGACTGGGACGGCGTCAAGGACATCTATGAGAACGGAGAGCACGCTGAGAAGTCGGACGGATCCTACAGGACCCTAATGGGCTTCGCTGATGCATCGGGCAAGAACCATGCCTACGACGACTATTACGGAGCCGATGGCTCATGGAACGACTTCGTGTCTGCTGCAATCGATGGAACTGGTCCATTCGCAGGCGAGTCTGACACCGTAAGGGACCAGGCTACAGAGAAGGGAATTCAGAATGGTGTGATGACTGCATACGCGATCCACGAGCTGAATGCTGCTATAATCAAGGCCGAGGCAGGAAACTGGGGCCCTGATGACGCGCAGCACGCTTGGGACGAAGGATGGGCATTCTATCACGGACCCGACGATGCTGACGCAGACTACGATGGATGCGGGCCATACGCAACAGCTGACAAGAGAGCAGGCAACTTCGGAACTGCAAACGCTGACGGTACAGCGGCCACAAACGTCGCGACTTTAGCGGCAATGAACGCGGGCCTAACTGCTATGCAGAACGAGGACATGCAGGGACTTGTAGATGCGAGAGATGAGATACTCAAGAACGTAGTAATTGTCTACTCCCAGGCTTCAGTCAGGTACGCATCGAAGATGACCGACGATCTAGCTGCAGGAGATGCCGCAGACTACGACAAGCATCAGGCAGAGGGTCATGCATTCTTCAGGGTGATAGAGGCTTACGTGGCTGACTACACTGACGCATGCTACAACAACCAGACCCATGGAATGGCATACATTGGCGCTGCTGAGGCGGCTCACTGTGATGGATTCGATTGGGTTACATCGCCAAGTACTGGAGAGGATGTTTGCTACAACATGGGGGCTGGACATTACGTATATGCAGAAGCAACGACTGAGGAAATATGTGATGGATTCGCATCAGTCTTCCCAGAGAGCGGTATGCCAGGATTCTACGCCGACTACGGCGCATCCCAGATAGTCGATATCTTCGATCTAAGTGATGATGGCGATTCAACAGCAGATTACGAGGCACATGTCCGCATGTACCTCCAGCCTGCATGGGACGCATTCGGAATCACAGCT
>PBZE01000016.1 GCA_002730095.1 Methanobacteriota archaeon | reverse complement strand
GTCGCCCATTCCGTCGCCGTCGAAGTCTGCGTACTCCATTGCATCGTAGGGGAACGCGTCGCTTACGTCTGGAGTTCCATCGCCGTCGTCGTCGGTGTCTACCTTGTCACATAT
Source organism: Methanobacteriota archaeon (assembly GCA_002730095.1). Taxonomy (GTDB): domain Archaea; phylum Thermoplasmatota; class Poseidoniia; order Poseidoniales; family Thalassarchaeaceae; genus MGIIb-O5. The sequence goes on along the minus strand of PBZE01000016.1, from coordinate 11,719 downwards.
GCCGTCGCCATCGTAGTCGTCGGGTACGGATGCGGAGTCCATTGGGTCTGAGCCACAGGAGATCTCCTCGGCATCAGTCCATGCGTCCCCGTCATCGTTCATGTCTGCGTTGTCACCGACGCCATCGTCGTCAGTATCGACCCACTCAGTCGAGTCGAGCGGGAATACGTCATCGGCGTCTAGGACGATATCGTTGTCGTCATCGGTGTCTATGTTGTTTCCGAATCCGTCGCCGTCAGTGTCAATCCACTCTGAGGGGTCATCTGGGAATGCGTCTGCATCGTTGTCGTATCCATCTCCATCTAGGTCATTGTCCTGTGCGTCGCAAGTCCCATCGAGGTCCTGGTCCGCGGGTATGGAGGACAGGTCCATTGGGTCTGAGGCGCAATCGATCTCTATCTCATCATCGAAGCCGTCATTGTCGTCATCAAGATCGGCGTTGTCGCCTATCTTGTCATCGTCGTTGTCGGCCCACTCAGAGGAGTTGAGCGGGAACAAGTCACTGAGGTCGTCGTAACCATCGTTGTCGTCATCGGTGTCCAAGTAGTCACATATTGTGTCGTTGTCGTTGTCACCCGGTGTCGATGTGTCATCGTCTGGGTCGGTCATGCAAGCGATCTCGTCTGTGTTGTTCCAGAGGTCGCCGTCCCTGTCCATGTCCGTGTTATCCCCTTGTCCGTCCCCATCGAGATCAGTGGTTTCGTTGGCATCGTCGGGGAATGCGTCCTGCGAGTCTATCACTCCGTCGCCATCAGTGTCATTGTCTAGGGCATCGCAAATGCCATCGCCATCCACATCTCCAGGGACGCTGGTTGCGTTGTTGGGGTCCGTGCCACAGGCTGTCTCCATGTCATCGTACCATCCATCGCCATCTGCATCTAGTGTGAAGAACGTGATAGTGACGTTGTAGTTGGTTCCATCTGAAAGCGGGTAGTAAGCGGAGTACCAGTTCCTTACTCCGATCTCATTTACCTCTCCTCCGTAGTAGTCCCCTGTGTTGTTTGTTGTCCAGCACATCGGGTTCATGTTGTAGTAGACGTAGGTGTTCGCTGCTGTTGGTGACGATGTGGAGCCGTATAGGTCCATTATCACCAGTGCGCCGCCGATCGATTGGAACCCTTGTGGGTACTGCCTATCGTCGTGCTCGGTGCATGCGACGTATCCGTGGTTCGCAGGGACGTCGAACGTGTATCTGTCGGTTGTGTCTGCGTATGGGTCATTCCATCCGCTCCAGATGAGCTCGGTCAAGCCGGTCGTTGCATTGACGGAGGTGTTCACGTAGTTGTTGACGTGGAGAGCCCCGCTTGACTGGGCTCCTGCGTCTAGGCTGGAGTTCGCATCGTTCTGGACGCCTCCCCTCAGCTCGCTAAGAGGCCTGTAGTCGAACGTCATGGTATAGTCCAGCATCTCCATTCCGCTGTACGTGGATCCTGCGCCGATCTGGATGTATAGCCATCCGCCATTCGTCACCCAAAGTCCGGATGTACCGTTCGAGTATCCGCTGGTGGAGTCCTGCTGCGATACGTAGGTGAGTGAGGTTGCGGGTGGCCCAGCGAAGGTGAAGATTGTAACATCGAGGTTCCTTAGAACGGTGGACGTGGCACTGGTGGTTTGTGGGGTCCATGTAACGTTGAACACCATGTACTTCCCTGCTGGTACGAGGACTGCGTAGTGGTCCTGTAGGTCCCAGTCTCTGTCGATCCACGCAGTGCATGTACCTCCAACGTCATCGGCATCTCCGTTTGCGTCTATCTGATTGGAGCCGTTGAGCCATGTCATATCGCTCCATGAGCCAGGGAACATGATGTCGCTGGCATCCATTCCGATGCCACAATCGTCCGATGGGTCCGGGTCGTTGTCTGTCGTGACCATCGTGATTATCAGATCGTAGGATCCTCCTCCGATTTGTGTCATTACAATGATGTATATGTCTTGGTCTCCGTTTCCGAATTCCATCCAAATGTCCTTGTCACCGTATCCGGTATCGGACTCGAGTGTGGACATGTAAGAGGTCCCTGATCCTGTCTTTAGGTAAAGGTCCACGTCGTTCCCATCGGGTGCGTCTAGCTGGACCCTTAGGGTGTAGCTGGAAGGTACGAATAACTTGTATTGGTCGTACGTGTCCAAGTCATCGTGCCCATAGGCGGTGTAGGTGTTGTTCATTGAAACCAGCTGCAATGGGTCGGTGATGTAGCTGGAGCTGTTTCCTGCGTCTGTGCCGGAGCCAGCATCGTTCCATGGGCCTGCCCAGTAGTCACCTGACTGGTTGTAGATCGAGTACTCTACTGTGTAGTTGAACTCGATGTCATCAGCCAAGTTGTACACGTCGATGTTTAGCATTACGTTGGTAGGTGTGCCCCACATTCCGTAGAATGAGGTTGTCCACGCGTACGACTCATTTGTGGTGGCAACTGCTGCACCGTCCATTCCAGTGGATGTTGCCGATGCTATCGAGTATGGGTAGCTGTACCCAGGCCTCTCGGCGTAGATGTACAGTCTGAGGTCATCGGAGAATGTTGTCTGGTCCCACGTTAGCTTCACGTATGCGCCATGGTAAGCTGGGACTGTGAATGTGTACCAGTCCTCCTCGTCGTTGTCCTCGCAGAGCATGCCGGTGAATGATGTGGTGCCGGTGACATCCATTGGCCCCTGAGTGGAGTCGTCTGCTGCATCGGCCCCAGTTCCGTCGTACACCCCAGTGCCTGGAGCTGCTCCGTCATCCTGGAACCAGCATGGAGGGAATACAGTTGGCAGTAGGTTGAGTGTTAGTTTGTAACCGGCTGCGGGGTCAGTGCTACCTGCTGCGAAGTAGCTCACCTTGACGTAAACGGTGGTATCGGTGGTCGAGCCCATGTCAACCACTTCCGGATTGCTCGAACCTGCGGATGAGCCTATCAATTGTGTCAGGCTGCTGTCGGAGTAAACCCTCAAGTCCAAGTCAGCGTTTTCGTTCCATTCCAGCGTAACGTTGGCGAATGCGTCATCGGGTATGGCCACCGCATACACGTCATAGGAATCTGTGGTGCCGACCGCACCATATGTGGAGATCGTCGGGAAGGATGTTGTAGTGGTCAGCATTCCACTCACCGCTGGTGAAAGTCCTGCCCAGTATGCCTCTATCCCTCCATCGGTGTAAATATCGGTTGTGACAGCTGTGCATGTGTCGGGACCGGTAAATGATGTCGTGTACAGCCCTGATCCATCTGAGTTTGGTATGAAACCGTTGTACCTAGCTATTGTGTAGCCCGCTCCGGATGTGCAAGTGACAGTTAGAGTTGACTCGGTGTCAGCATAGTTGTCGTAGTTGATGAAGAGTCCGAATTCTTCACCCAACGCGATGGTCTTTGTGCCTGTGTCGGCACCATTTCCACCGGATCCTCGCTGGACTTCACAGAAGGACCCTCCGTACTGACCGCACATGCCTACGATTTCCCTTCCATCGTCCCATGTGGATCTCCCAGTGCTGAACTGCATGGTCTCATCACCGTAGTTTCCTGCATCTGAGGGCCATGTCGTGATGGTCATTGTGTAGTCACTGGTGTAGCCATAGCTGGTCTTACAGTAGTTGCCGTAGCAGTCCAGGTATATGTCCAATGCAGTACCGCTGACGTCGGTTCCCATTGTCGAAAGTGTGACTCCTGAGGATGTTCCGTAGCCGAAGGTGTCGTAACCTGAGTATGTGCTGGAGAGTCCGGCAGCCCCTATAGACCCATACATCATGGTGACAGTCGAATTCCAAGAAATGGTGACGTTGACCCCGTAGCCCCAGGGAACCCACATCGTATAGACGTCGTCGTCGTCGAGTGTGTTTCCGGAAAGCCCGTCCATGTAGCCGTAGAAAGTGGTCGAGGTTGGCCCGGATGCATAATCGACATATGATGTCAGATTAGCCACTGGACAGGATCCAGTGGTCGAGGAACCGACGCAAATCTGGTTCCTACCATTGTACCCTCCTGCGTCTAGTCCTAAACAGGCGTCATAACCCTGACAGGGATTGGCGGGGGCCATTTCTAGAATGGGTTCCTCCTTCAATTCCACGGGCTCTTCCGCGTTATCAAACATCGGCATTTGTACCGAGACAATCATTAGCATTACTAGGGCAATCGAACGGGCTACATCGCTTCGCATGGGCGTCACTGGCGTTCATGAGAAGATATGAGTGATATAACAATACCGTTAGATGCTCCTCTTTTGCAGTTTATTGAAATTCCACCCTTTAAGGGTGTGTTTCCAGCCTTGTTGCCTGAAATGCAGATAAAATCTAAGAATTATCTCCATAGATGTGAAAAACGTCTCATTTCCTTATCCAGCTCTCGTCTTCCTGCTGCTCCCAAGTGCCACATGAATCGCCCTCATACCTCATCGGGTCTGTGTCCGTGTACTCTCCGCCTGGTGGAAGTTCTTCCCATGAGCTTGCATAGTCCTGATTCGTCTGCTCTGGGGAATCCATGCCCGGTGGAACAGGAGGTGCTGAATCAGCGTTGTCTTTCTCGTTGTCCCGACTTGAGGCCTTGTGCCCTCCCTTGCCAGTTATGATGCTGGAGAGTGGCCCTCCTCCCTTTCTGGTCAGGTTCGCGTAGGTCGCAGCTCCTATGGCAGCGAGTATTGCGATGAGTGCTAATGCGGTGATTCCTGGGTTGAGCTTCATCTTGTCGACGATCGATAGGGGGTTTCCATTGTCACCTAGGCCGTCTCCGTTCAGATCCTCCCACTCGGAGCTGTCCTTGGGAAATTTGTCGCCGATGTCAGGAACGCCATCGCCATCGTCGTCCATATCCAGTTTATCACAGGTTTCATCCCCGTCGGTGTCCATAGGCACGGATGTATCTGAAAGTGGGGAAGTGTCGCACAGGGACTCGGCCGAGTCCGTCCAACCATCACCATCGTCGTCATTGTCCTCATTGTTTCCGAGCCCGTCTCCGTCCGTGTCGGTCTGCTCATCCGGGTTGTCCGGGAAGTCATCGTCCGCATCCATGGTCCCGTCATTGTCATCATCTGTATCCAGATAGTCACATGTTCCATCAGAGTCTGAGTCAACGGGCGTTGATGTAACGTCGAGAGGGTCTGCGCCGCAGTTGGGCTCTATTGCATCCCCCCATGAGTCGCCGTCGTCATCCGTGTCTTCGTTGTTCCCAATCCCGTCGGAATCTGTGTCCTCCCACTCGTTCACATCGAACTGGAAAGCGTCGACTGTGTCAGGGTAGCCATCACTATCGTCGTCGTCGTCCATTACGTCGCAGACCTGATCTGAGTCCCAGTCATCGGGAGTGTTCGCTGAGTCCTGTGGCTCGGATTGGCAGGTGATTTCATCTGAGTCTGACCAACCATCGTTATCATCGTCTGTGTCGTAATTATCGCCCAAACCGTCGCCATCGTAATCATATTGCTCACTCGGATCAGTGTCAAACGCGTCGAATTCGTCTAAAACTCCGTCATTGTCATCATCGAAGTCGGAGTTGTCACCCTGCCCATCGGAGTCCGTATCGACCCATTCTTGAGGATTGAGGGGGAATTCATCGACATCATCCGCGAAGCCGTCTCCATCGTCATCTGAGTCCATGACATCGCACACACCGTCAGTGTCGGTGTCCACAGGTACGGATACGTAAGACAATGGGTCAGAGCCGCATAGAATCTCATCCGCATCGGAAAATCCGTCGCCATCGTCGTTGGTATCTTCGTTGTTTCCGGTTCCGTCATTGTCGGTGTCTAGCCATTCTGAGTCATCGAGTGGGAAGTCGTCTGAGGAATCTAGGTATCCATCCCCGTCATCATCGTCATCGAGCTCGTTGCAAATGCCATCTGCGTCTGTGTCGATTGGCTGGCTGTTGTATTCTAGTGGATTAGTATTGCAGTCGTCCTCTACGTAGTCATCCCATCCATCGCCGTCGTCATCGTCGTCAGCGTTGTTACCGACCCCGTCGTTGTCGGTGTCAGTTGTTTCACTGGGGTCTTGGGGGAAGTCGTCATCGTCGTCGTCTGTGCCGTCGTTGTCGTCGTCTTGGTCCATTGTGTCGCAGATTCCATCCCCGTCGAAGTCGGATGGAGTTGAGTTGTAGTCCTCGGGATCGGTGCCGCATTGGATCTCTGTAGTATCTTGCCAGCCGTCGTTGTCAGTGTCCAGAGAGAAAATAGTCACGGTGAAGTTGTAGAACCCTTCTCCGGTGATTGCCCATGCCCTCAGCAGGACATCCTGGCCGCTGACTTCGGGACCATCAGATGTAACATACTCGGCCCCATTGTTATTTGTCGACGCATCGATCAAGCTTAGGTTCGACTCCCAGTATATTACAAGGTACCCAGTGACGTTTGTAGAGGTCATGTTGACTTCCACTCCGTAGTCTGTAGGAACGGTGAAAGAGTACCAGTCTTGCGGATCATCGCTCGCTGATTTCCAGCCGGAGAACGACCTTGTGCTGTTGGAAGTCTGTGGAATCGGTAGGCCCGTGGCGTTGCCTAGGTCATCGCCAGCATCGTCTCCCGATAAGGCGTCATCTTGGGAATATGCTGGGTTTCCTGCGATTGAGAAGAGGTCTACTGTGAAGTTGTATGATCCATACGAGGGAGAAACGGGCCAATCCTTGATTTCCAGGTAAACCGTTGACGCCCCGATGTTTGTCCCATTGCTACCAACGGCTTCTGGGATGTTTCCTGTGAATCCTTCGTCGAGCTGGGACCCGTTGGAGTCATACAGCCAAATATCGAAGTCATTACCGGCGTCATGGTACATCTCTACGTATACCCCGTATCCAGTTGGGACGTACATGGAATACCAGTCGTCATCGTTCGAGGATGATAAGTTGCCCTGGAATGATGTGGAGTTGGTTGTGTTGGAGGTGCTGTTTGAGAGGGTCAGAGGTAGTGCGTTTGACATTGCTCCTCCTGCGTCTTGTCCGCTGCCCGCGTCGTCTCCGACTCCTCCTGAGCCGTTGCCGGCAGAGAAGATCTGTACTTGCATTGTGTACTGCCCTGACCCAAGGTACTGGTCCACCCAGATGTAAACCGTAGTTCCACCGACGTTGGTCCCATTGGACGATACATCATCTGTTTGCCCGGTACCGTTGGTGCTTGAGTCGATCTGCGCGCCTCCTGATGAGAGTAGAATTAGGTCGAAATCTGCATTTGCTGGGATGCTTATGGTCACAGCGATTCCGGTCCCCCATGACATATTGACCGCGTAGTAGTCATCCGTGTCATTGCCCTGTGTGAGGTTGCCGTAGTAAGTGGAGTTGTTTGAGGGCAGGTACAAGGCGCTGCCTGTGTTTGATCCGGCATCGGTCCCAGAACCGGCGTCATTCGCATGTACTGAAGCGGATAACAGAGAAATCAGGAAAATAGAGCATATTAGCGAAGCTGATATCTGTCTGGAGGTCGATGATGGTGTTTTCCTCGTGTAGTTCATGTCGGCCCGTAGGGGCCGGGTGACTTAAATCGTAGGTGAGATGAATGCTATGATGTTCATTCAATAGCTGTAGAAACCCTGTCCCGACTTCCGGCCTAGCTTCCCATCGGAAACCATGGAAACTAGAAGTTCTGCTGGAGCGTATTTTTCATCCCCAAGTCCGTCCTTGAGTACATTCATTATGTGCAGGACCGTATCAAGTCCGATTAGGTCGGCTAACGCGAGGGGCCCTATTGGATGGTTCATTCCTAGTTTCATTATCCCATCGATGGCCTCCGGTTCGGCTACTCCCTCTTGGAGGGCGAGAATTGCCTCATTCAACATGGGGCAAAGAATCCGATTACTGATGAACCCCGGGGAGTCGTTGCATTGCAGGGGCGTCTTCCCCATTCTCTCCGATAGAGCGAAAATAGCATCAGTGACCTCGGGAAGCGTTTCACGACCATTAATGATCTCGACCAATTTCATTATGGGGACGGGGTTCATGAAGTGCATCCCGATTACCCTATCTGGGCGTCTGGTGACGGCCGCAATCTCATTGATAGATATGCTAGAGGTATTAGTGGCGAGTATCGCTGTTTCTTTACAAATTTCATCTAGGTCTTTGAAGGCGGATATCTTCAGATCCAACACTTCAGGAATGGCCTCAATAACTAGATCGGCGTCTGAAGCAGAGTCGCGGGAAATTGACGTAGAGACCAGATTAATCGCGGATTGTGCTTCTTCTTGAGTCATCCTTCCCTTAGAAACCAGCTTGGAAAGGGATTTTTCCATACCCGAAAAGCCCCTGTCCAAGTACTCTTGCTTGATATCGATCATTACGACTGGGATTCCAGAGCATGCTGCGACCTGTGCTATTCCTGCACCCATCTGACCCGCACCTAGAACCGCTAGACTACTTATTTCCATGAGATGCTGAGAGGGTGCTGGTGATTATAGTTGACTGAGGCTACATCCCAAACTGAACTAGTCATCAAGGCCTATTTCTCTCATTATTGTTTCAATTTCTGTGGCATAATCAGGGGAGTCATGGCTTTTCTGCCTTCTGAATAGTCCCCTCACAGCCATTAGAGTTGAGGCCGAGATGGCGATTCCTGCGATCGAGAACCAAATGAGCATTGGACCCATGTTCTTGGCATCGTCGATGGCCCACTCCGGCCACTGCTGCATCGATACAGTGATTTTGGCGCTAGCTTCATTGTTCGCGAGATCGGTCGAAATAACGTTTATTTCATGAACACCGGGGGCATTTAGGATCTCCAGCTCTATAGAGAACTTGCCATATGCGGGACATACCAGTGATTGTGAGTCGACATCGCTCCATACCAGTGTACTAGTGCCACTTTCGCATACTCCTTCTATTACCCTGACCTTGGAGAGGGCAGATGTACGGTTTGTCTTCTCTTCGATAGAGATATCCGGGGGCATGGTGTCTCTTACAACTGACAGTTGGTAAGTGTCATTATTGTCTAATGAACCAACGAGAAGCGTGAATCTATTATCGCCTTCATTCAAAGGGAGTGTTATTGTTTCCAAGTTCGAGTCAGGAGATATGAGGATGGTTTCTTGGGATGGCTCTCGGACCAATGTAATCTCCTGTCCGGGTCCAAGTTGTACGGTCACGACTACCTCTAATGCGGAAACAACGCCCCCATTCCAGTTTGCCAGTATGAGAGTGTCATATATCGAGTCATCCAGAGTCATGGTTCTGCATTCTACAGCGTAGTTGCTGTTGTTCCTATTCAGAGTCATGTCAACTGCATAGAGGCACATCTCATGGACCCCAGTTGATGGTACCTCGAAAGAATGCCCACCTGAGGAAGAGATGCCATTTGTGAGTACATTCCCATTCAAGCTGAATTCGAATGTCACTGGCTCGGAAGAGGTCCATGATAGGTTCTGTCGATGCTCGAAAAGGGTTTGTTGGTTCGACATACTGAGATTCCACTGAATGGATGGGGTCGTTTTATCGATGAAAATTGGCCATGATTTCGATGCGCTGTTGTTTGCCCAGTCAACGAGATCGAGGAGAATCTCGTATTCCCCGTCGGGAAGCCCAAGAGTTCCTAATGGGAGTGAGGCCATGTATTGCTCCTGAGCCCCCCCTTCCTCATCCGGTTCGGGATGGCCGGTTGATGAGTTGAATGCCTCAGGCCTCGTGTTCATTGACTCGCACTCAGTCGTGGAATAATCGCCAACCAAGGAGTTGATAGAGAGGCACCACAGCATGGTGTCTGAGGGCAGGCTCAGCGCTAGATTGCCACTGGTAATGTTGATCGGAGTGTGCAAATCATCTGGCGAGTATGAGTTTAGTTGTTGATCGTAGAGAGATTCGAACTCGACATCGTTTGGTGGTTCTGGGTCGAAAATAACTTGGAAGTCCCTGGAAACCGAGTTTCCCGCGGCATCTGATACTTTGACCTCGAAGATGCTAGTGCCTTCAACAAAGTAGTAAGGGAGTCCGGTCGATTCATTGAATCCAATCTCGGCAGCCTGGAGGATGAATGAGTGCTCTGCTGAGCCCTCACCATCTAGCTCCACCAAATTACCCGAGTGGGTAAAGACAGCCCCCGGCTCAGTCCATATCCTGTACGTCATGACCTGATTGGCGGTAATTTCTGGAATCTGGCTTATCGTTACGTCTGGCGCAGTGCTATCATATGACAATGATAGGAAGGCCTGTGAAGAATAGCCAGAGTGGTCTGTTATGGTGACGATGTAATCATGCCATTGTTCAATTTGTGGAAGTGAAGAGTTGATCCATATCTCCCTGAGTGTGATGTTTTCCGGTATTGCGGAGTGGTTTCCATGATTCCATAGTGTTGTCAGATTATGGTAGTTACCTTGAGTGTCCAAAACATGTACAGAGTTGGCGTCAGGTATGACAGTCAGGTTGTCTCTAGGCAGCCAAAGTACCTGATCTAGCTTGAATCCAATGCCCGTATCTATTGCATGGATTTCTATCGGGACAGTGGTGTTGTGGTAAGACATGTTTTCGGGCCTTGTGAAGCTCACCTCCGGAGGAAGCTCGAGTAATTCGTAAACGTACGGTATTTGGAATTTTATAGATCCACTCAACTCGATTTCAACATATCCATTCCATACTCCAGCTGATTCTGGTCTGTCGAAGTCCAGGCTTACCTGAACGGCAGCTCTGGGGTCTTCGCTAGCTAGTGCCGTGGATCCATTTGGCCAAATTGAGTCGATCTCGAGCTTTGTCAGGGAGAACTGATTAGTGACTCTAAGGTCATCACCTCCGAACTCCTCGATGGTGATTTGGAAATTCATGGTCCCGCCTGGGACATCGTATCCGAGAACGGCTATCCCGTATAGGCCATCTGGGAGATCCGATAGTTCTACTTTCTCTGAAGAATCTGATGAGGTCGATTTCGCGATTTCCTCACCGCTGCTGAAATCGCCATCCCCATCATCATCCCTGAATAGGTAAAGATCGATATCCGAGTCGTCAGACAACGATTCCTCGGATGCTACGTCGATTTCAATTGACAGGGACTTTGAGTTGTTCAGAGTGAGGTTCCTCCACCATGAAGCGGACATTTTGTTACTTCCGTCATCCATAGCAGTCTCATTGGGCAGGAATATGGGTTGGGACCACCCATACGACGCGACCTGTTCGACTGAAAGGGGCACTGTGGAGACGAGATGTACCGCCTCAACCCCACTTCCTTGATCCCAATCAGAGACCACCTTCTCGAAACCTGACTTCTCAGCGGCTATGTACCCGACGGAGATATTCAGTGGGATGTCGCTCGAATTCACCCCGTGTAGTGCCGTGTGCAAAGCTAGCTGATGAACCCCTGGAGTGACTGGAACCGTGAAAACCTCACGTGAGGTTCCCGTGAAGGTCCCCCAGTTGTGTGACCCCGAGCCTGCATAGTTGTTCACAGACCTCTCTTCGATGTAGAATGTTGAGTTGCCATAGGGCGTTGAGTCTTCTGAGGCGTATCCATGGGTTGTTTCTGATAGCCACATGACATCAATATCGGTGTACGGGTTGTCTTCCCAGTCCACATCCACAATTGCTGTACCGCCTGTGGCCCATTCTTCCGGCCATTCTATCGATAGAAATCTCCAATCTCCACTTTCAGCCCTCCAATCCCATCTAGTGGCCCCAGAAATCCACTCTTCTGTATACAATGTCTGGTTGGATAGATTTCCATCAAGGGGGCTTGCATTCAGTGAGAATGGACCTATCCATGGGACATTAGTTACAACTGGCAAGGTCCAGCTCCTGTTGGAGTCGGATTCGATTGGAGAGCCATCTCCAGACAACTCAGTGGATTGTATCTGTAGGCC
>PBZE01000015.1 GCA_002730095.1 Methanobacteriota archaeon | reverse complement strand
CCCACCATGAAACGAAGGCCGGTCGCTGGCTGAATGGTTCATCCGAATCCTGCTCCCAAAGCCACTGATACGCATCATTCCAGTCGGCACCGTTGAATCCGGGACCAAATGTTCCCATGTACCGAAGCCCTGAATCTGGGTCATATTCTTCATCATCTAGCAAGGAGAAATCGCCAATGGACCACCTAAGGAAGTCTGGAGCGATCTCATAGATCGTTTTGTCCACATCTGTAGCTGCTTCTTCGCCTCTTGGAATGCCCGAGTCGATTCCATATGTAGCATGCTGGCTAGCCACAAGAAGGAACACCATCATGAGCGCAGGGATACCAGGGTGCCTTCTGGCAGCAGTGAACGTGGACCTCCTTCTGGCAGATGGGTTTCCGACACCTGCTCTTCGATACTCTTTCAGGAAATCCGCTGGATTGGCTGCGCCCCATAGCATGGCTATTCCGATTCCTCCAACTACGGCCATAGCAGGGGTTGCGTTGAAGATGAATCTACCAGCACTCCATGCCATGTAGGCAGCGACAATTGTCCATGAACCTAGGAGCAGATGGCTCTGTCTGCCTCTCCTCGCACCCCTCCAAAGCAAGAATACTGCACAAGAAATTGCGATTATAGCTACTATCGGGCCGTATGAAGCGAACAGAACCCCTCTACTCGGGGCCTGTGCTTCTCCAATGGTTCCGAAGATTTTGTTCTTAGAGAAGTAGAATCCTCCGGTGAATAGTACATCCCATCCGTTGTACCACTCTAACTCCTGAAGGATGTAAAGGGCGAAAAGAATCGCACCGAAAAGAGCAGTTCCGCTCCCTACCACAAGTAGCCATGGCTTGTCTCTGAACGAGCAGGTTACCCATCCCAAGGCAATAGTGAATCCGATGATGTAGAACATTGGCTGGAATCCACTTGGGTCGAAAAGCAGATCGAGCCCGGGCCATATGTAAAATGGGAGTGGTATCAAGAACGCAGTAAACAACATTTGGAGAGCTGCAGAAGTTATTGGAAGGCTGTCCCTCCCTCTGAATAAATTGAGAATAGCTTGAACCGAAAATGCCAGGAAAAGTATTCCCGGCCCATATACGAAGCCCTTCCACCCAAGAGCTGCTGTGGCGAATGAGATTCCGGAGAGCGTTGCACAAGACATCACTTGAGGGTTCCTAGACCACATTTCCCTGATACCTGCAATCAGGTACAGAGGATTCCTACTGGTTTCCGAGAACAACCTTTCATCCTTCATTCCTTCAACCGCTCTAACCCAGAAATAGAAGGCCATAGAGATGAACAAAAGCGCGAATGAGTCGTGATCCGCCAGAGCGAATGTCGAGTGGCCAATGTGCCCGGGCATTAATGCGATCAACCAAGCTGTAGTCACACCTGCTAGGTTGCTGTGTACCCTTCTTGCGATGCCCGCTAAGGGGAGGACTATGAGGGCTCCATAAATTGCCGGCATTGCCGATACGCTCCACCAGACCATCTGATCTCCAGATGAGTCAGTCAGCCAGTTGAGTCCTATTCCCCCCAAGGCAATGGACCATGAGAATAGAGGAGGTCTAGGGTTAATGACCCCCATGGGGTATGATCTATCGGAGTCAAAGATGAAGTGGCTTCTCTCTGCAACGACGTAATCTATCACCCTCTTCATGTACCACGGATCAGAGCCTCCGGTCATATCCCAGAGCTGAGTCCCAGAAGCGTTCATTGCCGGAAGTATATTCCATCCAGTTCTAATCGCCAGGGAAAATAGCACTGCCGTTGAAATCATTATTCCATAATAATTAGTATTCCACCAAGATCTGAGGGCGCTGGGCTCCCTGAGTGGTGCAGTATCGCCAAAGTATCCTCGAATCGAAAGAATGTATGCAGCGACATTAGACCAGAAAATAAGGAAAAACCATGCAGCTGCCGAGGTGCTACTTCCAGAGCCCTCTGGAAGTACATCTATCCCAAGTGGGTTCCCTATTTCGACTAGTCTTGCTGCAGAGTAAAGAATCCAGTTTACTGCAGTCAGTGCGGCAAGAACCTGCCATCTCTCGGATCTGAAAAATGCCCACACAAAGATGACCAATGCCGTCATCAAAGCCCATACTGACCCGAGGTATTGGTGCTCTGAATACTTCACTAAAGCATTAGAAATTACCTCTCCATCAACTACAATCGTATCGCCGGAAATCGAGCATAGCCAGAGAAGTGGAATTGTTTGGACCAAGAAAACTAATCCCAATATGGCAGTTGTTAACTTGGAGGATTCTTTCGAGAAATCAAAAGATGGTAGGCTGGAAAACAAGCTTCCATCACCAGAAGTATCCAAATTGCCCCTCATTGAAATTACTAATATCAAACCCAGCGAGATTGAGGATGCCCAGAAGGCAAACAGAACTGAGGCCGCTGCAGATCTAGATGCGTCGATTAATTCGGCCTCAGAGCCAGACCACGAATCGGACCCAAAGCCTGTTGCTGCTGCAAGGGAGACTGAGAGGTAGAACCCTATGACAGATGCCAGAAGAAGGCTTGCCTCCTCCCTCTTATTGGAATTGACTAGTAGCATAGTAGAAATTCCAACAGTAGCGAATGTAAAGCAAACCAGAGTGTCAATCTCGACAATACTGGGGAAAATCTCCGGTAGTGCTGAAGCAACTACGATTAGGATTGAAGAAATTGACAACTTGAAGCGGTTGGGCATTCCAAGTTCTGAAACAGCAAGGACCCTACCAACACAGGCCGCGACTGCAGCCGTGAGTGGGAGGGTCAGGATTCTCAGGTACCCGTCATTCTCCATGTTTCCGTTTGCCAAAGCCTCGGCCCCTAGGAAAAGCACCACTAAAGCAGCCAATATGGCTGAAACTGGCACGAGTTCCCTCAAAGGATTCCCGTCCGACTTCGCATCATCTCTATCGTTCATTGTTTCCACCGTCTGCTTAGCCTGAAGGCTAGCGTCGTCGCGATTTTACATTCTGTTATAACCGTTCTCAGAGATGACATCTGAGTTTATTGGCAAAAAGTCAGTCTTTATGGGGCAGTGCTCTATGCCCTATATCGGTCCTGAAGTGAGACCCCTCTAAGGAAATCGATTCGATGATTTGGTATGCGACATCTACGGCCTGAGCTAATTCGGGAGCAATTCCAGTCGCCGCTAAAACTCTACCACCGGACGATATCAAAACCCCATCTTGAATTCGCGCCCCTGCGAAATTTACGTATCCCCTGGACAAGCCTTCGTCGATAATTACGTCTGATCCAAAAATCTCCCTGCCGGCATTGGATGAAACGGGATATCCTTCCGAGGCGAGGACGACTGTGGCCGATGAAAGGCCAGAGAAAACCGGGTCTAAACTAGAGAGGTTTCCTTCTGCGGCTGCGAGGAGGAGTTCTCCGAGATCGCTCTCTATCAGAGGTATGGTGACTTGAGTTTCGGGGTCGCCGAATCTAACATTGAATTCGACCACACTAGGGGATCCATCTGAATCTACCATAAGGCCAACATAGAGAACGCCCCTATACGGCTGCGATTGATTCCTGAGATAATGGTGCATGGGCTCAACTATTTCCTCCAGAACCCTGCTGTGTACAGATGGAGTTACTAAGGGCGCTGGTGCATAAGCCCCCATTCCCCCGGTATTGGGCCCTTTGTCACCATTCCAAGCTCTTTTGTGATCTTGACTAGGGGGAAGGCAAACATATCCCGACTCATCCATAATAACCAGTAACGATGCCTCCTCACCTTCGAGGAACTCCTCCACAATAACGAACCCGTCCTTCTCGATTGAGTCTTCAATGAATCTCTCAGCTTCGGCCATTTCAGACGTAACAACAACTCCCTTTCCTGCAGCCAAAACATCTCTCTTAACCACCCATGGAGGAGGGTTTTGTTCGAGGAACCCAACAACATCGGAATTTGCATCGAGCCTTGCCATATCTCCCGTGGGAATATGGAGTTTTTTCATCAGTCTCTTCGCGTGAGTCTTTGATCCCTCTAGCATCGCACCTTCGGAATGAGGGCCAAAGCATGGTATCGACATTTCTCTGAGCCTGTCAGAAATCCCCCCTACTAGTGGGCCCTCTGGACCGATGACCACTAGGTCTGCCGAAATTTCTCTAGCCAGATTAACCAGTCCTTCGATATCTGAGGCCTCTATGGGGTGATTAGTGCCGATCATAGCTGTGCCGGCGTTACCGGGAGCGGCATGGATCGATTCTACGGAATGACTCTTTTCTAGTCCGATAGAAAGGGCGTGCTCCCTACCGCCCGAACCCACTATCAATACAGTCAATCCTTCCATGTAGCCGCGTACGGCATACTGGGGATAACTTTACTGATTGCCTCAGTAAGGTACAGACTTGAGGCCGAGCTTGAATCCCAATATGTTGGCCGCCCTGTGAATCACTGGAGTTAGAATCAAAAGTGCTACGATCTCATCAAACAGATTCGGACTAGTGATTATCTGCCCATCGAATAGGAGGAAAGATGCTAAGAAAATGGTTACAGCGAATGTCATAGTATCGAGGAGAGGGGCTTGTGAGCTCTCGGCCCCCTCTCTCTTGTGCCCCTTCCTCCTTTTGAAAAATGAACCTATCAAATCGCCGCTCATGCATGCAATCCCTAACGTGAAGCCCATTGTGAAAGCTGCCCCCCATTCATTTCCAAGCCAGAACCAATCATCCTGTGAGGACCACAGTGTAGGGTCTATGAAAGGCCTAGATCCAGATTCTAACCTCCCTCCGAAAAATTTGTGCGAGAGAATTGTCAGAATGCCGCTGAAGAATGCGCCTCCAAGAAAACCATTCCATGTCTTCCCATCGCCCAGTACTCTGAATCCGTCACTGAGAGTCCGTCCCCTATCGATCACTAAGCTATTAAATCCAAATTTATCGGGTATCCACTTACCGAATAGCATAGCACCAGTGTTAGCCAAGTAAAAGGGACCATACATGATCAGGACTGTAACGATGTTCAATGCGAAACCCCATGACGAGTCATTGAATGACTCGGAAAGCGTCTGCACTGTATCCACGCCCTGCCCAGAAGTAATCGGTGTATGAGTGATTTGGTAATCGCCTCATATGGCCTAATACCGACTTCGGGAGGGAAATCATTGATTTGCCAGCAGTCTTCCCTAGAGTCATGAGCAAGAGAATAGCGGTCCTTCAGACATTGATTATGTTGATGTCCCTCGTAGCAGTGAGTGGATTTGCAGCCGCACAGGAGAATGAAGCCACCATCGACTCAAGCGTCACTTGGGAATCGGATGGTTGGTGTGATTACGAACACGTCAGGATTGTAGATGGAGGGGAGCTCACAATCAGAGACGTCGTTTTCGATCTAAGCTGTGACATAACAATCGAAGAAGGAGGAGTCCTCAATGTGGAGGATTCAGTACTCGGATGTGACCTTTCAGAAGAGCCTGATGGCTTCACCAATTCGGACTGTGGCTATGGGCTGAAGGGATATGGGTACTGGGACGAGGGAAGCAGAGCCTCATTCAGGGTTCCTAATGAGGGCATCGAGGGAGATTTCACTATGACCATGCATTCCGTCGGAGGGGCAAGCTACTACGGAGCCCAGGCATTCATAGGTGACTCGGATCCAATCTCTCTGAACGGCAGCAGTCACACTTTCGAGTTCTCTGACACGGATGGCGAAGACATCTGGATAGGCCTGATAGGATACGGGCAATCCCCTGTCTCTGTTTCTCATGTGATAATTGAAGTAGGGAATGAGGAGATTGAGCTAGAGGGATATTATCTGGAAAGCATGAATATGATGGCAGCAGGAGAGAGGGGGCATGAAATCGTGGCAAACGGGCATATTAGCTTGAGTGGCTCGTCCTTGGTTGGGACCAAACTGATCATTGGCGAAAATGGCTCCCTTGTGTCGAACAGCAGTGCTCTCGACAGGGTCGGACCCATACTGTCCCAAGGAGATGGCTCTATTGTCAGGATAGTCAACTCGACATTCAGTAACAGCCTCGATGACCACGATGTTAGAGGCACTGCTTTCAGTGAAATTACCTGGGAAAACTCTGTTGGAAGTGGGGGATTCACCGACAGGTGGGAAAGGAGAGTCGTTGACCAGAAGGTGATTTTCGACTCCAAGGGCGTTGTTTTCAGAGTTAATGGCATGGGAGTTTCTGAATCCACGTCCTTCGATTCTTTCAGCGACGACTACGGGGAGGCCTTGGTAAATGGAGGCGGAGAGAGAGTGGTCGAGGTAGGCTGGTCGAATGGGACAATTTGGAGCGAGTCTGCAACGATTGAGATAATCTCATACAGGACTGGTTGGAACCCGGATGGCTCTGGGATTGATGACTACGGCGGTTACAGCGTACCACTGTCATGGCATGACATGCAATATGTCGGGGATAACACGCCCTACATTGAGTGGATGGCCCTGGATTTCGTAGAAGAAGAAGAGGGCTCGGACCCTATGGGATATTCGGGCGGATCTGTTCCGATGCGTGCCTCCTTTTCCAATAGCGGAACAGCATCTGCAAGCTTCTACATCTCTTGCGATGTAGTAGAGACTGGCTTGGACGCCGACATCGGTGGTTTCCAGGGAATTGTACTTGGCGCCGGTGAGTCCGGCGAGATACTGTTCGATTGGAGAGGAGGGGAGACTGGTGATTTCACGCTGAATTGTGAGGCTCTAACTCCAACACAGCTTGTCTCGGATGACTCATTTGGAGGAGGCTCCATGGCATCTGAAACTATTTCATGGACAGAGCGCGTAGATGAGGAAAGTCTCCCAATGGTTTCCATACTAGTTGCGATATTTGTATCTGTCTTGTTGGTTGGAATGTGGCTAGTCAGAAGTAGATCAGAAGTCGATGAAGAAGAAGATTATATTCGATAAATACAGTGAAAATCGCAGATAATTTGGAAGGTAATAATTCCCGATTGATACATTATTAGTCGAAATTATATATCCTATGGTGACCCGAAAACCGGTGCTTAGATGATTAATGGAAGCGATAATGACAACAGGATGCCTGTCACTGTTCTCACTGGATTTCTAGGTTCGGGGAAGACCACCCTTCTGAATCACATCATCTCCAGTACGGAGCACAAAATGAAGTTCGCAATCATCGAGAATGAGTTCGGAGATATTGGAATTGACGAGAATATAATCGTCGAGAGCTCAGAGGAGAGCATAATTGAGGTGATGAACGGATGTATTTGCTGCACCGTAAGAGGCGACTTGACTGAGTTGCTAGATCGGATGTATGACAAAATCAAAGACTTTGATGGCGTCCTTATAGAGACAACAGGACTAGCTGATCCGGCTCCGGTCGCTCAGACATTCTTCGTCGATGATATGGTTTCTGACAGATACAAACTTGATGGAATAATAACGGTAGTTGATGCTAAGCACATAATCCAGCACGTTGAAGAGGAGAAACCTGAGGACGTAGAAAACGAAGCTGTCGAGCAACTCGCCTTCGCAGATAGGATCCTGCTCAACAAGATAGACTTAGTAACACTAGATGAGCTGGAAGAAGTTGAGAGTAAGATCAAATCGATAAATAGCTTCGCGCCGATTTACCATACGGAAAATAGCATAATTGATCCAACAAAACTGATAGGGATCGGTTCCTTCGATTTGAAGAGAACATTGGAAATGGATCCTGAGTTCCTAGATACGGAATCTGAGCACGAACACGATCAGCGTGTTACATCGACTAGCGCGAAATTTGAAGGGGAGCTAAACATAAACAAGTTGGAGGCATGGATTGGGGATTTGATGGACGAGAAGGCCGAGGATCTATTTCGATACAAGGGGGTACTTGCTGTGAAGGGCATGGATGAGAAATTTGTATTCCAAGGCGTCCACATGCTCTTTGGAGGAGACTTCAGTGATGACTTCCTCTGGAAAGAGGGTGAGAGCAGAGAGTGCAGATTCGTGTTCATAGGCCGAAACCTTGACCATGATTCCTTGCAAGCAGGCCTAATGGATTGTAAGGCAGAGAAATTGCGCTTCAGAGTCGGCGATAGAGTCTATGCCAATATTGGAAAGTTCACTGAAGGAAAGATTCTGAAGTGCTGGGATCATGGCAATCCCTACCGTGTAGAAATACAAAATGAAGAGAAGACTAATGTTTGGGTCCCAATTGATAATGACAGTTATGTCATTGAAAGATCTGAAGATATGGCCTGAATCAAGAAGAGCAGTTGTGGGTGCGATGTCAGTATTGGGTGCAAAGACACTGATCAGTCGGCGAATGTACCGTTTCGATAGTCGATGAATGCCTGTTCAATTTCTTCTCTCGTGTTCATCACGAATGGGCCGTAGCGAGATATTGGCTCGTTCAATTCAGGACCCGCGAAAATCAGGAACTCGGATTCAGACCTAGCACGGATTGCGAGTTCCTCTCCTTTGGAAAGGATCGCCAGTTCGCCATCGCGTATTTGCTGTCTCGCCTTAGTGCCGAATGCGAAAGGAGTAGTTTTCACTCGTATTTCGTTTTCTAATGCGATCTCTCCTCCGAATACGTAAATCATGCCATTTAGGTCTGATTCGAAATTCTGGACCAGTCTCGAGCCATCATGCATTCTAACATGGATCAACGTGATTGGTATCGTAGTGTCTATTGATGAAGTGGTGCCCATGCATTCACCTGCTATGACTCGTGCCCAAACCCCGTCTTTCTCCACAGTAGGAGACTCAGATGATGGGACTTCCTGATATCTGGGCTCCATCATTTTGTGTGATGAGGGAAGATTAA
The DNA here is from genome assembly GCA_002730095.1 of Methanobacteriota archaeon. Taxonomy (GTDB): domain Archaea; phylum Thermoplasmatota; class Poseidoniia; order Poseidoniales; family Thalassarchaeaceae; genus MGIIb-O5. The sequence goes on along the minus strand of PBZE01000015.1, from coordinate 6,959 downwards.
CCCATATCTGGAACCCATGTGTCCTGCCCCCTGTTCTGAGAAAATCCTCATGGGGCTCCTCACAGTGGATTATCCCGCGCCCGGCAGTCATCCACTGAACATCTCCCGGATTTAGTTCTCCGCTATTTCCGGCACTGTCCTCATGCCTCATCCTTCCATCTAGGAGGTATGTCACAGTCTCAAAACCCCGATGCGGGTGCCATGGAGCCCCTATGGCCTCCCCTGGGCCATAATCCACTGGCCCCATTTCGTCTATTAACAAAAACGGGCTCAGTACCTTTCCCATTCTGTACGGCCTACGTACCTTGAATCCGCCCCCCTCCCGGACAATGTGAGTTGGAACTATTTCGGTCACACTACGAGTGCTGCGCATGTTTCACACACCTGAGGCTTCACGCTTAATTGCTAGTTTTTTCAAGAGTTGAGATACAGTTGCCACTCACTTTTTGAATGGTCGAATAAGGGCCCATACTAGCAGCTACTAGCAACGGTCCAAGATTCCTCTGTATCCTGAGGATTAGTGTTGTTGGGGTCATTTTCCTGATCCCCTCCTTGCTCCTCATAGTCATAGAACGAAGTGTATGAAACCACTGCCCCATCGGACCAGGGGGATGTTTGGACAACGGATACGGTGAATTCGTAGCAGCCATAATCATCTGTGCCCCAATCCTCTATCGGGACATACCTGGTGTTGAGGTTGAAATCATCCACGGATCCTTCTAATGGCAGCTGGGAACCCTCTGCGCCGACGTTGGCTGACCCTCCTCCATACTGCCCATTGCCAGAGTCCCACTGTGCGAGCCCATTTACAACTGTGACCGTAGGATATGTAATTGCGACTGCGCCGCCCTCGTGCATGAGTACTGCATCCAGAGTGTAGTCGGCATAAGGAAGGCCTCCGGGAGGATTGGACCCTATTGCGTCGAGTCCGGCCCATGCAGTCAAGGCGACCCCTATGACGCACGAGTCCTTGGAGCTATCACAATCGGCACCTGTTCCGATCGAGGCGGCCGTGGCGCTCTTGACGTCGTCGATTGTCCTTTGCAGATGGATTGACTGCAGGATGAAGGAGGCTTGAGACGACCCGGCTGAGACCGTCACAACATAATCACTCGAAGAGTCTGCATTACCCGAGTACCAATCAGATACCAAAAGGGTAATTTCACCATAGTCGCCTATGCCGTCTTCCCTATTTATGGAGAATGGGACATTCTCATCATAAACTGAGTCTCCCCCGTAGGTTATCGAAACATCGGCCGATGTGGCTGGAGAGGATCCCCTTATGGTAAGTGTGAGCTCCGTCGAATCATCGGATAGCTCGCTTTCGGATATGGTAATCGACTCGGAGAATGTCATACCAGCGATATATGGGACTGCAGCTAGCATGAGATAGCATATCACTAGAACAACAGTCTTCTGCCTGCCTAATCCATTCCAAACCAAATAGAAAGAACCGGAAAATAATGCAAGGGGGATAAGGCCGAATGGAATTGGGTCAACTATGTCTTGGAGGGCGTAGCTGTCCAGGAACCACATTAGGAGGAATGCTAGTATACCAACTGCAGCACCAATCTTTACCGTCATTGAAAACTCAAGTTTTCTGGAAGCAATAGGTTGTGGCAATGCCTCTGCTACTACTTCGTTAACCATTGATTCTCCTTCAGGGGACATCTGTTGCCCCATGGCCTTCTCCAACAACCCTCCGCCGCTCACTGTAATGCCTCTATCAATTCAAGGGAGGAGGTCTAGTTATCAACCCGTTGCCATGAAGCACCGAAAAATATGCATCGTTAGAATATTCTAGAATCCATGGGTACCAAATTGCCATCATCATCTAGCTCCAGGACATGATCTTCCCTCTTGCTGCCGACAATGGCTGCAGCCGCTAATGCGGTCATCATCATTGAGCCGAGCATTCCGAACCCTGGAAGATATACTCCACGGATGTAAATAGTCATTGACTGTACCATATAATTTGGAATTCCTTCAGTCCTTACTGAATATTCAGAGGTCGCTTTGAACTGCAGATTGAAGAATTTGTCTGTCCAGCCTTGATTTTTCGGCGTTCTTATCTGAACACGGACCTTCTCAGGAGGTGCAGAAGACTCTATCTCGACCGAAACCAGAGGAAGGCTGATTTGGAATCCCTCATCGTTTAGCTCGTCATAATTGACGATTTCGACATTGAATCTGTCCATAGCGTTACCATCGTTGTAAACATCGAACGACATTAGAACGTCTTTTCTTGGAGCGAGTTGCATGAATGCAACGTCGGAAGCGACTCTGAGCCTGCTGAATTGCTTGATGACTGCTAGAACCTTGTAGGTCGTAGGAGCTCCGTTGGGCCATGTGATCCCGTCTGCCTGAACCACCTGAGCTGTTATGGAGATCTGATGCTGCCCCTCAGGCATTCTCAGATCCGCCCTGAGAATTACCTGGAAGCTTACATCTGCACCTGAACCTACGGACATCGAAGCTGGCCCAGCTGAAATCAAAGCACCGGATTGTATCTGGAGGTCGACTTTCTCACTGTGGACTGTTGGATTCTGGAGGGTACAATAGACAATTGATGTCCTAGTCGCACCAGGGTAGACCTCGATGGGCTGAGGGTTGTCACAGGTTAGAGTGATGTCGGGAGTAGGGTTGGTCTGAGCATGGACTGAAGCAGCCCCTGCCCACGTGCTCAGGAAGTAAACCATCAGAATCAGCATGCTGGTCCTCACTGAGCTTCGGCTTGACATCATGATGATGGCAGTCAAGACCGTATTTGAGACTTCGCCCCATCCGCTTATGAAAACGACCAAAATATCAAGTTGTTGAGATGGTGGTGGACCCGACCGGATTTGAACCGATGACCACTCGGTTATGAGCCGAGCGCTCTAACCAACTGAGCTACGGGTCCTGTCCTCTCTGGCTAGCCACCGAGTCAAGAACCTTGCCGAAGAATGACCTGATATTTCACAATGGCAACCATGAAGCGTTGGACCCCCTTCACGACAATCATGACTAAGCTATGGGTGATGTTCTTCACATCCCTTCTCCTTGTCTCGGCAATGAATTTCTATGCCGTTGTTCGAGAGCCAGATATGATTGAAATTGATGAAATAAGAAACTTTCCTCGTGAGACTGTAAAGATCGAAGGCGTCCTTACGGGGTATGTCAGAGATCCCTATGGCGAGGGCGCGGACAGAATAGACCTACAGGTTCAAGAAATCAATGGTCATTCCGTAGCAAAAGTTAGGTGGAATGTGGATTGGAATAATGAGGTCCCCCCAATAGGGACGGTAGTTACTGTTGAAGGGGAGGTTTCTGAGTGGAATGGCAGGATATGGCTGCAATCGAATGGATATGGGGCGATAATTGCCCAGAATGGTTTCGTGGACTTCACTGAGACCAAACTTGTCGAGGTGGGCAGGGATCCTCTGTCCTTCGCTAATCAATCGCTCCAGATTGATGGATGGTTGAGCGAGCCACTGGCTCCCGATGTAACATATCACTCACTTTACCTGATGGACAATCACGTTTATGGAGGGGCCGATCATCTGCTGTATGTCCAAATTGAAGGTCGTGTGATTGAGTGGGTTGAAGCAGGCAGTCATGTTAGGATGAATGGTTGGTTACAATTCGATGAGAGATCCTACAGGTGGAGACTCCTCGTTCAGGCCAGTGAAGTCGAGGTCCTCAGTCAAGGCATCCCCACGAGTGTGAATTGGGAAGCAGATCCGTACTCACTCACCTTCGATGTAGGAAAGATGGTTTTCGTGACTGGAACAGTGATGTCGAATGGGGGAGAGTGGATTTTGAAAGGACCATCTCCCAGTGATACCCTATGCCTCCTTCCCTCGGACGAAGATCTTGGTGTGGCCGATTTTAACGGTACTGAGGGAGTTTGGGCCGGAAGGTTGGCGTGGGCGGCCGATGAGGCTGAGGTTTGCTTGGATAGAGGATACGACTTGATGTCTGAGAGAGAGACGGGGAATTTCGGGGATGATGTGACTGAACTCTCCAACGTTGCTTCGGACCCCTTCTCCTACGTCGGAGGGAATTACACGTTTGAGGGATGGGTGACTGACCCAATATCGCCAGATTATGACAAAGGATATGTGGGAGACGGTGCTGATTACTATGAGAGAGAGACTAAGTTGAGGCTCCAGTTAATTGGCGAGCATGCTGAATATATCGAAGCCAACCAGCCAATCAGGTTTAACGCCACGGTTTTGTGGTCCGATGCTGATGGCAGAGTAGTCTTAGAGGCACGCTCCTGGACATTGGGAGAAGCTCCAGATCCAATTCTGCTAAATTGGGGGGATGGTTACAACTCTTGGAGATGGGATCTTGGCAAAATTGTCCAATTGACTGGCGAAGCGATCACCGATGATGATGGGGTCGACTGGATCTCAAGATCTGGTTCTGATGAGAAGGTATGCCTCCTAGGGGATGGTACCGAGTCCATAGAGCAGCTTTCCATAGGAGAGCCTGTGGATTGGGTTGGAAGGCTTAGCATGGAAGAGTTCGGCATGGAGAGTACTGCCCGGTTCTGCATAGATGTCAGATAGGTGATTAGTTGGATCCGGTTCTAGTTGATTTTGGATGGCTTATCGCCTCTTTTGTTTTCGGGGTCGGGCTTGGTTGTCTGACTGGCCTGATTCCGGGATTCCACGTCAATAACGTGGCATTGATAGCGCTTAGCTTGTCTCCGGTAGCAGTTGGAATTGGAATTCCCCTTGATGCTGTAGCGGGAATAATTGTTGCTTGTGGAACTGTCCATACATTCCTGAATTACATTCCGAGCGCGCTAGTAGGTGCACCAGATGATAACATGGCTCTAGCTTTGCTCCCGGGACATCGTATGCTAATCTCAGGGCAAGCGGCACAGGGAGTGGCCTATTCAGCAAGAGGATCACAAATGGGGATGCTTATGTCCATCCCCTTGCTAATTGTAGCGAGGCTGATGTTCGGAGAGAATCCGGGCTTGGGCCTGTATGAATCCAGTCGAGACATCCTGCCTTGGCTGTTGTTGGTGATTTCAATTTTCCTTATCATGACTGAGACCACCAGACTAGCATGGCCCGAGTGGATGCAGCGAGCTACAAGGAAGTTCAAAATCCCCCTTCCCACTACATTTAAGGTGAATATTCCCATTGGCAGATTCAGGTACAAAAGGAGCTGGAATGAAATCGACCTCAGTTTGGGTTCGAGTTCCAGAGTTGCAGGAATTCTCGTGGCTACAGCTTTCTTCCTGATATGTGGATTCTACGGGTGGGCAGTTTTCGAGTTGCCTGGACGTTCACCTGTGGGGATGCCGTCTGCAACTCTTCTTTTCCCGGGTTTAGCAGGACTTTTTGGGATTGCAAATCTGATTGACATCTATGTCACAACATCTGAGATACCTCCTCAGAAGCAAAATTGGGAGATGCCTCCAATGAGGCCTCTCGCGGTCCCCACATTCCTTTCGGCAGTTGTGTCATCGGTGATGGCCATACTTCCTGGGATGACTGCTGCGCAAGCAACGGTTGTTGTAATGAGCGCCAGAAATCTATGGGGAAGACTCACAGATCCAAATTACATTCCTGCAGATTTTGAGCATGGGATCCAACCAGGATTTGTACCTAAGCAATCATTCGAAGATATAGCAGGAGATTTGGAGGGGCTGACAGAAGATGAAAGGGAGCTTTTCGAGGCAGCATTGGGAGAAGCAGCAGAATCTAGTCCTGACTTGGACCTAAGTGCTCAAAGCCAACAACAAGACTTGGAAGTAATAGCGGTTCTATCTTCGGTAAATACTGCGGTTACGGTAATGGTACTTGGTTTCCTGTACATGGTTGGAAGGCCAAGGAGTGGCGCGGCCCTTGCATTGAATATGATGTATCCAATAGATGGTTGGAATGCCGTTGATCCACCTGCAGACTTCGTTAGACTTCTTGGAATCACTATTGCAGCGGGCCTCTTCGCAGTACCTGTCATGATTGAGGTAGGAAAGGGGATGCTAAAGATGCATGAGATAGTTCCACTTAGAACACTGGTCATTTCCGTGGCTGGGTTTGTCAGCATTCTAGTATGGCTATCCACTGGATGGGTCGGTGTAGGAGTTTTGATGGTCGGAACTGGTTTGGGACTAATGCCCCCGCGTATTGGAATCAGGAGGAGCCATGCAATGGGAATAATCCTGGTTCCGATAATGCTCTACACCTTCGCACAGACATTCGATAGCTTCGGATTCATATGAAAAAACGGCATTATTGAAAATCAGTGTCACTGCAACGCTTATGTCTTGCACATGACTCCCGGAGAGAGAGTGTGGCAGTGATGACTGACAAAAGAACAATGGCAATTGGCTTAGGAGCTCTGCTCTTGCTAGTGAATTTAGGACTGATGGCAACAGGTTTCGTCGATGGTCAGATTGAGAGTACTGTTGAGAGTGCGGTATCCGAAGGAATGGATGGAAACGACGAGGATGGAAATGAGGATTACACATTCGACTATGACGAAGATTGGTTGAATGTTTCATCCGAGAAGGCTTACTTCGCTCATTCGATTTCTAATCTGGACGACGTTCAAGCAAATGGATCTGCCCCCACGTATGAAAAGATTGGACCTTTCATTTACTACGAGAATACTACTCGTGAGATTCTAGATTTTGACTATGAAGAGAACACCATCACATACTCGGGATACGAAATATATGAGTGGTGCGAGGATTGCACTTGGACGGATGATGATGGAGTCGCTCACACTTCTGTTTCTGGAGACACGCTAACCAACCAAGTAAATATCCTCTGGAACACACAAAGGGTAGCTGGAATGAATACTGGCATAGAGTACCTAGAGATTTTCGCTCAGGGCATGTTCGCATCGCAGATGATTGAATTCGATCTCAAGTACAGAGCTCCAAGCATATGGGCATCTGAGGACATCAGCTTGTTATTGGCCTCTTCAACCGGGGAAGAAGCCCTTGCTGG